>JAAYQF010000130.1 GCA_012519425.1 Bacteroidales bacterium | reverse complement strand
TAAAAAAATGATGAAAAAAGTCGTATTCCATAAATTAAAAATCAGATCAGTGTTTTTTCTGCTGGTGGCACTTCTTGCAAGTGGTGTAGCAGCCCAAACACCTGCAAAATACTATGTTTCATGGGATAGCGACAACACAGGAGACGGCTTAACCTGGCAAGTTCCTGCATCTCCAAACACAGCCGACACTGATGGAGATGGTGTTCTCGATATCTACGATCAGGATAACGATAACGACGGAATACTTGACATTGACGAACTTTATTGTGATAACCCCAGTCTGCCGATAGCTACAACTACCGGAACAGGTAAATACAAAACCCAACTCGGTTTCTTCGACTTCACAGGTGCCGAATGGAACGCTATTGGCGATACAGTTACCCGCACAGCCACCTACAACGGAGTTACTTACACTGCCGAAGTTATCTATATAGATATATATAATAAGGTAATTCCAAGCGGCAACGATACAACTGACCTCAGAAATTTGCCCGATAATCCTGCTGTACCTAAGTTTGAAGGATGGGACATGAATACCTGGGATGTTACTAATCAGCCGCAAATGATAAAAAATTACTACAATGTAAACGGTACTAATTTTAAAGAAGCAATATATTATAATAAAAATGTCGTTGGAGCAAAACCGCTGCACGGCGAAGCAAGTTTTAAAATAGATGTAAAAGCTCATGTAGAAGGACAGCCTGATAATCCTGTACCCTTCCAATTAGTAGTATTTGACGCAGAAGGCTCAGGGATGGAGGCTTTAAACAATTGGACCGGACAAGTAAAGTACACCGACTTGCAAGGACGAGGTTTCCAATCGCTTGAAAAAACAGGAACAGCCAACTACAACGATGTGGTAACCGTAACTCACCACACCTTTACCCGTACTGCAAAAAAAGTTGAATTAAGTTCCGATAATCGCATTCTCTATTACAATCATACTGCCAACTTACCGGGATTGCCAAGCAACGTGAACGGTCTGTTCGAAACAATCGACTACACATCGTCTAACCACTCTGTCAGAGTTGATGTAAAAGCACGCAGCGGCTGTCAGGCATTCGGTTTTGCTGTGCGTACGCTCTGCGATACCGACTCAGACGGCATACCTAATTTCTTAGACTTAGATTCCGACGGCGACGGCTGCTACGACGCCATTGAAGGCGATGAAAAAGTAACTGCCGCACATCTTAATGCCAACGGAAGTATAAATATAGCAGCTTATGGAGGCGTAAATGCCGACGGCGTTCCCAACTTGGTTAACTCAGGCGGTGCTGCCGATACTGGCGGGGATGTAGGACAAGGCGTTGGCTATTCGGTAAATCCCCTTGTAAATGCTTGTACCGATACTGACGGTGACGGTGTTTACGATATGTACGACATTGATAAAGATAATGATGGGATACTTGATATGGACGAGCTTTATTGCGACAATCCCGACTTGCCGGTAATCGCGACCGCGGGCAAAGGTCAGTACAAAACCCAGCTCGGTTTCTTCGACTTTACAGGTGCTCAATGGACGACAATCGGCGATAAAGTTACCCGTACTGCTACCTACAACGGAGTGACATATACTGCAGATGTTACCTATACGTACGTACAAAACTATAATAGACCATCTGCTGCGAATATAGAGCTTACTTCGGGAACTCCGAACCCCAGAATAAGTGTTTTTGAAGGAAAAGACATTAACACCTGGGAAACCGGACCCGGTCAAATGATATACAAATACTATAATGTCACTAATAAACATGAGGTTATATGGGTTAAAAAGAATGATCTAGTAGGCGAAGCACGCTTCAAAGTAGATGTAAGAGCCGAAAAAAACGGTGTATCCGTACCATTTCAATTAGTGGTATTTGATGCGGAAGCCACCAGCTTAACCCTCGATAATAATTGGCCTGATCATATCAGGTTTATAGATTATGGAATAGGGTTTCAGTCTCTCGAAAAAACCGGAACAGGTAACTACAACGATACTGTTACCATAAGTCATAATGGTTTTTATCGTGAATTGCAAAAAATTGAATTAAGTGCAGACAACCGTGTTCTTAGTTACAATTACACCGACAATAATAATCACGGTACCATGACGGGAAATCCGAGTAACGTAAACGGTTTGTTTCAAACTATCGATTACTCTTTATCCAGGCATACTGTTGATGTTATAGTAAGATCGAACGGTACTGCTCAAGCATTTGGTTTTGCTGTGCGTACCCTCTGCGATGCCGACTCAGATGGCACTCCTAACTTCTTAGACCTGGACTCCGATGGCGACGGCTGCTACGATGCTATTGAAGGCGATGAAAATGTAAACGCCAGCCATCTGAACGCGGACGGAAGTATAAATATAGCAGCTTATGGAGGTGTAAATGCCGACGGTGTTCCCAATTTAGTAAATCCCGGCGGTGCTGCCGATGTTGGCGGAGATGTAGGACAAGGCATAGGTTACTCTCAATTTAACAACATAAATGTTTGTGCCGACACGGACGGTGACGGTGTTCCCGACACTGACGACATTGATAAAGATAATGATGGGATACTTGATATGGACGAGCTTTATTGCGACAATCCCGACTTGCCTTCAGAAACAACCACAGGATCCGGTACATTTAAAACTCAACTCGGTTTCTTCGATTTTACCGGTGCCGAATGGAATGCTATTGGCGATAAAGTTACCCGTACAGCCACCTACAACGGAGTTACATATACTGCAGATGTTACCTATACGTACGTACAAAACTATAATAGGCCATCTGCCGTGAATATAGAACTTACTTCGGGGACCCCAAATCCGACAAAAGTGAGCAAGTTTGAAGGAAAAGATATAAATACATGGGCTGGCGGACCTGAACAAATGATATACAAAAACTATAATGTCACTAACAAACATGAAGTAATATGGGTTAAAGGAAGTGGTACTCTAATAGGCGAAGCACGCTTCAAAGTAGAGGTAAGAGCCGAAAAAGGCACTGTACCCGTACCATTTCAATTAGTGGTATTTGATGCGGAAGCCACGAGCTTAACCCTCGATAATAATTGGCCCGAGCAAATCAGGTTTATGGACCATGGATATGGATTTCAGTCTCTCGAAAAAACCGGAACAGGTAACTACAACGATGTTGTTACTATAAGTCATAATGGTTTTTACCGTGCATTACAAAAGATTGAATTGAGTGCAGACAATCGTACTCTTAGTTACAATTATACCGATAATAATAATGCCGGTGTCATGACGGGAAATCCAAGTAACGTAAACGGTTTGTTTGAAACTATCGATTACACTTTATCCAAACATACGGTAGATGTTGTAGTAAAAACAAACGGTGGTGCTCAAGCCTTCGGCTTTGCCGTGCGTACCCTCTGCGATATTGATGCAGACGGTATTCCTAACTTCTTAGATTTAGACTCCGACGGAGACGGTTGTTTCGATGCCATGGAAGGCGAAGATTATGTTGCAGAAGAACAATTGAATGCTGATGGCAGCATAAATATAGCAACTACCGGCGGAGTGGATGCAGATGGCGTTCCTAATTTGGTAAATCCCGGCGGTGCCGGCGATGTTGACGGGGTTCAAGGGCAAGGAGTAGGAACATCACAAAACAGTACAATTGATCTTTGTAATAACTTTTGGGTAGGTGGAACTACGGGATTTGTCAATGCCTGGGATTCAGTTGCCAATTGGTCGCAAGGTATCGTACCGTATCCGCTGCATGATGTGGAATTTGCCAATAATCAGCCCGGAAGTGACGGAAAAGTTGCGCTGGCTGATCTTCACGTTCCCGTAGGCAACCCCAAAACAATAGGTAAATTGATCAATGCCACCAATAAAGCTACCATAGTTCCGGCCACCGCATCACTTACCATCAACGGACAAGTTAGCGGTAGCGAAACTTTAGACAAAGCACATAAATTAATGGTCAAAGCTGAAGCCGGTCAAGCCAACGGTACACTCATCGCCACCACAGGTTGCGGACAGAACATTTTCGGTACCGTGCAATTTTATGCCAAAGGAATAAAAGGAAACGAAGAAACCTGGACTGACAACATTGTAGGCAGTCCCACCGAAGGTCAGTCCTTTACAACTTCCTACCAGTGGCAATACTTTGGAGTTCCGGTAAAGAGTATTGTTGCTAATCCTACATTCCTCGGAGCAAGTTTGCGGATGTACGATGAAGCCTATAATGGCGACAATACGAAGTTTTATCAGAAGTGGCACTGGCTAAACAGCAATAGCGTGTTGGAAGCTTTTAAAGGTTATTCCATTACCCAGGAAGAAGCCACAACCTACACCATTACCGGAGAATTGAATTTCTGTGATAAAACTGTTACGATGACGCGCCAGGCTCCGATTGTAACAGGAGCAACCGGATGCGTTCAAAACACACGTTACGGCCTGGGGCAAAACCTGTTCGGTAATTCCTACACGGCAGCTATTGACATCAGCAAGCTCGTGTTACCGGACGACATCGTAGAAAAGACTATCTATCTGTACAATACCGGACGTTTTCACGACTGGGCTTCTACAGGAACGCTGACCACAGGAACAAGTCCGCAACTGAGTGCCGGAAACTGGTTTGCCATTCCGCAAGAAAGTGCAAAAGCCGTATGGAACAACGAAATTCCATCCATGCAAGGATTTATGTTAAAATTCACCGATACTGTATTGGAAGCAGGTCCGGGCACCCCTGTAACGATCAATATTCCGTATGCAGCAGCAGGAGAGCCGAAGGTTATCCCAAACACCAAACCTCAGTTGGCACCGGGACAACATGGGCAGCGGGCTTCCCGGGCCATTGAACAAGAGCAATCATCTCCACTCTCTTACCTCCGCATTAATTTGGAAAGTGCCTCCACCCGGGATGCCCTATGGCTTATCAGCCGAGAAGGTACTACTGACCATTTTGACGACGGCTGGGACGGACGCAAACACTTCGGGACACCCACTGCATTTATCTTTACAGAAAACAAAGATGGTTTGATGCAAGTAAATGCGGATAAGACCATAGATGGAAGCATGATCAGTTTCTACGCCAATGCAGATACGGAATATGAACTGACATTGATCAAGTCCAATTTGGAACAATACACCAATTTACACCTGCACGATTTGGTAACCGAAACGAGCCTTGCGCTTGATGCAGATACAACTTACTACCGTTTCACGGCGACTAATGAAGGAAATGTAGAAAAACGATTTGTGATTTTAAACAACCATAAGCTAAAACTTAAAAACGACGGTTCAATCAATCCGTTAAACGCTTATCTGAAACATGATAACTTATTAATTGTTAATAATCTGAGTGATAACGAAGGACAAATAACCCTTTACAGCATTACCGGAAGCAATGTATTCTCGCAACATATACCGATTGGCATCACCGAGATACCGCTCAATCTCCCAAAAGGCATTTATTTGGTCAACCTGCGGGCAGAAAGCAATCATGAAACAGTAAAAATAGCAATAAGATAAACCCAGCCCGGACAGAAATAATGAGATCGATAATTAAAATACTGACCACACTGACACTTACACTTTTTGTTGTTGTAGGGGGAGGTTATTATTTTTACACGCTCGTTAACCCCGGGGCTTCCAATGGGACGTTTTGGTATGAGTTTTTTTTCATAGGTGAGCCGCGGCAAAACATGGAACTTGTACCTAACTATTATGAGAATTTGCCTTCCTTCAAGACAAATAATAGATCAAAACCTTACATACCGCCATCGAACCCATCATTGTTGGGATCAAGTGAATCAAGTGGAATAGGCAGAATAAATAGCAGTGTAGCCAATTCAAACTTGTCAAAGTACAATAATTTTAGCAACAGACAAACCACTGGTTCTAGTTTCAACACAAGTAGGGGCATTGCCCACAAAAATAATGTAAAAGAGAATAAATTCTATGGTGGTAGTACGGGTGGAGTAATGCCTTACAACACCTATGCATCGAGAGGGTTTGGAGGAACTTCCGGCTATGCAAACAACTACTCTTCCGGTGGTGCCATAAGTAGTATAAGCAGTCCGTTAGCAGTTCCTTTTTCAAATAGTTTTACGGGAACACCTCCCACCACAACCAGCGGCACCATATTGTTTGATCCGGGTGCTGCAACCACAGAAGAGATAGAACAAAATGCCATTCCGGTAGGGGATGGCCTGTGGATAATGTTGGCAATGGCGGGAGTGTATGGTTTGCTGAGAAAAAAGCATATTTCCAGCATAAAAATTCATTAAGCTTGATGATTTTTAAAATAAATTAATTATCTTTGCACCCTCTCTAAACATTAATAATTATTAGTTATTTAATATCTCGATACTTAGGAATATCCTTAGGAAAAGTGTCGTACAACTCCATAGAGAAACGATTTTTATCATATAATCAATCATTACGAACTGTTGATTATGAAATACTTCAAAACTTTGCTTGCTACCGTACTGTTTCTATCTGCTTCTTACGGTAGTATGCAGGCTCAGTTCCCTACAGCTTCAATTTGCAATACGGTACCGGGACCTCAGTTTTCCCAAAGCACTAGCACATCCGGCACACTTAACGGGGTAAAAGTTACCCGAACATTGACGCGTGGTTTGTTTTCAGCCCCAAACTCTACGAGTTGTAGCAGAACCTATTCCTCGGGCTATGCCTGGCTAAGAGCAGAAGACTCAGATAAACCTGAATCCGTAACTTATACATTTGATGAACCACAAAAATCCGTACAGGTTTTCCTACTTCTTTTGGGGAATTCATATTGGACTAATGCTACTGACGAAGCCGTCTTTGAAATAAAAACGGGAGAAACTATCTTACCCCTGACTTTAAGTAAAAACCCAACCAGTATAGATTGTAAAAACAAGGTAGCTATTTCCAATTCTTCAGTTATTTACAATCAAAACGACGGAACGTTGACTGACGCCGCTATCGTGGTATCTTCCAACACCCCGTTTACCTCGCTTACTATTACCAATCCAAGGGTTTCGGGAAACGGTTGGGGCTTTTTTGTGGAAATTTGTCCCACCTCCCTTGTACTTCTGGATACGGACAGCGATGGTATACCCGACAAATATGACTTAGATGATGACAACGACGGCATATTGGATACGGATGAAATGAATTGTACGGCCGTAAACGAATCACCTACTTTGCACAGTAATAGTACAAATGTTACTAAACCCGGAGATGCAATAGACGGTTCGACTAACACCTGGGCTACAATGCCGCGTTATAGTTCTAATTATTCTTATATAACTGTCGATTTAGGTGGTTCGTCAAAACCAGCGGGTACGTACATCGATATGTTTTTTTACAAGGATGGACCTGAGCCTAGATTAGAATATTCTTCATCTCCAACCAGCGGGTTTAAAATTTTATCCTCTTTTTTGAATCCAACTCCATGGAATTATGGCAAGAAAGCAACTTATATATTGCCGGAAGCTGCACGATACATTAAAGTCACAAATAGAAGCACGCAAGAGACTTCGTATGTATACGAAATTACATATACCTTATGTACCGACATTGATACCGACGGCGATGGTGTTCCCAACCGTTTAGACCCTGACTCCGATGGTGACGGCTGCCCCGATGCCGTAGAAGGCAGTGAACACATTTTGCTAGGTCAAATACACCCTGTAACACACCCGAATTATCCGGGACAAATAAAGGTAAAAGCAAACGGTACAAGTTCAGGTACACCCTCAGAGATCATCAGTATCGAACCAAATGCTTATGGTGTACCGGAATTGGTAAATCCTGCCACTTCCAACACATCTTTTTCAGCAGGTGTAGCCGATAATACCGATGGTACTTACGATATAGGTCAAGGTGCGGGAGATTCTAAAAATGCAAGTATCCACAGTCAATGCGATAACTATTGGATAGGTAATACTTCCGGTGTAAATCCAACGAATTGGAATACTTCCACCAACTGGACACAACTTTCACCCCCGGCACCGGGTAACAACGTGGCATTTGCCAACAATCAATCCGGTAATGGTAAATATGCTTTAGCCGACCTTCACGTACCTGTTGGCGACCCAAAAATTATAGGAAATTTAACCAACGAAACAAACTTTGCCACGGTAATTCCGACAGAAGCATCGCTCACCGTACGTGGAAACATTGTCGGTAGTGGTACGGCAGACAAAGCACATAAAATAGTGGTGGGTGCCGAAGCCGGTAAAGCTAACGGAACACTCATCGCTACTACGGGTTGCGGACAAAATATTTATGGTACCGTACAACTTTATGCCAAAGGACTAAAAGGAGAGGAACAAACCTGGATTGACAACATTGAAGGAAGTCCTACTAAAGGTCAGTCCTTTACAAGTTCCCACCACTGGCAGTATTTTGGTATCCCTGTAGATAGTATCATCGCCAAGCCTACATTCTCCGGAGCCACCCTGTATATGTATGATGAGACCTATAACGGCGATAATACACAATTTTATAAAAAATGGCATCGGTTAAACAGCAACAGCGTGTTAGAAGCCTTTAAAGGTTATTCCATCACTCAGGAAGAAGCCAAAATCTACAATATTACCGGAAAATTGAACTTCTGTGATAAAACTCTTACCTTGACACGCCAGGCTCCGGTTGTAACGGGAGCGACCGGAGACATTCAAAACGTACGTTACGGCCTGGGGCAAAACCTGTTCGGTAATTCCTATACGGCAGCGATTGATATTAATCAGCTCACATTCCCTCCGGAAATAGAATCTACCGTATATCTGTATAATACCGGACGTTTTCACGACTGGGCTTCTACCGGAATACTGACTACAGGAGCAACTCCGCAATTGAGTGCCGGAAACTGGTTCGCCGTTCCGAAAAACGCTTCTCCGGCCATATGGGACAATCAAATCCCTTCCATGCAGGGGTTTATGTTGAAATTTACCGACGCGGCATTGGAAGCGGGTCCGGGTGCCCCTGTAACGATCACTATCCCGTACGCAGCAGCAGGAGAACCGAAGGTCATCCCAAACACCAAACCTCAGTTGGCGCCGGGACAACATGGACAGCGGGTTGGAAAAACCATTGAACAAGAACAAGCGTCTCCACTCTCCTACCTCCGCATAAACCTGGAGAGCGCCTCCACCCGGGATGCCCTCTGGCTTATCAGCCGGGAAGGGACCACCAATCGTTTTGACAACGGCTGGGATGGATACAAGTCCTTCGGGACACCCACCGCCTATATTTTCACAGAAAATGAAGATGGTTTGATGCAGGTAAATACAGATAAGACCATAGATGGAAGCATGATCAGTTTCTACGCCAATGCAGATACCGAGTATGAATTGACACTGATCAAATCCAATTTAGAACAATACACCAATTTACATCTGCACGACTTGATAAACGAAACAAGCCTCGCACTTGATTCAGATACAACCCACTACTATTTTACAGCTGTTAATAACGGTAATGCAGAAAAACGATTTGTGATTTTAAATAACCATAAATTAAAGCTTAAAAACGATGGTTCAGTTAATCCACTGAGCGCTTATCTTAAAGATGATAACCTGCTGACCATCAACAATCTGAGTGAAAAAGAAGGACGAATAACCATCTATAGCACTACCGGAAGCATGCTTTTCTCACAGCATATGCCGACAGATATAACCGAAATGCCGCTCAATCTCCCAAAGGGTATTTATTTAGTCAATCTGCAAGTAGAAGGCAATCGTGAAATGGTAAAAATAGTGGTAAGATAAACCCCGGAGCCTGCTACAACTACAAAAGAGGTAAAACAAAATACTATTCCGGTCGACAATAGCAGAAATGAATAGCTTATCAAGGAAGAGATACTGTACTTTTTAACAAAAATTACAAATTTTAATCACTGCGCAACCATCTAAAAACCAACACCTTACTTTATCTCCAAAAAAATTAACATATAGTTTGATCGTAAATTGAAAATTAACTTGTACCTTTGTGCACGTGCACGGCATGCTTAAATTTCTATACACGCTCAAATTTTTATGTATAAAAATTTATGGAAATCGATTCTTCTTTGAAAGCGGTATTCGTACCATAACATGATATTTTTTGATATTTTTCTTGTTTTGAAGCATATAAATACCCTTAAAGTTGATTGTTTTAAAAAATTTTAATTACTTTTGTAGTTTTGATAGGTGAAACTAGTTTGATATTTTGGATTTTGAACAATCCTTAAGCTAAACCCTGAGGAAAAATGATGATTCATCACATGAAAAGAATTTATTTGACAATCTTTCTGCTTCTTTTCGTCTTCTGTTCTACCAAGTCACAACAACCTGCAAGAACGGTCAACTTTAGCACCCCCATAAGTGGTGTAGCGAATTTTGACTCCATAGCTGACGCCATCTCCGGACTTTCCGCACCCGGCACAATTTGGGTAGCCATCGGGAACTATACCGAGGAGGAACTTATTGTTCCTTCAGGAATAACGCTGATTGGCGGTTTTCCCGGCAATGCCACTTCATTAAACGACAGAATTTATCCGGGTCGTGCAACACCCAGCCAGCAAAGTGTTTTAGACGGTCAATACGAACATCGTGTAGCAACGGTTTACGGTACATTGGATGGGTTTGTGATTACAAAAGGATATGCTTTTGATACAATTTCCGGTTCCATAAAGGGAGCGGGAGGCGGATTGCTGATTGACGGAGGGACCGTGATGAATTGCATCATCCATAACAATGTAGCTTCTGAATTAGAACCCGAACCCGGAATTATTCCGGGAACTTTTGTGGGCAGTATAGGGGACATTTATTGTACGGACGGAACCATCATTCAACCGACTTATTCGATAAATTCGCAGGGGAAAGTGGTGGCTAGTTTGTCTAGTTCGGATAGTTTGATACTTTCGCAAAAAACCCCTCAAGGCATCATTTTTTATGTAGATCCGGCTCCCACAACAGGCAGAATCCATGTGATGGGGAAAATTCTTACTACTAATAATGATAAGAGGATGTGGTTTAATCCGCCTATTGATGCGGCAAATTTACCCAATATGGCAACTTTGGACGAGGCTATGGAAGATTTTAACGGGCGTTCGAATTCAGATTCATTGACTGTGAGCATATCTCAATGGATCCAAGACAACACCCCTCCTTCGGGAATACCACCTTGGTACGAGCCTAATTATGCCCTGAAGTATATAGAGGCATATAACACACCTGCCGGTACCTTAGGAGAATGGCATCTTCCTGCCGGGGGAGAGTTGTACAAAATGTGGGAGGTTTTTCCGCAGATGGATGCCTGCGCACGAGATATACTCAAGTGGATTGAACCATCAGCAAGTATGTTTCCCAAAGGAATGTATGTATCATCCACTGAATGCGACACTCCTGATACTGACCGTATGTGGGGGCTTGACACCAATTCCTATCCGTGGGGTGGATGGGGTTTAGCAAAAAGAAGCAAAACAGAAAGAGGTTTTATTGTTCCCGTAACGATTAAATATCAATCGCTTCGATAAAAAATATGAGAAGAACCATTTTACATATCCTTGTCCTTGTCATAGGTTTGACATACAGTGATATTGTCTCAACACAAACTGCTGAAGGGGGAGGTGTGTATATCCGAAATAACGGAAAACTCATCAACAGCATTGTCACTGAAAATTATGCAGTTAACGGGTTTGGCGTTGCCGGAGCTGCAGGTGAAGTGGTCAATTGCAAGGTTACTGATAACTATTACCTGAAATCTTCTGTCGTTTATCCGGGTGATATGTTTTTTGACGACGGTGTGGTGTACACGCCAGTATATGATGCCAACGGAAATTTAATTTTTCCGGATAACTACGATGCTTCGAATGTGATTGGCATATGCTTTTGGAGCAATACACATAACGATTATATCAACGGTCGCTCGTGGATTTTGGCACTGGATGAAGTGTCTTTAATTTGGTGCCCGAGGGGCTTGAACGCTGACGGCACCGGCGGATGGAATCCCCCGGATATACCCGACTTGTATAATTATCAGACGGCAGAGGCTGCTTTGATGGATTACGACGGAGAAGGCAATACGGCACTTATTGTCAATCACTCCGGATTCGTCGAACAACCTACCAAGTCATACGCCTTGACTGTGGATAATTGTGCAGCCAAGTATTGTTACGAATACAGACGTGCGGCGGGAGAAGATGCCAAATGGTTTTTACCTTCAATCGGTCAATTGCGCAGACTTGAAATTGAATTAGACCTTATCAATGAACTTTTAGGATTATTGAATAAACCATTGATCCAAGGACGGTATTGGTCATCCAACGAACGCACCCGAACGGCTGCATGGAACTATAATTTTCCACTCACTGCCGGCCAGCCTGCACAGGCTAATAAAATATCGGGTGTTTATAAAGTTCGGCCTGTTGCAATGATATCGCAAAGATAGAGCATGAAATTGATCAAAAACATATGGTTTTTATTGTGTTGTTTGTTCGTAACAGGGATGAGCATGGCTCAGTCTGCACTGCCTACCGGTATTTCAGGGTCATTGCAAGTGATCAATTCAATCGTGGACAATGATCATGATTTTGACCAATTGGGCAGTAGCGTAACAGCTACCTATTCCGCAATATATGGAGAGACGTTAGTGCCCGGAACAGGTAATCAAATAATTCCGGAAGACACGGTATTTCAAGACCAGTTAGCTGCCCCGGCAGAAGTGTACTCTTATTATTTATCGCCAACCACCGACTTGGTGAATGCCGGCAATCAGGTTATGGGTATCCCTACTCGTGACATCAACGGCAACCCTCGTCCATACAACGATACAATTGATATCGGTCCGGTGGAGTATTCCATCATATTCAACAGAGGAGACGGCAATTGGAACATGGCCGGAAAGTGGAATATTGATCGCATCCCCCACCAACATGATGTGGTCACTGTGATAGATGAATCCACTGTGAATAATGCCAACGCAGTATGTAAGTCTATCATTGAGATTGGTGAACAAGGAAAAGTGATCATTACCCCTAATAACCAATTGGAGGTTAAGACAATCATCAACAATACCCATGTGGACAGGTTGCACATCAAAGCATCCTTGGGAAATCCCAACGGCACTTTGATCTTCCAGAATCCTGAATCCAATCCTGTTTCAGCAACAGTGGAAATGTATTCGATGGCTTATATTGATAGCAGTCTCCCTGATGGTGACACCGACAAACTCAACTGGCAGTACTTCGGAATTCCTCTGCGCACCCTGGTTGCTGCACCAACTTTTACCGGGGCTTATGTAAGAAAATTTGATGAAACTTCCAATGAATACAGTAAATGGGAAGCATTGGCAAACACTGACATGCTCGTTTCGTTCCGGGGGTATGAAGTAGTTCAGCCGGAAGAAAAAACATATATTTTTCAGGGCATTCTTGAAAACAGAGATGCTACAATATCCCTCAGCAAGTCTGTAGTAGACTATTATTCCGGTCAGCATGTATTGGCAAATCCCTACACAGCCGCCATCAAAGTAAGCGATATGACCTTCGATACCAACACAGAGGCAACGGTTTATATTTACCACTCCGGGTCATATGCTGATTGGAATGTAGATAAAACCCACGGACGTTTGGGAACTGAAAGAGGTCAATATTTGGCAGTTCCGAAAAATGCAGCGGGAACAATTCTGCCAGGTGGAATACCATCTATGCAAGGTTTTGTGGTTAGAGCTACTGCCAATAGTGGCAGTGTCACTATCCCCTACTCTTCTTACACTAAAAATGCCGGCGCACAAAGAATCAAAAGTCAGGATCGTGTACTTCCACACTTGCTTGTTGAATTGCATGGAAACAACACCATGGATCGGGCTTGGTTATTCCATGAGCCGTCTTCTTCCAAATTCTTTGATAATGGGTGGGATGGCTACAAAATCATCAAGGACAACAGTACATCTGCCGCAATTTATTTCAATGAGCCGGCAGGTGATTTACAAGTCAACACAATCAATGATTTCAGTGATGTTGATTTACACTTCAAAGAAGGAATTGACGAAGCATATACCATCAAAATAATCAACAAGGATGTTGATGAATTGTATCCTTCTCTGTACTTAGTCGACCTCTATGAAAACAAACTGACAGAAATCCGGTCGGATACAACCTGTTATTCATTTGGGAAAGTATATAACAAGTCAAATGAAAGATTTAAAATTATCAATATCAACAACGATGAGCTTGATTCTGACCCCAAATTGATTAATATATACAACATCAATCAATGTTATGTGGTTGTTCAAAATTTAACGGAAGAGGACGGATACTGTATCGCTTATGATATGTCCGGAAGATTGCTGAAACAGCAAGCTTTACCGGCAAAAAAACGTACTTCTTTTGACCTTGACAATAATTATACGGGGATTGTATTAGTGAGGGCAATTGCAGGTGATGCGGTTGAAACCGGCAAGTTTTTAATAAGAAGATAATGATTACATGAGGAGAGAGTTTCTTTACATATTGTTTTTTGTAGCTTTGATCGGAGTGGGTATTTACCTGGTCAAAACAACTTATTCTGATGACATGCTCTCTCAAGATTACTTGGTGTATGTAAGTCCGATAAAAAATCCCTACAACCAGGATTTTAAATCATCCAAAATTGCTTCTTCGAAAAAATCTGTCACGTCTCAAAGTTTGGTGGACAACCCGTTTTCCAGTTACACAAATCAAAACAATCAACTTCCAAATTACAAAGCGACTACACCATCTGCTTCTACCTCACAGCTACCCTCAACCCACAATGCTTCAAGGAAGAGCCCTATTGCCACTTCAATCGGTGGAGGAGCAACCGCGCCTATACCATACGGATTTGGAGGATCAAGTTCAAGAAAAAATTCGGAATCAGGAACAAGTTCCAGTGCCTTCATAGCACAAGGTCCACTTTTGTCAAGTTCCAGTTCCCTCTCCGGTAGGAGTTCCGTTCCCACCTCCGGCAGTCAAGGTACTATATTGACATCACCGCCTTCAGATCCTATTATTGATGATTATGTCCCCGGTGACATCACACATCCGGGTATAGATCCAACTGAAGACCCCATCGGCATTCCGGTAGGAGAAGGACTGTTGCCACTGCTACTCATGGGGATTGTTTTTGCGCTTTTAAAATCACGGAAAAGCGCCTTCTGAAAGAAACTTGATTAATCATCTGTAAAGATTCCCACCTAATAATACAGTATGTATGTGTTGCCCTTGCAGGGCGTGTATTTTACTATTCCGTACATATTCCCCAAGGCGTTGCTCTGGGTTAATGTCAATCCAACATACCAGGCGCCCTGAAGGGGCAACATAATTCTCAAACCTGCTTTAAAATTTAAATTTAACAATAATATCCCTAAATAATTTAAGTATATTTTTTATATTTGCACGTTTCGCATAAGCTACCATATAATACCTACAAGAGAACCTGTTTAAAAGCAAATCGATGGAACAACGTAAAAAATTTGGTACAGCTCCTGTCTTCTTTACAGCCATCTCCACCATATTGGGTGCAGTTTTATTCTTACGATTCGGATATGCCGTTGGTACAGTTGGTTTTTGGGGAGTGATTTTAATCATTCTGTTGGGTCATACTGTCACGATTCCCACTGCATTGGCAATTTCTGAAATAGCCACCAACAAACGGGTTGAAGGTGGAGGTGAGTATTACATTATTTCCCGCTCTTTTGGACTGAATATCGGAGCTACCATCGGTATCGTCCTATATCTTTCTCAGGCGATAAGCGTAGCTTTTTATGTCATTGCCTTCACAGAATCTTTTTCTTTCTTGTTTGATTTCTTGAAAGACAAGTATGACCTCATACTTCCGCGCCAGGTTATTAGTGTTCCTGTGATGCTTCTTTTAGCTTATATGATTATTAAGAAAGGAGCCGACATGGGAATGAAAGTTTTGTATATCATTACAGGGATACTTGGTGTTTCCTTGTTGTTGTTCTTTCTTGGAAGAACAGAATTTTCGGCCGGATCAAGTTTTAGTTTAGCCAATGCTCAGTTTCGCAATATGGACCAGTTCTTCCTGGTCTTCGCCATTGTATTTCCCGCATTCACAGGCATGACAGCCGGTGTGGGTTTGTCCGGCGATTTAAAAAATCCGGGCAAATCCATTCCGTTGGGAACTATTGCGGCAACTCTGATTGGAATGGTCACTTACCTGTTGGTTGCTTATAAATTAGCTCATTCCGCCAGTCCGGAGGACTTAGTTAGCAATCAGCTGATCATGGCTGATATTGCGGTATGGGGATCTGTCGTTATTCCGCTGGGATTAGCTGCTGCCACAAGCTCAGCCGCTCTGGGGGTGGCCTTGGTAGCACCACGCACCTTACAAGCCCTCGCTACCGACGAGTCTTTCCCCTCCAATAAAATCAATGAGTGGCTGACTAAAAACAGAGAAAGTGATGGAGAACCCGTCAACGCAACCCTTGTTACTTGTGTAATTGCCATTTTCTTTGTATTGATTGGAGATGTGGATATGGTAGCACAAATTATCTCCATGTTTTTTCTGGTAAGCTACGGCTCCATCTGTTTGATTTCGTTCTTGAACCATTTTGGATCATCACCTTCCTATCGTCCTTCTTTTAAGTCAAAATGGTTTTTCTCCTTGATCGGCTTTGCAGCATCTGTCCTGATCATGTTTCAAATCAGCGTAATCTACACTTTGTCTGCTTTAGTCGTTTTGGTGCTCATTTATATTTATATTGATAACCTGCATAAAAAGCGCAAAGGTTTGGAGTCCATCTTTGCCAATTCCATTTTCCAGCTAAACAGGTGGTTGCAAGTCTATATTCAGAGACAAAAGATCTCTAACGTCGATAAAGAGTGGCGGCCCAGTGCCATTTGCATATCGAAAAATTCCTTCAAATATGACAATGCTTTTCGTTTATTGAATTGGCTGTCTTATAAATTCGGATTTGGAACTTACCTGCATTTCATTCAGGATTATTACTCAAGAGAAACCAACGAGCGCGCTCAGAAAGAATTGGTGAAAATTCTGAAAAATATTGAAATTGACCACAGCGTTTATGTCAACACCATTGTATCCCCATCCAACACATCTGCCATTGTGCAAGCCATACAAATCCCGGGTATTGCCGGCATGGAGAACAATATGTTGATTTTTGACTACGACAAGGAAGAACCTGATGATCTGGATATCATCATTGACAACTACCGTATAGTCAATGCCGGTGATTTCGATATTTGTATTTTGGCTGTTTCCAGAAAACCCATCTTTTATAAAAACGGCATACATGTGTGGATCAAGACGTACGATGAGTTAAATGCCAATTTAATGATACTGATGAGTTTTATTATTTTAGGTCATCCCGATTGGAGAAGAAGTTCAATCAAAATTTATTATTTCTGCCGAGAAGATGAAAAAGAGGCTGTAAAAGCCTGGTTCGATGAGTTGATCGTGAGTGGCAGGATGCCAATTTATCAGCACAATATTGAAATTGTAGTTCGTAAAGAAGAAATCTCTTATAAGAAAACCATAGCCGATTACTCTTCGGAAGCGGGCCTGACTATCATCGGCTTTACTGCAGAAGAGGTAAGATCACATGGTCGTGATGTGTTTGAAGGATATGATGCATTGGGCAGCGTATTGTTTGTCAATGCATCTTCAGCAAAGAAAATTGAGTGAGTGTAAAGGTAAAATCGAACAAAATACGATTATCACAAAAACGGTAGATGAAAAATTTCATCTACCGTTTTTAATATACGCTAAACAAGTCGATGGTCAATGTGACAATTTTAATCCGCAAATTTTACGTACCAATTACTTCTGTCGTTTAGTTTCGTTCTAACACTTTCCCTAAGCGCAGAGTCGGTGAATTTGGCCGCCACTTTATCAGCCAGGTAGCTGTTGTCATCCCTAAACATGGCAAACCGCATCAAGTCATGGTATCTATTGCCTTCATAGGATAATTCCAATACAGCTTCTTTTTGGATTAAATCTTCAACAAATAAAATTGAATCCATTAGTGTAGGCTCGGGCTTATCTATTTTTATAACATAGAAGGTGGTATCTCTTTCAGTATAACCGGCACCACGAGTATGAATTCCCACATTTTCATTAAAGCGTACATCCTTGAAATCCATGTAATTAGGCAATGGATCAGGAACATCTGATTCCTTCAAAATTTGTCTGTTTATCAAGGTTTGATTTTTCAAGCCATGTTTTAGAACAGCCATGGCTAAATTGGGTTTCCCTAGTCGGTTAACTGCCTCGGCATATCTCAAATATATAGTAGGAATACGATAAGGTACAATAACATTAGCCTCTCTGGCTTGCTCTTGTATATTAGAGTATCCAAAATCAATATTTCCTCCCCGATTTATGGTGATATATTTGGAAACATAAATATAGTCATCCAAGTCTAAATCACTACTGAAAGACGATGACATCATAACATTACCAAAAGTACCATTGGCCCGGAGGTCTCCGTACTCAGTCAAGTAAGTAGTACCTTTGTTGTCTGTATAATTGTGGAAATACAAAGTGCTGTCGAAATAGTTGATAGCCACCTGTGTTGGTCTCAAAGGTGTATTTATGCTCGCTGATGTAACTAAGTATCCTTCATCAGTGCCCAGCTGATAATTTACAAATAAGCTATCCAAACGACTTAAGTATTCATATTCGTTAGAAACTGCTAAAGTGGTAATAAATTCAGGAGAAGCTTTACTCATGAATATCATTTGCCAATTCGAAGTTATATGGTCTGTAAATTCCATAGTTTCACCTGTACCAACTACTTCCCGACGATTAACATAAGTATCAGTAATTGTATAACTATTTCTATAAATCAGGTCTCTATAGACATTAGCAGCATTTTCATTTTCTCCAAGCCACAGATACAAATCACCCAAGATAACCGGCACTGAGAAAAATAGCAGTTCTGATCTCTGAAAACCACCAAACGTTCCAACTCTGTAAGGTTCTACATCCTTATACGGAAGTAATTCATTGATTAATATTGGAAATAATTCTCCCATTTGAATGGGTGCAGGTATATTTTCAGACTCTTTGATGCTCAAAACGGGTTTATCAAAATAAATGGCATCACCATAATTCAACACCAATTGCATATAAGCCCATGCTTTTATGGCTGTTGCTGCTGCACCTGCTTTTAAAAAGGGTTTTTCAGCTTTTATTACCTTCGCAGTATCAATATTGTTAATCATATAATTACAATTATTGATGATGGTGTAATAATCACTTCTCTTTCCGACATATGGATTATCAACGGAATAATTGTCAAAATTATAGATTTCTTTCAAATACATATCTGCATTTTCATCAATCTCCAACAAGTCACCACGCAACTCCCCCATGATAACATAGCTGTCGGCAATCTTCTGAAGTTCGGCTAAAATCCCAAACAGGGAATACAAACTGTCAGAACTCATATCGTGCTGATCAACCCTAACCATTTGATCTGAGTCTACCTGGAGCATGTTTTCACATCCAACTAAAACAACCAGGGAAAAACTCCATAAAAGTATTTTATTAATTACTCTTTTCATGTGTTTATTTTTTATTTTTTATACTAAGGTCACATGGAACACGCCATTAATCATTTCCTTGTGTTTGAGAATTTTCTCAAATGGCTGTTTCATCGAATCTAATTTTAAATTCATTTTAATAGCATTAAAAGTCTATACGTAAACCAAGATAATAAGCTCTCATATTAGGCATAAAACCGGCATCAATACCCTGATAAAATGGTGAACTACTGATACTGAATTCCGGATCCCTACCCAGATAATTAGTCAGGGTATAAACATCATTCACAGAAGCCCAAATATTAATTCCTCTGATATAATCATTTTTATATGCAAACACATACGACAACTTGACATTCTTCAGCTTCAGATAAGAACCATCTTCAATCCATCTGTCAGAAAATCTTCCGTTGCCCATAGGATCTCCATAAATGGCTTGAGGTTGAGAAGTTTGCTGTCCATCCGCTGTCCACCTGTTTAGTCTGGCTTTAGACTGATTACTAAAATCACTTCCGGTTTCCAACATGCGACGGTGGTAGTTATACACATCATTACCGTAAGAATAGGTGAAGAGCAAACTTAAATCGAAACGATGTAATTTCATATTGCTATTAATTGCTCCATAAAGTTTCGGATGTGGGTTTCCAATAACCTGTTTGTCTCTTTCATCTATAATACCGTCTTTGTTAACATCATCAAACTGTACATCTCCTGCCATGAAATAATCATATCCACCGGATTTGGCAATCTGCTTCAAACCCAATGCATCTGCTTCGTCTTGTGTACTAATTACCCCTTTCGACTTATATCCGTAGAACAAACCAAGAGGTTGACCCTTTTGTGTGATTACTTCCGAACCAAACACAGGGGTCACAAAATATCCCTCGGGATTTTGCAAAGAAGTGATCTTATTATTGTAATGTCCTGCACTAAGTCCAAGATTCCAAATAAAGTTTTTCAGATTCAACATTTTCAGATTAAGCGAGGCTTCAAATCCTTGGTTAATCATGGAACCATTGTTATACCAATAGTAACCACTTCCCAACACTTCAGGATATTTTATCAAAGTGAGCAGATTATCAGTAGTTCCCGTATAAACATCCAAAGAGATGTTCACTATATTTCTGAACATTTCAAGATCCAGGCCTGCATTGGCTCTCCTGGTTTGCTCCCACTGGATCTCCTCATTTTCAAAGTGAGCCAATCTCAAACCATTAGCCCGGTTGGTAAAACGCGTAGATGTCAAATAGGTTTGTGCCTCGTAGTCGGGGATAGCATCATTACCGGTTATACCGTAGCCTAAACGAAGTTTACCATAATTAATCATAGAAACCGGACGCATAAACTCTTCTGAACTGAAGACCCAGGCACCGTTGATAGATGGGAAAAGACCCCAGGATGCTCCAAACAATGAGATGCCGGACCGTGCTTGTTTGCCAAAACGAGAAGATGCATCCATCGCAAAAGCTGCAGAAACCAAGTACTTTTTCTGGAAATCATAATCTACACCCAGATAATTTGAAATATATTTTGATTCAACATCAAAGCCGTCAACTGTGAGGAATTCATATGCCCCCGTGATCATCGTATTCGAGTTTGAACCGGAGTTGTGTTCATCGATAAAGTCAACTTCATAGCTATTGTAGCTATATCTAAATCCGGCAACAGCATTAAGATTGTGATTATTAAAAGATTGATTGTAGATCAACCTGCTGTCACTGTATATAGAATTATTGTTTGCAACCTGACTCTTCAGATTGTTTTTGGAAATACCCTGAAGCGGCATTATTCTCTCAGGTGTATAGTTCATAGGAAGAAAATAAGCTTCGTCTATCTTCTGCAAACTATAATTAAACTGAGTTGTGAATTTTAAAACCGGTAATATCGTCAGCTCCGGCGTGATACCAATATTAAAATGCTGCTTCTTCTGTTTATTCTGTGAATAATTAACTACTCCGACAGGATTCGCAATACCAAATTCATCGGCATAGGCCAATTGCTTGGTCTCAACTCCGGTGGAGCTAAAGAGATAAGGCGAAAGGAAAGGAGACTTAATCTGTGCCTGCCAGGTTGGAGACGAAAATCTATCCACTCCATCGTCAAGAAGAGTTCTAATATTATTCGTAAATGAAACCTCAGCTTTGGTTTTTAAGAATTTAGTAAAGTTAGCATCTACATTGAAGCGTGCATTCAAACGCTGGTAGTCTGTTGTTTTCACAGCTCCGTCTGAATTGGTAAGACCAATGGAAAAATAGTACATTGCTCTGTCGTCACCACCGTCAACATTCACAACATAATTACCAACATTTCCGGTTTGATACACTAAGTCAGACCAATTGGTGTTGTTGAAATAAGCATTATAAATCGGATTGTTGGGATTAGCCAAAAAGTCGGCACTAACATCTTCCCCGGTCGCAACCTTATAAGAAGTCAACATATCACTCGCATAAATCCTATATTCTTCCGAAGACAACAAAGGAATTTGCGCCGGACGATCTAAAATTCCATAAAAAACGTTTAATCCAATTTTGGTCACCATGGATTTTGAGCGTTTGGTCGTTATCAACACAACACCATTTGCTCCCTTTGCACCATAGATAGACGTACCATCTTTCATAATGGTAATATCTTCAATATCATTAACATCTATGTCGTCCAGGGGATTGATAAACAAACCGGCATGAATAGATTCCAAATCCTGGTAGCTGTTCCAGATAACACCATCCACTACTACAAGAGGTTGGGTACTCATATACAGAGAATTAATACCTCGTATGAATAGATTATTACCACTTCCGATAAGACCGGACCTGCTCACAGAGCGCAAATCAGACCCAAAGGAAGTTTGAATTTTTGTATCCGCTGTAACATCAGTATTTTGACTAAAGTTTTCAGTGCTTTTTGCAGAAATGGTTAACGCCGAATTATCTACGGTAGCATGTGGCAACCTGATCGGCTTGAAATAGTTATAGAATCCCTTGGGATAAAGATTAACCTCAACGAATTGATCCGCTGAAAAAACTGCAATTTCCTGTCTTTCATATTCAAAAGCCTCAACATGCAAAACACCATCTGTACCTCCTATGTCAACAGTAAATGTTCCATCTTCACCGGTAATGACGGAAGCTTTGTTAGTCAAGATAACTTGGGCAGCATTAACAGGAGCTTTGGTGCGGGCATCTCTGACTATCCCTTTAATTTCGACTTTCGGCGCCTCCTCAGCCCTGACCTGAACAGGAAGCACAATTAAAAACAGTCCCAATAGAAATAACATCTTTTGCATGAGCTTTATAAATATAATGAGGTCTCTTTTCATTTTATATTAATTTGTAGTATTTATAATTAATTCTACCAATTTCAATCCATTACGGGTTCTAAGATGATATAGTCAATCGCAATGCTACGACTATACGTACCGTTTCTTTCATCTCTTGTTCTGGCAGCATTTTCGACTTTTAAGTACACGTTAATATCTTTACCTACCTCAGAAGCCGGTCCTGAAATCAGATTGCAATATGGGAATTGATAATTTTCCGCTATCAACAACTTAGTTATTTCATCCGGATTTGTATCATTACTTTCTACCGGCAATGCTTTATCCGTTATTATATTCCCTTCTTCATCTACATATGATAAGTAAAAGTTTGCGCGATAAGGTCGTGTATCGTCCGGATTGATAGCATTTGACGGAATAAATACACAGTATATGTTGTATTTAACATTGGCCAATGTATTGGGTATCGGAAAGCGAACAGATACTTTCGAGAAGTCGTTACCGGGTAATTGTTCATAACGAACAAAATAATTCCTGGAAGCTGTAAACTGTGATCCGAATGTGGAATATGTTACCAACTTACAGTTAGCCACAGTAACTTTCTGATAAATATCACTTTCTGCTTCAACTATGATGGGTTTGAGCCATGAATCAGTCAATTTATTCTTCATCTGATTAGTCACGTAAGCATGACCATTACTCAACGTATATTTCTCAGACGATGTGAATAGGTAAGCCGGATTTTTAAAGACACTTCCGGAAGTTGAACGGAGGGAGTCTTTGGTAGCAGGGTCTTCTAACAAACCGCCAAAAACACAATCTTTAACCATTGACCACTTGGTTAATGATGCCTGTTGCTCCTCACCGGTTATCAGAGTCGAATCCTCGTCCAATTTATCAAGAGAACGATAATACGGGAAAATTTTGCCATATAACTCATTCCATGCGGCGTTTGAAGGTAAAATAACTGATGACAAGAACAGCTCATTGTTAATCGCACCTAGCTCATTTAAGAACCTATTACTTTCTACAAACACAGAATCAATGAACACACTATTCTCATCATAACTGAGCGCCGGAGAGAACTCCAATTTAGAAATTGAGTTTAAATAATTACGCAATGAATCTAAAGACGGCTGATTTTGGATAAACTCCCATATATTCATGACGTAAGGTACACGAGTATTCAAAACATGAACTACTCCGTTTTTAGTCAGCAAATTAGGCTCAACAATCTTTTGATTTCCATAATAGAATGCACCCTGTTCCTTTTGTTGTTCAATATACTTACCGTTAAATGCTTTAATGATGGCCGGAAATACGTGTGTACCTCCGGTGATATGATTAGCAACAAGCAATCGCAAACTATCTGCAACAGACTCATTTATTTCTATATCACTCAACGCATCATTAGTAAGCGCAAAAACAGTATATGCCTGTGAGTGCGTTAAAGTATCCTTATATCCGGTAAATTCAAGTAATTCTACAAATTTACCCAAATCGCTTCTTGACTGCATGTATTCGATCAAGTTGAGGTCGCTTCTCATCTCTGTATCCAGACTGTAGTGTTCGTTGAAAGCATCCTTACAAGCCTGGAAAGAAAACAGCATAGCTATGCCGACAAGAGCATATAATTTAATTTTCAAAATTTTGTTTGTTATTGTCATGGGGTTCAGAACTATTTAGTTATAAATTGATCTTACGGTAATCATAGATTTATTTATCTCTCAAAGTGTCATAATAGGGGTTTTGTTTGAAATTTTCATTGGCATCCAATTCGCTTTTCGCAATAGGCATGTAAAGTGCATCCATTACCAAAGCCCCCAAAGGTGCCGGAGAATCCGAGCGTTTAAGAGTCACATATCTGTTCAGCCTATCCACGGAACCTCCTCTTCTGGCCAGGCGCACCAAATCAAACCAACGTTTTCCTTCAAACATCAATTCTCTTTGACGTTCTCTTAACACCAATTCTTCCCTGTCAACTTTATTAGAGTAATTATCAGCTACAAGCGGCTCTTTTGTTTCACTCGCACGTAAATATATGTCATTAACTAATTTGAAAGCTTCATCCCAATCTTTATCAGCCTGAACCATTGCCTCGGCCTTCATCAGCATAACATCAGCTAATCTGTAAACTATCCAATTGGCAGTGGTATTACGATATGAATAAGTTTTGGCTGAGATCAAATCTCTCTGATACACATTGGCACCTCCATATTTGAAAATTGAAAAAGCATCTCCACCTTCATAACGTATGAATGACCATGAGCGAACATCAGAGGTTGCCTCTAACTCAACTGAACCGGGTACTCTGGCATTAAAAGGACTGTATTGAGTACTATAGTTCGTAGCATAGTCACATCCCAGGGATGTAGGGAATGCCAAATAACCTCTACTGTTGTCCAGACTGGAATACAAATCGACAATGGCCGTGTTTCTTACATCTCTTTCATTGAATTGTATTTCAAAAATAGACTCTGTCGAATTTCCTCTGTAAAACACCTGGGCATAAAACTGCTCAATATCCGTAACGAGTCTCAGGTTATTATCCGCCAAAACTCTGTCACAAGCTTTGATACAATTTTCATAATCTTCTTTCCACAGGTAAACATCGGCCAACAACGCGTTCACTGCGCTTCGCGTTATGCGTCCTTTATCACTGGCTCTGTCCCCATAACTGTCTCTCACCCATCCTTTGTTAAGAATATCATTCAAATCGTCAATAATAAAGTTCAAAACAGTTTCCTCGTCATCTTGGGGTCTGTCATAGTCTTGCGTATCATTGATACTGGGATCAAGAATTAACGGAATATCTCTGAACGCTCTGACCAAATAGAAATAAGCCAATGCACGCAAAGTTGTAGCTTCTCCTATGACCAAATTTAAGTCCCTTTGAGAAAAGTTGGCATCCACTTCTCTTACTTCAGGTGCATAAGACAGCAGTGTATTACAATAGTTGATGGTGGTGTAGAGTGGTCCCCAATTGGCATAGCTGTTATGTCTGGTGAGGTTACCATCCAATATCCTGCGCATGTCATACAAGCCGGAACCTGCCGGGATAGTCCTGCCCTCAACCATATTGTCGGAGCGAAGCTCACCCCAAACAATCATCCTCTCGATAACAGGCCTCTCACTCAAACTTTTATAGCATCCGGCCAAAACAGACTCTACATCAGCTTTGGATTTCCAAAAGTCTTCCAACACTATTTCATTTTCGGGTTTCAGTTCCAACCAACTATCACATCCGGTTGTCAAAACTGACACCACTATAACAAATAATACTATTCTAAATACTTTCATATGTTATTGAATTATTTTTCAGTTCGTATGTAGTTCGTACGCTTTAATTGTCTAGAACCCTATTGTCACCCCAAATACAAAGTCTCTCGTTCGTGGAGTTCTGTTATTGTCGTAACTAATTCCTCCTCCGCCCAAGCCACCATAACCTACCTCCGGGTCAACACCGGAGTACTTCGTCAGAAGGAAAAGGTTATTAATGGTCATATAGAATGATAATCTTTCCAGATGATAAGGTTGCAACATTGACTTTGGGAAATCATAATTAAGTTGCATATACTTAAAGCGCAAGAACGACCCATCTTCAACATATCTGTCACTACCCAACCAGTTATATCCATATTGATAAAGTGCTCTGGGCATATCAGTCACATCTCCTTCGTGTCTCCACCTCCAGTTTACAGCTATACTCTGATTATTGTCAGTGTACATGTTTTCAGCATGCATTCTGGCGCTGTTAACAACTTTATTTCCATATCTGAAATTAAAGAAATTACGTAGCATAAATCTCTTGTATCTGAAGTCCAGACCAAATCCACCGTGTATTTTAGGATTGGAGTTCCCCAAATATACTATATCAAGTTCATCAATGGTACCATCATTATTTATGTCTTCGTAAATAGCATCACCCCCGCGGAACTGGTAACGTGTCGGCAAATGATTGTATGAAAAATACATGGGTTTTGGTTTCCCATTGTGGTCATAAATCACATTTCCCTCCGCGTCCAAAGCAAATGGTGCCAAAGGAACACCGTCCGCTCCTAAGATGCTTCCTTCTTTTTCGATGGCATTTTCAAACTTGTCGTATTTATAGGTTCCTTTGTACCTGAAACCGTAGATTGATCCGAACGAATTACGCTCTTGAATACGTGTTAAATAAGTTCCGTTTGTATAATTAAACTCGGCATTCCAGCTTTTTAATATTGTAGGATCTATTTCAATGATGGTATTCCTGTTATTCGCAAAATTTATTTTAAAGTCCATTGAAAAATCCTTTACCTCCACGAATCTATTGAAGTTAAGATAAAGTTCCCATCCTTCATTCTCCATGATTCCGGCGTTGACATAGGGCAAAGAGGGGAATCCCGAACTACTTGATAATGCAAAGCCTGAAAACAACATGTCATCGATCCGAGTCTTGTAATAGTTGAAATCAGCGCTGTACTTGTAATCTATCACAGCAAACTCAGCCCCCAGGTTGTAGGCAGTTGCTGTTTCCCATTTAAGTGCATCTAATCGCAATGAATTAGGTTTAACAGCAGGAAGATTCATGTAACTTCCATATATTCCGTATCGGCTATAGTGCAGATAATCAGACCCGGGTTGATTACCACTGATACCCCATGATCCGCGAAATGCCAACATGCTCAACCAATCGGCACTATCTAAAAATGGTTCATCAGACATGATCCACTTTAACGAAAGGCCCGGGGAAGTTGCCCAACGGTTACCTTTTCCAAATCTTGTACTTCCATCCTGACGCAATGTACCCGAAGTGATATAGCGCCCTTTGTACGCATAATGCCATCTTGTCATAAATCCAAGTCCCCTGTAGGAAGATCTGCCGTTGCGTGCTGACTCGATGTATCCAAGATTAGATGCATCAATCAGATCATACGCCGGTAAGCCTGAAGTGACAATTTGCTGGCTTGAACTGTTACCGGTTGAAATTTGCATAGAAGCGTAAAGCGACAAAGAGTGATCTTTGTTTTCAAAATTTGGAACAAATAGCAAGTTAGCGTCCGAGAAAACACCCAAATTCTGTGAGGAAGCATCCGATGCCTCATTAACTCTATCCATCCACCTTAAATTCGTGGCGTTAGCGGGTAAGAAAACATTGGATTTATCATTGTTTACATCAAAAGTAGCATCAATATTCAGCCTCAACAAATGAACTACGGGATCCAACAGGTGGTAACGTATTCCAACCTGTGGAAGGATACGTGTAGACCTTGAACGATTGGTCGCTAATTCTGACAATGCTATCGGGTTCCTCAAGTTTTTCTGACTGTCGTTGAGTTGAGAAGTTCTGGGTATATTAAAAAACTCCTCTGTATCATTCCCATCCCTATCTTGCATATAGACACTCACATTCGGCATTTTATTGTAAGCAATCCCTAAATAATTATCGTAACTTCTACGGTTATTTGTGAAGGTGAAAGCTGTTTCTGAAACAAACTGAATGCGATCCGACACATTGTACTCCAAAGCCAATCGGGAGGAGTAGCGTTCTAAGTTTTGTCCAATAATGGTCCCACGTTGTGTAAGGTACTCTCCCGACAATCTGTATTTAGCACGATCGCCACCACCGTAAACCGTGAGGTTATGGTTGTGGATATATCCTATCTGAGATACTTCTTTGATCCAATCGGTGTTATTGTTATAATTTTCGAAATCCGGAAAGTTTCTGTCATAATTGTATTCGGGCAAATCATTGGCTTCATCATCCTGACGAGGGTTCAGATAGGCCTCCTTGATAAACATGGTGTAGTCGTCTCCGGTAAGTATCTTTTTGCCCTGGGGTTGCTTGGTTCGGGTAAATCGATAAGAATAGGTGACCCGGGTTGGTCCGGCTACCCCTTTTTTGGTAGTGATCATAATTACACCATTGGCACCTTTGGTTCCCCATACGGCTGATGCAGCCGCATCTTTTAATACTTCAATCTGCTCAATATCATCCGGGTTGATACTTAACATATTAGCATATTGCTCCGTATTCGAGTTGGCGTAGTCAAAATTAGGATCCACATCCAACGAATAAGGTACCCCGTTAAGCACAATCAAGGGCTCTGCATTACTGTTAATGGTGTTAACCCCACGAATACGCATGGAGGTTGGCGCTCCGGGGTCGGAGGAGTTAGCTACAATATCCAACCCGGCAATATGTCCTTGCAGAGCATCATCAATAGAAGTGACCTGCAATCCCTCGAACTCTTTGGTACTAATTGACTGCATGGCGGTACTCACTTCCCGTTCGGGTATGGAAAAACCTCCCTGACTGGTTGTCTTTCTGGTACCGGTAACCGTAACTTCAGCTATCGAAGTTGATTCTTCAACCATTTGAAGATCAATCCTTGTTCTGTTTCCGGCATTGAGCACTACTCTTTGGAACCCCATATATGAAAACATAAGACGACCATTGGCATTAGAAACACGCAACAGATACTGTCCGTTGAAATTGGTTACAGTACCGGCTACAACACGATTAGATGCATCTAATTCTGCAACACTTACACCGATCAAAGGCTCCCCATCGGCTTTAGAAGTCACGGTACCCTGAATAATAACAGCTTCTCTGCTTGCTTGAGAATACCCATAATACGGAGAAAGAATTATGGCACAAAGGACTATGGTTAATACTGAAAAATATCTCATATGTTATTTTCTTTTAGTAACAGCTATTTTTAATATTTTGTAGGCAGATATTCGTTAATATCACACTTATTTATAACTCAATACATTATCGATTAAATGTATAACAGCAGATGAGGTGGTGACAACCCTGGATGTCACAAATGCTTTAGCAGAAGCTGCCCCGGTACCATCTACATTTTTAAAGCTCGTCGATATATCTTTATTGGTATTGAAAACATAATCTTTTGCGACCAGATTGTAGTATCCGTCCTCCTTGATCACACGAGCTTTACCCTCTGACTCTGTTGTAAGTTCAATAGTTCCATCCACATCTTCCAGTCCCAATTTATAGTATTTATTCACACCGGTGCCGTATTTGGAAGGGAATGTGTCATCCGCCGTTTTTCGTGCACTGGAATCATAAATATTGTCGTCTCTGTCCTGTCCAATAAAAACAGCCCGGTCCTGGAAATGATAACGCAAAAAGCGTATCAACTCGGCTGTTTCTTTTTTACGATCATCAAGCGGCAAAGCGTTGATAGTGGCCCATGTCTTGATTTTCCCACTATTAATGGCACTCTGAATTGCGTCATTGGAAGGAACATAAATGGTATAATTAAATGAATTGAAAAAACTCACACAATAATTGATACCTCTTGGAGTAAAGATTGAAAGAATCTCAGGCTCAAAGTCACGCGGAGCTTCATTCAACAAATCAAAAAACATGGAAAACTTGTCTTTTTGAACATCAGACAACACATCGTAAACCGTCTGCAAAGAAGATTGAATAGGTGCGTCTACCAGGTAGGTTTTACCGTTCGCCTGATCAAAAGTTCTGAGTATATTAACCTTGTCACCCGTTTTACCGTCATAACCCCCTTGAACAACCTTTCCTTGCTCACTCACTTTGATGAAGTCGTTGGCTTTGGTAATGTAATATCCATCTTTTTCAATATCGCCCACTACGATATGACTGTCTAATAATTTCCACAAACGATTTTGTATAAAACCGGCATCAGTGATTGCAGCGATGGAATCACCTATTTCATGGGTAGCTTTAGAATATTCATAAATTGTAGCATTTACCGCTTTCGTTTCTTCATTATACCAATACTTCATAGCTCCCTGAATACCATCTTGCCCAAATGCCACCGGATCTACATAAGAATTGAAAAATCCATCTGAAGGAATAAATAAGCTATAGTTAACCACTAAAGAGTTCAAATAGAGTTGATAAAACGCAAACTGTGACCCGTCCGTTGCAGTTTCCGTTCTTCGAATTGCCCAGTTCATCACCCTGGAATCTTCGCTAAGCAACACAGGTCCATATACGGAGATAAAATCTACAGGGGTAAAAACCTTGTTAGTCACATAAACCTGCCCGTTAATCGCTGTATAATTTTCTTCCTTTACAATGTCTGCTTCAACAACTTGCATCGGATAGTTTTGATCATCCACCATCTTGTCAAAATTATGCGGGAATGATTCAATTAAAGAAGGCCGCATATGCCTTTTCAAAAAAGAGACTACCACCTCATTGGGTAAATTTTCCCAGGTTTCATAGCGTTCTTTCAACAACATACCAATAGGTTCATTATTGAAAAAATAGGTCATCGCTTCATCAGTAGGAACAAACATCGCAGCCATATCGGAATAAATGGAGGACGTGGTAACATATGCATTCCAGCCTGGATTAAAAGCAAGAAGCGGAACCGGTTTTCCGTCGGGATCCATAGACACTCCACCATTGACGGCGAAATAACGTTTGTTAAAAATTGAATCGGTAAATTCAGGATTTAATTCACGATACAACAGCGTATTTTGATGATCATAAAATGGAGCCGAAAAACGGTTAAGCAAGGCGGCAAATATAGACATCTTTTCATTACCGGTGATGTACTCAGCCATATTATCGGGCGGTATCAACACATCTTCCATTATCTGGATAAAACCATTTTTACATACGATGTCCTTTTCTATAACCTTATTATCAAAAACATAAAAGTCATCCTTTACACGAATTTTACCACCACTCAAAAAGGTAAAGTCATCATCCGTCATGCCTGTCCTGTCAATGAACTGCTGTGAGAAAAAGATAAACGGAATATCAGTATTATCCTTCAAAATATAAAGTCCGTTTTCCCTGTACGGATCCCAATAGGGTCCCGCAGGCAATTCAGTGTCAAAAGAAAGTCGGTCTATAGCCGACAATGCAGTCAGCCTCCTGAGTGCCAATCCCTCGTTGAATTGTCCGTCGTAATAGTTCGACAATTTCTCCAGGGTGTATGCATTGTTGATCATAGAGAAATAAAACAACATCTTCTTTTGATTGACTGACAACTCTTCATAACTTGAAACTCCCCACTCATTGTCTTGAAAGAATCTGTCGAAAGCTTCATCTTTGCTGACAAATAAGGTTTTACTACCTGTCAGAGCAAGAACTTCTTTATAGCCTAAATCATTGATAAGACGAACGTAGTATTTAAAATCACCACTTTTTTCCAGGTATTCATATATACTACCATTCAAGAAATCCGGTTCTCTGGTATCGTAGTAATAGTCTTTTTCGCAAGAACTAATTGTTAATCCCACAACAATTAAAATGAATAATGCGTGAAGATTGAAATAAAATCTGTTTCGTTGGTAACTCATAAGTAGTAAATTAATTTTTACACGTGCATTTATAAGTGTGCATATATATTTTTAAATCAATAGATATCTTCATTCTCAAGGGCACTGATCGGCACAAACTCCATATAATCTATCATAAACTGCCCCCCGCTCAGTCCTTTAACCGACAGGGTATGATGACCGGCTTTGTCGAAAGTATAAATACCGATTATTTTTCTGAGATGACGACGGTCTCGCCTGCCATCGGCAGCTCCCCCTGTCCACACAGGATCAGGTGCTTGAAGGCATGCAGGCCCTTTCATGTAACCCAGATTACGCATCATTTTGTCATTTTCAAAACCATCAAGATCACTTAGATCCGACCCGGGTCTCACCCACCCAATGGCTTCATGAGCCCCATCGTTGTTCAAGTTAACAGGAACACCGGTGGGAACACCATCAAAATAAAACTGACAAACACCTCTGCCATAATTGGTCAAATAACCAAAACGAACTTCGTAAGTTCCGGCAGGAACGGGTAAAGTAGTGATAGTAAATTCATATAAATTACCGGGCTTAACATCCATAAACAACTCATCACCCTGATAGTTCATCAACCTCTCATTAGATTCTACATATCCCAAAGTAGTTTGGGGAGTCGCTTTAACCCGTTCTATATAATTATGTGGAAACCAAACGTGTTTACAAGGAAGTGTATGTTTTTGTCCCCGAATATTATTGTTGGTAAACTCCGGGAATAAACTGGCCATATCAAAACGCAAACGTTTACTGGAATGTTCATCCAATACAACCTGATCATAAACAAGCATTTTGTCAACCTCATGATATATTCCGTTTTGAGCCTTGTTCGCATTTTCCTCGAAATTACTAAGTATCTCAACCCTGCGTCCTGTTGAAGGTATATAATTCAAAAGATTGGTCTCCAAGGTTTTACGCAACTTGGTCACCTCTATCAAGGTGTTGGGGCACATGGTCTCGATATATTCATACATATCGACTGTCTTAACAACATTACCATTGTCGTACGCATCAATGAATCCCTCCAAACTCAATTCCTTATCTATCAGGTGATAAGCGACAAACCGATTCAAACTGTTCCTCCTGTCTGTTACATCTGTAATACCGGCATCTTCGGGATATACATTATCATACACACTGGCTGCGTATGTTTTGAGAGATTCTATGTCTGTAATCCCGTTAGCTTCCATGGTCTCATTACTTTCCATCAATATGGTATAACCATATCGCCTCTGTTCGGGAACTTCATCGTATCTCCAACTGGGATTGGTCTCCCTGGGATAAATTATGAAATGTGAGTATAAATTAGGATTATAAGACTCGTCGACGTCTCTCTGAAGAGAATCCGCCAGCCCGGTCAATATCAAGGCTTCATAAAACAATGTAAAACGTTCCTCTTTGGAAAGCTGGTCAACCACTCCGTAGCGGGAAGGATCTATCACCTCGGAAATAATATGAAGCATCCCGTTGTGAGTGGAAATATCCTTTTCAACCAACCTGGATTTACCGTTGACAAAAATATTGTTGGCTGAATAAGAAATGGACAAGAAGCCTCTGCTCATGGTCATCTGATTCAATCGTCCAATACCAAAATCACCGGACGTAAGGGTGTCCCCATACACCAAATGATCATAAGCAATTTGTTTTAACTCTTCCTCGGTAAAATCATCTATAGAAGATTTGCCCTTAGCCTCATAATATTTTTCAATGGCTGAATTGCTTGGAGCAAAACAGGTGTATAAACCGTATGCTTTTAGTAGACCGAGTGTTTTACTCTTCTCAAGAATAGCAGTAAATTCCGATAGATCGGGTTCGTCTTCAATGTATTGTCCCATGGTTTTTCTGGTACTGGTAAACCTAAACTCCTCATCAATTTCATCAACACATGAAGACAAAAAACCAAACATGCCTGCTATAAACAGACACAATAAAATTTCAACGGCATTATTCAAACGATGCATAATAATAGTACAATTAGGGGATTATTCTTCTCATGGTATATATCACACATATTTGTTATTTACAAACAAATTGAGGCAAAGATAAATAAAACTTAATAAAAACCATAAGAATCGCATTGAAATTTTATCAAAAAAAACAACAAAACAACAATATATTTATATAGATTATTAACTATCAGAAAATTACATTAAAAATTTGAAATTCCCTGCACCTCAAAAGGTGGTTAAATATTAACAATTTTCCTGGTTTTAAATCAAAAAAACACAATCCATTCCCCACAAATACGATCAAATTTAATCACCTTTGATCACCCCATCTACATTTAATATCGTACACTATACCACACTATATTACTATATGTAGTATCGTAAGTTGTGCACTGATCAATCAATCAATCAATCAATCAATAAATATCTTCAGTTTCAAGGGCACTGATCGGTACAAACTCCAGGTAATCTATCATAAACTGACCACCGCTCAAACCCTTGACGGACAAGGTGTGGTGGCCGGCTTTGTCAAAAGTATAAATGCCAAGTATTTTTCTAAGAACATTACTGGCGTTTCTGGGAAACTCATTAGGACCCCACGCAAAATCACTTATTTTGATACATGCAGGTGCTTTCATATAACCCAAATTACGCATCATTTTGTCATTTTCATAACCCTCAGGGTCACTTGGATCCGACCCGGGTCTCACCCATCCGATAGCTTCGTGATATCCATCGTTGTTCAAATTAATAGGAACTCCGGTGGGAATATCATCAAAATAAAACTGACAAACACCTCTGGCGTAATTAGTCAAATAACCAAAACGAACTTCGTAAGTCCCGGCAGGAACAGGAAAAGTAGTGATGGTGAATTCATACAAATTACCGGGCTTAACATCCATAAACAACTCATCACCCTGATAATTCCCCAATCTGCTATTGGACTCTACGTAGCCCATAACGGTTTGGGGAGTCGCTTTGATGCGTTCTATGTAATCATGTGGGAACCATATGTGGTGGCAAGGAATACGATGTGTCCGTCCCCGGATGCCGTTATTGGTAAATTCCGGGAAAAAGCTGGCCATATCAAAACGCAAACGTTTACCGGAATGTTCTTCCAACACAACTCTGTCATAAACAAGCATTTGGTCAAGCTCATGATATATTCCGTTTTGAGCCTTGTTCGCATCTTCGTTTTCAAAATTATTGACTATCTGTATTTTACGACCTGCTGAAGGTATGTAATTCAAAAGATTGGTCTCGTTCGTACTGCGTACCTTAGTCACCTCTATCAGGGTATTGGGACACATGGTCTCAATATATTCATACATATCGACTGTCTTAACAACATTACCATTGTCATACGCATCAATGAATTGTTTCAAACTCAATTCCTTATCTATCAGGTGATAGGCAACAAACCGATTTAAACTGTTCCTTCTGTCGGTTACATCCGTAATACCGGCATCCTCGGGATATACATCATCATACACGCTTGCTGCATATGTTTTAAGAGATTCTATATCCGTAATACCGTTGGCCTCCATGGTCTCATTGCTTTCCATCAATATGGTATAACCATACCGCCTTGATTCGGGAATTTCATCAGCTCTCCAGGCAGGATTGGTTTCCGGAGGATAAATTACCAAATGTCTGTATAAATTAGGATTATAAGACTCGTCAACATCTTTCTGGAGTGAATCTGCCAGTCCGGTCAGCATCAAAGCTTCATAAAATAAAGTAAAACGTTCTTCTTTGGAAAGCTGGTCAACAATTCCATAGCGGGAAGGGTCTATCATCTCGGAAATAATATGAAGCATCCCATTGTGAACTGAAATATCCTTTTCAATCAACCTGGATCTACCATTGACAAAAATATCATTTTCTGAATAGGAAATGGACAAAAAACCTCTGCTCATGGTCATCTGATTCAATCGGCCAATGCCAAAATCACCGGATGTGAGGGTATCTCCGTACACTATATGATCATAAGCAATTTGTTTTAACTCTTCCTCAGTAAAATCATCTATGGAAGACTTGCCCTTAGCCTCATAATACCTTTCAATGGCATCATTGTCCGGAGCAAAACAAGTATATAAACCATATGCTTTCAGTAGACCGAGGGTTTTGCTCCTCTGCAAAATAGCGGTAAACTCCGACAAATCAGGATCGTCTTCAATATAGCGCCCCATGGTTTTTTTGGTACTGGTAAACATGAATTCCTCAGGAATATCTTCAACACATGAAGGCAAAAAGCTAAAAACGCTGATTACGAGTAGACACAATAAAACTTTAATGATATTCAAACGATGCATGATAATATGATTAAGGAATTATTCTACTATACATTAAACATAACAAATACATATTGTCATTTAAAATTCGTTGCAACGACGACAATAAATCAATACCACTCAGTATCAATCAATTAAACCCGAACAACCATCCGCAATTAGCAGATGTATTATTTAAATTTCAATAACACCTTTATGTATTCCGCAAATGTAGTGGATAATTTTTTATTCTGGTTTATTCTTTTTGACACAAAATCGTCATTATTTAACACAATATCGTCTTTTTGTTAATTATCGTTGAATTTAAACATCAAAACGACAACTATCATCTTACTGTGAGTTTCAGTGATTGCTGACGATGCTTCTCATCTGTTATCCTGACAAGATATACACCTGCCTGTGTCATGGTTGTCAGATGAACCGGCACTGTTTGATTAAGTCCTGAAGCTACGACAACTCCTCCTAAATCGATAATTTCAACATCAACGAGACCACCGGATATTTTTAAACCGGTCAAATAAATATCACCGGAAGCTTCACACGGATTAGGGAATATATAAAAGGATGAATGATTGGATGATTTTTCAGACTCATCCTCTATAATTGGAATTGAATTGAATAAGTCTTCATATCTGATACGTACTTCGGTGATGCTATTCCAGTCACCTTCGGAAGTCCCGTTGCACACTATGCGAACATAGCGAGCCTCTTCCGCAGAAAATGCATATCGTTCAAGTTCATTTGTAATACCGCTTGATATGATATTTTGTAATACTGGTTTAAAAATTCGGTTGTCAACAGAAACTTCAATACTGAAATAAGCCGTACGCTTATCTCCATTATAAAAAGCTATATCGACTGCTGAGACTAATTTTTTCGCTCCCAAATCATACTTAATCCATTGTCCGGTTGCTCCCTGTTGACTCCAACGTGTATTTAAACTGCCATCCATTGTGTTTTGGGGAGTATTCCCGGTTTGATTGCCGATGGCTGTCACTGTGATACCTTCTTGAGGAGCATCAAGCGGCACTGCCAGCATAAACTGTTTGTCGGAGTCTTGCTGAATTTCCACACCTCCCTTGCTGACCAAACCGGACACGGAAATTGTATGTAAACCATAATCCAAAGAATTGGACAAAGTTATCAATACAGTACGCAAACCGTCGAAATCAGCTTCTCCGACAATTGGTTCACCATTAATTTGATAATTATTAATATTTTCTGCAGACATTGAATCTAAGGTGTCATTGAAAACTACCATAATACTATTTGGGCCTTCAGCCTGTACCGATGACAGCCGCAAAATGGTTTGAATATCATCCCCATCCACATACTTATACATTTCTGAGGCAGCCAGTAAAAAAGCACCAACCCCGAAGTCTGCAGTAGAATTGGCATCAATCTTTTGTCCGGGTATAGCTGCAGCACCAATGGGCTGAACATAACCCACTCTCCCACTCTCCTGTAAGGCTGTATTTGATAAATAGTCCCATGCCTTTTCAACTACCGACCCATAATCTTCATCCGACAGGTAACCATTGTTGATGCCCCAAAGAAAACCGTAAGTAAAGAATGCTGTTCCACTAGTCTCTTCACCCGGCACATATTCCGGATCAATAATGCTTCGTGTCCAATAACCGTCTTCTTGTTGAGTTGCGGCAAGTGCTTCCGCCATACGGGTATAATACTGAATATAATTGTCTCTATAGGGGTCTGTTTCAGGCAAGTCTGCCAACACCCTGGCAAAAGCAGCGAACACCCAGCCATTACCCCTTGCCCAGAAATCTTTTTTATCATTGGAGGTTTTCCATTGGGGATAAACATATTTGGCATCACGATAATACAAGCCCTCTTCTTCATCATACATGATACCATTTGCCCACTGCCAATATTCATGAAGTTTCTCAAGATACAGTGCGTTTCCTGTGATCTTATGGAGTCTTGTCATTACCGGCATCACCATGTAAAGTCCATCAGCCCACCACCAAAAATCGCTGGCAGGAAGCGACATTTGATATTCCATCACTTCCCTGGCGCGAGCAATCTTATGTGCAGAAGGTTCAATCTGATACAAATCCGCGTACACCTGGAAGCAGACCTGCCAATCACCGAACAACACGTAATCCATGCTTTCTCCATAACTGTATTTCCATTCAGACTTTCTATCAGAAGTGGCGCCTTTCCAATTGTTCCTTTCAGCCCAGGCATACGAAAAATCAAGATAACCAAGATCTTTAGTCACTTCATAAGCTGCGATATTTCCGGTGTGATAGGCAGCCCTGTGCCAGAAAGCATTACCATGCGCAGGATTGTTTATTTGCCAATAATCATTGACTTTATAAATGACCTTCAAGACATCAACCTTTTGAGGTAATATGTTCTCTGAAGTCCCGACAACAGGATGCCCTGCATCTTGCTTTACGCTGTTCTCAGCATGAGTTACAAAGTCGCCGCCGGCGATCATACACAGCACGCACACTAAAAAATTTCTTATCATATTCATTACTCTGTTATTCGATTGTTCAAGACACCCGCAAATGGGAAAGAAGTTAGTGAACTTCATGGGGCACATCGCAAAAATAAGGATATTTTTTTATTCCCAATCTTTCGCCGGAAAATCCTTTCGTTGACCTGTACCTTTATTATATTTCAGAATACAACAAAAACATCCGTATTGCCTGGCTGTCTATATAATTGATTTTTGATCACATTTTTTGCGTTATCTGAAATTATCCCGTAAATTTGCGACTGTTAATTTCTATCGTGTTTTACCATGCCTCCAAAAAACAAACTTTTAGCTTTTATAATCCTGTCATTCACTATCATAACTCTGTTCAACGCTTGTGACTCAGATGATGTCGGTAATACCTTATATACTTTTACCGATAAAATGTTGGGAGAAGAACTGGTGACTGACACTACCTTATCAGAATTCAACAAGCTGATATCCATGACGGGCCTGTCAGGCTTTGTGAACTCGTACGGCAACATGACTTGTTTTGCTCCGGACAATGATGCCATGAGGTCGTTTTATGAAGCTAAAGGTAAAACTAAGCTTGAGGATTTTACAGCAGACAGCTTAAAACTAATGGCTTACGACCATTTAATAAATGGAGCGGTTATAAAATTTGTAAATTTCAACGAAGGTCGGTTGTTTAACCAAACGATGAGCGAAAGATACATTGCCATTAATTTTGATGGTACTGAAACTTATGTCAATAAAAACTCTAAAATTACATTGAAAGATATTGTAGTGCACAATGGAGTCATTCACAAAATAGACAGAGTCTTGGATCCGGAACGTTCCGGCATTGCTGAAACTATTTCAAAGGACAGCACCTTCAGTCTCTTTTACGAGGCTTTGGTTGTAACGGGCATGGTTGACTCCTTGCTCAGAACTGAAGATGAGAACTACGTAATGACCAAAGGCTACGCAGAGGAATTAGAGAATGCACTGATCACAACCATTTCAAGTGAACGTCATGCGCCGTATAGTCGCAAATACGGATACACCGTACTCATGGAAAGCAATAACACCTATAAAAAACATGGTATTGAGAACTTGGACGACCTAAGAGCCTATGCTGCATCTGTTTATGACGTTGTATATCCACAAGATGCACATATCAAGGAAGAAACAAGCAGAGAAAACAGCCTAAACAGATTTGTATCCTATCACCTGATTAACAAAGAATTGAGTTATACGAAATTTATAAAAGACTATGACACGCAACACATGTGGAAAACCATCGATTTATATGAATATATTGAGCCTATGTGTTCCAACACTTTGATAGAAGTAAAAATAGATCGGATGAGCGGAGAACATAATCTTTTCAACCACTTGCCTGAAACAGGGGAAGCCATCCGCCTCGTTGATTTTGACAAAGATGCAGAAAATGGAGTCTACCACGAAATTGACGGTATTTTGGTGTATTCTAAGGCTGTCGAAAACGAACTGTCATCCAAGAGATTGCGTTTCGATTTTGCAAGTTTTTTCCCGGAGTTGACCAATAATAATATGCGCGGAAGGTTATCAGACGACAAAGCATTATATCGTAACGCTTTGCCTCCGGGGTATTTGGACAGATTCAAATGTACAGAACAAACTGTGTTATGCTATTCTTCTGCGAATGATAAACTCATGAACTATATGGGTGATGAATTTTTCATCGTTGTAAAAAACGCCAAATTATATGATTTTGACGTAATTACACCTCCTGTTCCTGCAGGTACATACGAAGTGCGTTTTGGATATCAATCGAATGGTCGCCGGGGGGTGGCTCAATTTTATGTTGATGGTTATCCATGCGGTGTGCCGGTTAATCTGAATAATAACGGTAGCGATATTGATATAGGTTACGAAAAACCCAATCCCGCGAATGCGAACGACCCAAATGGTTTTGAAAATGATAAAGCCATGCGTAACAAAGGCTATATGAAGGGTCCGGGAAGTTTTAAAGCTATCAATCCAAGTTGGTACAGTGGCAATAGCGCACGAGAAAATGGCAGTAATTTACGAAAGATTTTGGGTACGTTTATTTTTGATAAAGCCGGCAATCACGTCATTACCGTCAGGGGGCTCAGCGGAGGACAATTTCAAATTGATTTTGTGGAATTTGTTCCTACCAGCTACATCGAAAGAGAAGACATTTATTAAGAAAATCACACGCTACAGGATGTGTGATATCGAATTAATCCTGACATGGGTGATTGTTCTATTTTTTCAATATGAATATTGAGTGATGCCGCAACTTCACGAAGGATATCTTTAAAATAATAGGCTACAGAACCGGTAAAAAATACCGCATGCTCTTGATGATCGTATTGCATAACATTTTTCTTGAAAAAATCCGTAAAAGCCTGATACACTAAATCATGAACGCCTGGTTCATGGATATTGCTTTGAATAAAGGGAACAATGCTTGCCAAAAACTGATTGGCGAGGGGCTGTTTATAAACCCTGTCCAACAACTGAGACACATCCATATCCAAATATTCCAGGAAGCTCTCACGAATACCCCCGGTGAATTGATTTTTCAGGCACGCGCCGGTAAATAACCTGCCCAACACTGCCCCACTACCCTCGTCACCCAAAATATATCCTAAAGGAGATACATTTTTTACGATCTCACGACCATCGTAAAAGCAAGAATTTGAACCTGTACCGAGTATGCAGACTATACCGGGTTGATCGTTGCATAGTCCGATGGCTGCACCCAATAAATCGCTACCCACCTCAATCGTACCGGCATTCAAATTATCGGCAATGGCTTCCCTGATAATTTGGTTTTTTTCAGGAAACGCACAACCTGCTCCGTAGAAATAAACAGCTTCAACTTTATTTACTTTTAAAACAGGAACAAGCTTATCAGCCAATTCCCGACTGATATCTTCCCTGCTGCGAAAAAAAGGATTCGCTCCTGAAGTAGAAACCTTTTTAACAATATTGCCCCGGTCGATCAAGCACCAATCAACCTTAGTTGAACCTCCGTCTGCAATTAATAACATAGCTGTCAATTTTTATTTTTCTACTGCTTTTCCGTAAGCAGGATCTATCTTCAGCAAAGATACGGCAATAATAGGCACAATACTGCATATCATCACCCAAATGAAAAAATGATTGTAGCCTAACATCTCCTGCATCCATCCTGCAAACATGCCGGGTAGCATCATGCCCAAAGCCATGAATCCGGTACATATGGCATAATGCGCCGTTTTCTGTTTGCCCTCAGAAAAATACATCAGATAAAGCATATAGGCCGTGAATCCGAAACCGTAACCAAACTGCTCAACAAACACCAGGGTATTGATGACCCACATATTGCCGGTTTGAGTATAGCTCAAATATACAAAAACGGCCGTTGGGATTAAAACGCTCAAGGTCATGGGCCACAGCCATTTTTTCAATCCTCCGCGCGAAGCCGTGATGCCCCCAATGATTCCGCCAATGGTCAATGCCAATATTCCTACCGTTCCATATACAAATCCGACTTGCCCGGTAGTCAGTCCCAAGCCGCCCACATCCCGAGAGTCCAATAAAAAAGGAGTGATCAGCTTTAAAGCTTGTGCTTCGGAAAAACGAAAGGTCAGCATGAAAAAGATGGCTGCCCCCACACCTGGTTTTTTGAAAAATGAAACAAAGGTGTCTGAAAAATCTCTCCAAACAGAGGCGGTCGTGAGCTGTGAAGAAGGCATATCCGAATCGGGTACCGGCAAAAATACGCGATGGTAAAAACTAAACACGATGAATAAGCCGGCCAACACTAAGAAAGTAACAGACCATGCAAGAGGAATATTGCCTGACAAACCTTTAAATTCTGCCATTGTGGCCCCCATCAGTTTGGGGTCCGACTGGAAAACCAGGTATGCCGGCTTATCCCAATTGGCTGCATGGAAAGTAAGTCTTTCTCCATGTACCAACGCAATACTTTTATCACCGCGGTTCAGGGTGGTGTTTAGGACAATCTGTTTTTCAGCGTCGGGACACCTGGACAACCAAACAGCAACAAGGGCCATATTTCCTGCCAAGGGGCTCAATTCCTCTGTTTCACGCTTTTCTCCAAAGTTATGCTGGATCCATGCGCCCAAAGGCTGAGCAACATGAGCCGACCACCAGGTTTGCTTGGTTGATGCCGTTTTTGAGACATCCGAGGCTTCAGCGACAAAGCCATGTTCACGATTCAGACGTTCTATCTCTTGCAAAAAAAGCTTTGCACTGTCTTGATCGATCCCGCCAACTCCCATCTGAACAGTTTGGGTATTGGTAACAAAATGCAAGTCTCCCGCCTGCGGAACAATTTCTTGCGGGACGTCAAACAAGGTGGATACATTTGCATATTCAGGTGAAACTTCCACATTGATTTTAAGCGGCTCCATGCCTGTAACACTTTCCAATACTCCGGCGAGCATGATTAAAAAGCCTTGTCCCACAATGGTTGCAATGCGATAAAAAGTACTGCGTATGCCCACAAACTTAGCCTGATCATTGGTGCTCAGGGCAAGCATGTAAAAGCCATCAGCAGCAATATCATGCGTAGCAGAGCTAAAAGCCAGCAACCAGAAAAATGCTAAGGTAGCCTGAAAGAAAAAGTCCACCGGAATGGTAAAGGCAATTCCTCCGAATCCCGCACCTATCAGCAATTGCATGCTCACTATCCACCAGCGTTTGGTTTTCAGCAAGTCCACAAACGGACTCCAGAATGGCTTGATAACCCATGGTAAATACAACCAGCTTGTATATAAGGCAATGTCCGTATTGGATATCCCCATGCGCTTGTACAAAATTACCGAGATGGTCATCACCGCAACGTAAGGAAGACCCTCAGCCAAATACAAAGTAGGAATCCATGCCCAAGGCGATCTGTTTTTCTGCATTGATTTTATTAAAAAAAATATAGGGTTTAAAATATAATTGCTAACGCAAAAATTCAATAAATATTTTTAATACTTGCACCTACATAATAATGCCGCAATATTTCATCGAAGGTATAGCCCTTTGCTCCCATAACGGCTGCACCAATCTGGCATAATCCTACACCATGCCCCCAGCCTGCTCCGTGCAAAACAAATGTATCGTCAGTTTTTTCAACATAAAAAGCAGAACTATACAAATGAGATTCCGATAAAATTCTTCTGATCTCCAGTTCTTTACCAATCACCATGGTCTTTTTGGTACCCACAATTTTCAACTCGATGATGCGTCCGGAAACACCCCTTTTCATGGGAATCAAATCGACTATTGCTCCAAAATCAATTCCTGAACGCTTGTAAATCAATGCGGACAACTCATCTGCCTGATAGCTGACCGACCAACGGTAAAAATCACGGGTATCCTGATCGTAATTGTTCAGCACTTGACTAAGGATCTCCGTGTCAGTCGTATTGCAAAATGCTTCAGGTCTTCCGGAAATCCATTTTACAACTTCCTTTTCCTGCCTTAAATCGGGAGAATTGTTGTCCGTCTCCGCATCTCTTACCTTGATCAAGTAAGGAACTTCTATGTCATCCCAACAAGACCGGAACTCTTCCGTCACGCCACCACAACATTTTGAGAAACGCGCATCAACAATCTGATTATTATAGGAAAGCACTTGTCCCCGGGTAGAAAACACGGCTTCCCTGACATGCCCGTAATTATCTTGCAATCGCCCAATACCCTGGTAGCGCTGACAATGATCATCGGCGCACACATCAAAGTTAACATGGTCTTCCCTGTCGTACCAAACAATTCTTTTGTCTTCAGTCTCCACAAAATTCGGTTTTACGACAGATCTCTCAACTTGCTGTCTCCTTTCAATCTGCGCCAGCAACCAGCTTCGCGAAATAACGGCATGGGCTTTCAACAGCTCCATGGAAGATGATGCGCTCATCTCTGAAGATATGACGCTAACCAAATAGTCTTCTATACCTATAATATTAATGGCTGTAATAGCATCATCCTCAACAATAAACTTCAAAGAGCCTTGAAATCGTTGGTCTTCCTTCCTTTCCCAATGAAAATTAATGCCTATGATAACATCTTTTAAAATAAACACAGACTCATCGTCCTTTGTTTCGAAGAACAATTCATCGTATAGCTTCCCATTCCAATTGATCTTGCCACCTTCAAAAAAGACGGTTTGCGTGCCCCTGACAGCCTTTTCATTCAATACATAATTTCCGGTTAAATTAAACCGGATCCTGTCTTTTTTCAAAATTCCAATGCTTACTGTCGGTTGTTCCATGGTATCCTTCAATCTAATGATCCATTTTCTGCTTGACCATTTCTATAACGTCATCAGTCACACATACCTCTTTGAAAATTGTGTTGACGGTTGCTGCTGTTATTTTCTCAAAATCTTTCTCTCTTGGGGTGATGATAACGCCGCCCAAATCGACCGTACCCGGACTGATCAATAGATTTTCTGCCCCTTCTGCAAAAAAACAGGACGGGCGGTGCTGCTGACGCGGCATGATGCAAGTCGTCCAGGTGCCTGCATCATACCACACAACAATATTCATCATAGGCTCCTGATCTCCCTCTTTCCGGGGTAGCATCGCTTTTATCTGTTCAAAGATGCTTGTCATGTCCTCCTTATTTTGCGATTCAAGCACAAAGATATTGCGTAAATAATTCTTCAGGGTATAAAGCTGCGTATTTTTACGAACAAACAAGGTTTCTTTCTCAACAAACTTTAAATCCTTTTCCAAAGGCAGAAAACCTTTATTGCCGGCTTGAAAATGCATATGGTCGGGTGCTGAAGCCCCGGATTTTGGTCCGTTGTAAAAAACAACAAAGTCCGGCAACGCCTCGGCCATGGTCAACATATCGGCAAATCTTCCATGAATGCGCTGATTGACATGGTTCAGCTCGGGAATAGTCAAATGTACGGGGAAAATCGGATAAGGATTCACCAAGATCAAATAGTTTTCTCCAAAGGACAAGCTACGTTGTTCTGCCGGTCGGTTTGCAGGACAAAGAAAACACTTGCGTTCCCGTATGGATTGAGGGTCAATTTTGGCTGAACCGGAAATCAGGCGGACAGGATTAAACTGCACCTTTACATCAAAATCACCGTAATGAAAGGCCTTGACTTTGATTTGTTTCAAAGCCTCATAATTCTTGGCAGCCAAATGCCATTCCTCAAGCTGTTCTTTGAAAAATATATGGACTTTCTTTGAAAACGAACTCATTATATAATTAGTCAATCAGCGAGTTAACATTCCAATTCTTGCTTGCAGTTCCCAGGTTCTGATCCTATCCTTGTAAGTGTTATGTGCATTCATTTTCACGATATCCAACGAAGCATCCGTATTGTCTTCCCAACGACGACAAAGATACACCACCTCATAGATACGACCAATTTGGTATTCACGGGAAAATGCAAGGCCCAGGGCATAATCTTCACCATAGCTGGTATTCGGCACTTTAATCTTTCGGAGCAAAGGAGTAAAAAATGCCCTTGGAGCACCCAGTCCATTAATTCTCAAGGCATTATTCCGACCATTTTCCGGTGTCCATTCCTTATGATCGATAACTCCGGGGGGAATCGGATTTTTATCAAAATCGGTCAACATATATGATCCAACTACCATGGCGCATTGCTGCTCGTAGAAAGCATTTACGATTTTCTGCAAAGTTTGGTCATCCGCATACATATCATCGCTGTCCAGTTGCACAGCAAATTTACCGCATTGCGGATGATGTACCCCCACATTCCAACAGCCGCCTATCCCTAAATCTTTATTGTCGGGGATGATATGGATCAGTCGCTTGTCCGACTTAAAAGCACCAATGGCTTCTGTAGTGCCATCGGTAGAGTAATTATCGATCACGATCAGGTTAAACTTAAAATCAGTTATTTGTGTCAACACCGATTGAATGGCATCCGTTATGGTTCGGATGCGATTTCTGACCGGTATAATGACAGATGCCTCATATTCAAACTTTTCCTGATTGAAATCTACCTTTTTAAATTCAGGCTTCAGATAAGCTCCTATTTGCTTGAGATGATCAGTACAAGCTTGCTCCATTTCAATTTGCATGGCGCGATTTTTCGGATCTACATAATCGAATATTGTCTCGCCCGATTTTCTGTCATCATGCTCAATTTCGGTATAAAGGTATTCGTTGATATGCACCAATTCGGCAAGGCGTGAAACTCTCAATCGCAAATCGTACAAACCTGCATATTGATAGTTTGCATCCATATTTTTCACCGCTTTTTTCAGTGCTGTAGTTTTGTAAAGCAAGACCGGTCCGAAATTAAAATCATCGCGCAGACTGCCTTTTTGATAGGTAATGACCGGATTGTTGATTTTCTGACCGTTTTTCACCTGATAATGATCACTGTAAACCATGCCTGCTCCGGTGTTTTCTGCAATTTGCAACATCCTTTCTAAGGCAAAGTAACCCAGGCTTAGCCCGGAGGTCTTGGTATAAATCAAACTATAAGGAGCATCCGCATACTCCGCAATTGCTTTTACAGTTGCAGTCGCATAAAGTGTATCCGCACGAATGACCTCACAACCATCAATAACCTCCTGCGTATTTTGTTTGGAAAGTAAATAAATTTTACGGATCAAAGGAGATTGCTTTAACGCACAGATGGTAGCCTTCGCCTGATTGTAATTTTGGTAAGGAACAAAACAATTAATGGGCATGCTATAAAAAAGATTGATTGTAAGCTACAAAATTACTCTTTTTCAAGATAAGCCACAACCTCACCTTTATTCACCATTTCACCCTGGAACTTTTCTACACCAACAATACGACCAGTCCACGGACTATCAATATATTCCATTCCAAACTTGGTTTGGATGTAGTAAAGCGGTTTCGTTTTGTTAATTAATGTTCCGGGAACCGGTTCCATGGAATGGTCGTCAAAGTCGAGTTCCCATATCAATCTGCCACTTACCGGTGCCACAATTACCTCGGCATCTCTGTATTTTAATTGATGTAACTGACGCCTATCAGGCATAGGCAGATTCTGCTTTTTGAATTTTTCTTCAATGGCTGCATCCAACTCCCGATTAAAGCGTTTTTTGGCTTCGCCGGATTTGTAATCACGATATTGGTTTTCATGCATGGCAAATTCAAACAATTCTTCATCATCCTGTCCCCTATCCCAGCCTAATTCTTCCATTTCTTTGATGAAACGCGGCAGTTCATCAGGATAATTGTCTTGTGGGTTACCCTCAAAAAATTCGAATTTATTCTTTTTCGCCAGTTCAACGATTTCGGGGGCCAATTTTCCGGGTAGTCTACCGGCTTTTCCCAAAATCATATCCCAGGTGTTTCTGTCAATCATTTCGAACCTTTTGCCTCCCTTGCTCATCGTAAAAATATTCATCAATGCCGCATTTTTGACATATTGACTGAAGGGAGTAACCAAAGGAGGATTTCCTAATTTAGGCCATATATAATTAACTTCATCAAAAAGTTGTACCAGCAATTCGTCTTCTGATAACTCTTCCTTTCCTCTTGCCTTCAAATTATTATTGATGGCAGCATGCATACCTTTTAAGTCAGCCATCAATGAACCCATCATACCACCGGGAAGTCCGCAACTTATCAATAATCCGGTCATTTGTTTGTTTCTGTCGTCGATGAAATAACCTAAGAAATCATCCATAAAACTTTGTGTCAGAGCGCGTGCTTCCATATAAGCCTTCATATTTATTTCCGGCACTTTAAAGCCTGCCTGCTTCAACATAGCCTGAATGGTCAACACATCCGGATGTGACATGCCCCATGACAGCGGTTCGATGGCACAATCCAGGTAATCAACACCGGCTTTGGCAACCTCCAACATAGAAGCCACAGAAAAACCCGGACCGGTATGTCCATGGTACTGTACAATGATATCGGGATGTGCGGTTTTAATGGCTTTTACGATTTGCCCCAACATCACCGGACGACCAACACCTGCCATGTCTTTTAAACAAATTTCTTCGGCACCGGCTGCAATCAATTCTTCAGCCATGCTGATATAATATTCTGCCGTATGAATGTCGGAATAAGTAATACAGAGGGTACCCTGAGGTATCATGCCGGCAGCTTTTGCCCAACGGATGGAAGGTGCGATATTACGTACGTCATTCAGTCCGCAGAAAATTCGTGTGATGTCAACTCCTTGTGCTTTTTTTACTTTATACATCAACTCACGTACGTCTGCAGGAACGGGGTTCATGCGTAAACCATTCAGCCCCCGGTCAAGCATATGTGTTTGTATGCCTGCTTCATTAAAAGGTTTGGTAAAAGTACGAACCGAATCGTTCGGATTTTCGCCGTACAGCAAATTAACCTGTTCAGATGCCCCACCATTTGTTTCAACACGGGAAAAACATCCCATATCGATAATGACTGGTGCAATTTTGGCTAACTGATCTTTACGTGGCACATATTTCCCGGTAGATTGCCACATGTCACGGTAAACAAGACTAAACTTAATTTCCTTCATTTTACAAAAAATAAATTAACGGTTGATTGGAGCGAATAAAACCTGTATTGTATAAATACACAAAAAATAATCATTTTTTCGCCCGCAAATATCGCTATTTATTTTAAAGAAAACAAGGAATTAAGGAAAAAATTCTTTAATTAAAATTACCTGATTTTCAGTAAAGTAATTTATTTTAAGCAAACCAATTATTCTTTCTTTGAAATTTTGAAAAACTGTTGCAAAAAGATATTAAAATTGACAATTACTTCTGCTTATGTCAATGCAGCTTTCTTCAATATTGCCTCCATCTCCTGCTGCACTTTTTGTGTTTCTGCTTGTGCAGCTTTTTCAGTTCCTTCAACTCTTCATCACATCAGTATGAACAGAACTGATGTGCTTATACATTTACGGTTTTAAAATAAATCACTTGCATGACTCGTGCATTAGAAGCTGTTTATATTACTCAAATATGTAACATAAATTTGCCTTAATTTAATGAATTTAACAATTTGTTATTCGAATTTTTATGTCATCTTGTTTGCTTTGACGAGTTTGTGTCATTTATTGACGAGATAAAGATAAAATCACAGATTAAAATACAATAAATTTGTAATCAGAAAGTGGCTCTGCAGTAATTTCATAGAGCACATTTTTGATTTTTATTATTCAAAGTTTAATTATTTTAATCATTTATTAGTATGAAAAAAATGTTACTTATTTCAGCGTTATTTGCCTTTATCTCTTTAGGCAATACTTTACAAGCGGAAGTTCAATGTTATACTTCGGATGAGGCGAAGACCGTGGATTTCTGGCTTGAGCATTTTTATTATGCAGCATGCACAGACTGGGAAGGAACCGGTTCGAAGTTGTTTGGTCCTAATAACGACTATGTTGATTTCAATGGTGGCAGTGCGGTTGAATTTCCGGTATGGGTGTCAAAGGATGCAAAATACACTGTTACTTTATCTTATGGGATTGGTTGGGCCGATGATGCTGGAGCAATCCTTACTGTTAATGTTAATAATGAATTTGCCACACAGCTTGTTTTGCACACATTAACAGCTGATCCTCCTGCTACAATTGATTTTGATGTTGAACTTTTTGCCGATTATGATAATGTTATTCAGCTTAAACAAACAAAGGACTGGCCTATTATCAGCGGTATTCAATTGTCTGGTGATTTTTCTGGAACGAAGATGATTCAGGCAAACGAATTTAGAGTGATTTCCACTAATGGTGCTATCTCTATCGAAGGTTTAACAGGTAAAAATCAGATTGAAATTTTCTCAATTACAGGTCAGAGAATAGATTCATCGACTACTTCATCTACTTCTTATAATTTCACGTTGGAAGATGGAATTTATATCCTTAAGGTAAATGATTCAGTTCGCAAGGTACTGGTTAGATAACAGAATTTGTTTCTTTTCAAGGAAGTGCACCTTTTTATGGATAAAGCACTTCCTTGTTTTTTAATTATCATTTTTTATTGGTAGTTTTATTACTTTATGAATATTAGGTCTTTCTTTTTCTTAGTATTATTTCTTCTTCAAGTCTGTCTAAATGCCAACAATTTACCTGTATTATATTCAGATAATGCATCTGTCAAAGTAGAGTTGTTATCTGATAATCAGTATTATCTCGCTTTTAGTTTTGATGGCATATCGATTCAGACATTAGACCCTCTCAATCCTGTTTACCTTGAAATTAAAGGGAAAAAAGCAACAGCTACCTATTATTCATGTGAACTGTTGACAAGCAGTGAATTACTCTGTAAATCTCTGCTTGTTAGCTCAAGAGGGTCTGAATTTTCCATTGAAGATAAATATATTGCTAAAGGAGAAGGAAGATTTGAGTTACAGCGAAAACTTAATATTATAACAGCAAAAAGTTTAGACTCTTATTTTAACTCTTTGTTTGGGTTTATAGCAGACCCTCAATCTATTAGATTAAGCCAGTACGAGTACTTTGTTCCCGGTGTGTGGTACAAAGGAAATTTTTCTGCATCTGGAAACTTGCCTCAGGGGTTACCAAATTCAAGTGACACATATCATTACTATAGAGAGGACCGAATAACTCTTCCATTAGTTATGTTTAGAAACCCAACTGATGGGTTTACGATGTCAATCATACACAAGGATTCTCCTAACGAAACAGTTGTGCAAGATGCCAATAACATCTATGTAAATAAGGATTACCAATTTGGCTCTTTGGGGATTAAAAGAGAAAATGATACAATTTACACTTCATTTATTTATCCCGGATCCGAACATGAAAGACCAGCTGGCAGAGGTTATCGGTTTCATCCGGTTGAAAAAGGTGTTCAGCATGAGTATAATTTAGAAATTTCTTTTTCAAAAACTTCTTCGTATGCAGATGGTGTACGGAATACATGGAATCGTGCCTTTGAGCTTTATAATCCTAAGATTTATCCGGTTGATTTATCATATACATATGATGGTTTAATTGAAACCCTGCTGACATATTATGTTCCGAACAGTCAAATGGGTGGCATTAGAGATGCTGCTGGGTTTCCTTTTCAGGTTAGTCTGACTACTTTTGAACCGATGGGAATTGACTATCAAATGGGTTTTGTTGGTATGCAGATAGCTACGGGTTATTATTTATACAGAGAAGGTATAGAAAGAGGTGATCAATCTATCAAAAACAAAGGTGCTGCAGTACTTGATTTTTGGGCAAACAATTGTTTAACATCCCTTGGTTTTCCACGTACTTGGTATGATCCTGGTTTAAATGGAAATACCGGTAGTTTTCGTGGTGGAAGTGATATTCGGGTATGTACCGGAGGTATGGAGGGATTAATAGCTGCATGGGCTTTTGCAAAAAAAAATAAGATTGAAGTTCCTGCATGGATTAATGCATGCAAAAGATTTGGAGATTGGTTGGTGGGTAATCAAAATACCGACGGGAGTTATTTTTTTTCATACAATCAAAATAGTATTGTTGGGGGAAAGCATCCGGCAAGTAATTACAATAAATATTTGACCATATGTGCTGTTCGATATTTGGTTGAACTTTACATAGCAACTGGAGATGAAGCATACAAAACAGCAGCTTTAAAGGCGGGAAATTTTTGCTACAAAAATATTCATGATAAATATATGTATGTTGCTTGTGTGGTAGATAATCCACAAACCATTGACAGTGAATCCGGACAAATGGCATTAAATGGATTTCTTGCTTTATATGATCTTACGCAAGAGAAAAAATGGCTGAATGCGGCAGAACAGGCAGCTACTTATACTGAAACCTGGGTGTATTCACAAGAAATTCCCGTAGAAAAAGATAGAACAGAGGCGACTTCTTTCCCTAAAGATAGAAGTATTGTGGGGCAACACCTGATTGCCATCGGTCATTCAGCTGCTGACTTAGGCTTTGCCTGGTCGTCTTTTGCATTTTATCGTTTGTATTTGGAAACAGGTAATCCACATTATTTAAAAGTTGCCCGCATATCAGCACACAACACAAAACAGTCCATGAACTGGGATGGATCTCTTTTCCCAGGTCAGCCCAAAGGATTACAATTAGAAGCTTTTCAAGTCATGATTCCTCGTAGGTGTAATGGTGTTATGACAACCCTTAATTGGAATTACGCTGCACATCTTGATCCTATGTTTAGATTCAAAGATGCGTTTGGAACGCCAAATTTAGAAGAAGTTGAACAAATCCCGTGGGATGAGAGAATCAGATTAAATAAGCTGTATGCTAAAGTGCAATCTGCTAATTATGGTCAGGAAATAGATCTCTCTACTCCCCAAACAAACGAAATGAATGCGGGTCTAAAGATATATCCCAATCCTTTTACAAAAAATGCAAGTCAATTAACCATTGAAATACCGAACAAATTACATCCAGTTTACAAATTAGACATATATAATGTATTGGGTGAAATTGTTTTTTCTAAGCAATTAAACAATGAGGATCAGAAGATTTATCTAAATAATCTTGACGAACTCATTCCCGGAATATATTATCTACAATTAGATAATAAACAATTTGAGAAAACTAATAAATTAATTATTAAATAATAAAATTTCGATACAATGAGCAAACTATGTAAAACGCAACTTTTAAAAAATGTAAAAAGGCCCTTATGGTTATTCGGTCTGTTCACTGTGTTTTTTTGTGGTTTTGTTACACCGATTATAGCGGAGAGTTTAACTCAAAGTCATAAAGAAATTCACGGTAAGGTTACAGATGCAAATGATTTTCCCTTGGCAGGAGTAAGCATCGTTGAAAAAGGTACCGGAAACGGGACCATTTCAGATGTCAATGGTCTGTTTGAGCTGACAGTTACAAGTAGTAGCTCTGTGTTATCCTTTTCTTATATCGGATTTCGAACACAAGAAGTCATTGTAGGTGAAAGAACTGTCTTGAACGTTCTTCTTCAAGAAGATTCCGAAATACTTGATGAGATTGTTGTGGTTGGATATGGTACTAAGAGAAAAGGAAACTTAGCAGCATCTGTGAGTACAGTAAGAAGTGAAGATATAATCCGATCGGCTTCGACCACAACGGCAGGTGCTTTGGTTGGTAAAATTTCCGGTATAACTGCTCGTCAAAAATCGGGTGTACCCGGATCATCTGCGTCATTACAAATCAGAAATCTTGGAACACCTCTATATGTGATTGACGGCGTAATGACTGATGAAGGTGCGTTTAATAATCTTGATATTCATGACATCGATAATATCTCTGTTTTAAAAGACGGAGCCGCTGCGATTTATGGGTTCAAGGCATCCAATGGTGTGGTATTGGTTACTACTAAAAAAGGAGGAAAGAAACAAAAACAACAAGTCAATGTTAATGCTTACACAGGCTTTCAACAATGGACAAAATATCCTAAGTTGTTGAACGCATATCAATGGAATTACGCTAATGATATGGCTGACGTTAATTCGGGTATTTTAAAGGATCCAGCAGTTATTGCCAATAAAAAGGAAGAATTGGAGAAGTGGAAAACAGGATATTATAATCCGGAAACCGGTGAAGATTACAGAGGGTTTGACTGGTATGATAACTTTGTCAGCAAAGCTGCCCCACAGAGCTATGTAAATATAAATATTAACGGAGGTACCGACAACACTACTTATTATCTTTCTGTCGGACATGTAAATCAAGATGCTGTGTTTAAAGATTATAACTTTAATCGTACCAATATGACGGCTAACTTTAACATTGATCTGACCGAGCGTCTGAAAGTTGGGGCACAGGTATTAGGGAAGATAGAAAACAGAGTTAATCCAGCTCTTCCAGGTACTGATGATTATGCAGAAATGCGTTCATCTTTATATAATCTGTTACCTATTTGGAGACCCTATGCTAATGATAATCCCGATTATTTGAATTTTATGGCAGGACATGATGCCGCAAGGAATATGGCTGCATATACAATTGATAATGCTGGAGAGTTTAATCAGATATGGCGTACAGTTCAACCTGTTTTTAATATCGAATATGATATTCCAATTAAAGGCTTAAAGTTTAAATCGTTGCTGTCATATTATTATGCTGACAAGAATACAACTGATTTCGAAAAGGGTTGGAAGGAGTATACTTACAATTCAGCAACGAAGGTATATGAAATCAAATATGATCGTGTAGATCTAGGGCAAACTTACTTGGGAAAAGATACTGAACATGTAGAAGAATTAACAGCTCAAACTTACTTTGACTTCGACAGAACCTTTTCGAATGTTCATCAGGTAACTGCTACAGTTGGTCTTGAATTGTATAGAAGAGCATGGGACAGGTTGTATATATATCAGTCTCCTGCTAACAATACCTTTATTACCATGCTGACTGATAGTGAAAATAATAAGGTTGTTAATAATGCTTTGAATTATAGCACTGCAAGCTGGGTTTTTCGAGCTGGTTACGTGTATGATCAACGATACATCATCGATTTTTCCAGTCGTTATGATGCATCCTGGAGATTTCAGAAAGGTAGTCAATGGGGATTTTTCCCTTCTGTATCCGGTGCATGGAGATTATCTGAGGAAGATTTTTTTAAGGACTCGGAAATTTCTTCGTGGTTGTCGAATGTTAAGCTAAGGGCTTCTTACGGATCTATGGGAAGTGATGCTTTGAGTACCGGAATTTATCCTTATTTTGCCTATCAATCAGGTTATAACTATGATGTGGGTGGAGCAATTATCTCTCCAAATCCCATTTCTAACGCTTCGGATAATATGATGATTGGTAGTCAGTCAAAAGGATTACCAATCACAAATCTTTCATGGATTGAAACTGCCATCAGCAATATTGGGATTGAACTTGGTTTCTTTGACAATAAATTAACTGCAGAATTAGACGCTTTTCAAAGAATACGCGATGGTATTCCAGCATATCCTGATGATGTGATATATCCTTTGGAAAGTGGGTTCCCTGCAATGCCACAGAATCTCAATTCTGATAAAACTGTTGGAGTTGACGGTTTTGTCAAATGGAGTGATAAGGTTGCAGATTTAAATTACTTTGTTGGTGTTAATGCTACTTTAGCACGTCAGATGAACGGAAAACGATATGGAGAATTGTTTTTTAATGCATGGGATCAGTACCGTTGGTCACAAGAAAATCGTTGGGCAAATGTTCAACAAGGCGAGATTTGGATGTGGGAGACTATAGGAGTGTTCCAAACGCAGGAAGAAATTGACAATTATCCGATTAATATAGATGGAGCCAACAACACCAATTTACGTCCGGGCGATTTGATTTTTAAAGATGTCAATGGTGACGGCATAATTGATGAGTTCGATAAAAGACCTTTAGGCTACGCGGCTGCTGATTGGCCGTGGGATTCTTCCAAAGGGAATAAAAATCCATTATTGTCTTTTGGGATTAACATGGGAGTTGAATGGAAGGGAATTGATATAGCAGCAGATTTTGCCGGTGGATGCATGAATACCTTTGTTCCTGATTGGCATGTCAAATATGGCCCATATCGCACTCAAACCGGATTTGTTTATAATTCCTTAGATGTTTGGAGACATGAAGACATTTACGATCCTACTTCTCCATGGATACCTGGAAAATTTCCTGCCCCTGCCGGTTGGAACAATCCGTCTCTTCGTAGCTGGAATGATTATTATACCAAAGAAGTAAATTATGTGCGACTTCGTAATTTGGTAGTAGGATATACTTTACCTGCTAAATTCACTAAGAAAATTTTACTTGAGAAATTCAGAGTTTATTTTGAAGGAAGTAATCTTTTCTCTATTGATACGCTACAAGATTATGGTTTCGATCCAGAAACATCAACAGTTACAGGTTTCGATTACCCGCAACACCGTACTTGTCTCTTTGGTGTCAATTTAACATTATAAATCATGGACGTATGAAACGAGCATGCAAATTTATACATTCAATACGATGATTATTTTAGTGTGTGAATTTTATACGATCGTTAAAAAATTAATTATTATCATAATCATATGAAACTAAATAATATAATAACTATCATTTTTTTCTCAGCCATTTTCTTAACATTAGTATCCTGTGATGATTGGCTGACTCAGAAAGATTTAACTGGCATGAATCCTAGTGACACATACTCTAGCGATCAAGGAATTACCAGTATTGTTGCGAATTTGTATTCCAGACTTCGGTATGAACAAGACTTTGCTTTAGATAACGAGTCCTATGATTTAACCCGATGGGATGAGGCAGTAAATAATAGTCAATACTGGGCTTTTGCATCCAATGTCGGAAGAGATTATAGGTCGTATTACGACTATGGCTTAATCAGAGACATCAATCTGCATTTAGAAGAATTAGAAAAAAATGCTAAGTCTATTCCTGATGATAAACTGAAATACTATAAAGCTGAAGCTCGATATTTACGTGCATTTGTGTACTTTACAATGGTGACGAGGATTGGAGGTGTTCCGTTGATTACTGAAACAATGGGCTATGTAGATGATCCTCTTTTGCTGGCAAAAAAACGTAATAAAGAATCTGAAGTATATGATTTTATTGTTAACGAGATAGATGATATAAAGAATGATTTGACTGTGTATTCAAGCACGATTACACAAACAAGAGCGTCAAAAGGCAGTGCATTAGCCCTAAAATCCAGAGCTATGCTTTATGCAGGATCTTTGGCATTTAATTATGATAAGAGTGCAGCTAAAGGTTTAAATCTTCCAAGTGGAGCCACAGGAATTGAAAAAAGTAAGGCAAATGCATATCTTGAAAAATGTTTAGAAGCATGTCAAGAATTAGATGATATGCAATACTATGCTTTATACCAAAAAGATGCTGATTTATCGCTTAATTATAGTAAGTTATTTCTAAATAGAACAGATAACCGTGAAATTATTTTCTGTAAAGCTTATGATGGTGTTAACATGTTCAATTACTTTACACAAAGAGCAATAGCACGTTCTCAAACCGGAGTTGCTAAAAGCGGTGCACAAATTAACCCTACTTTAAACCTGGTTAATTCATATGAACTGTTGGCTACCCGTGAAATCAAGCCTATGCAGGCCTATGTCGGTGAGGATGCTATTGAATTAATGACCGCTAAAACGTCAGATAAGAATTACATCATATATGACAAACCGGAAGATATTTTTGCCGGTCGAGATCCAAGGTTGGCAGGTACTGTACTTCATGCAGGGTCAACCTTTAAAAACAAACCTATTGATTTGCAGGCAGGTTTAGCAATTCTTGAAGACGATGGAACTTATACTTTCAAGTCAGCTCAGTCTATTGAAGCAATAAGTACTGCTAATTATGAGGGTATTAAGATGACAGGCGAGGATGGACCTTTTCGTGCAGGATCTAGCTTCTGGTATATATCTCACTCTGGATTTTTATTGAGAAAATACGTAGATACTTCAACTGGAAGTGAAACAAAAGGGAATAGCAGTGTACCTTATATTGTTTTTCGCTATGCCGAAGTGTTATTAAATGGCGCTGAAGCTGCGCTGCTCTTAAACATGAATGGTGTTGGCTCTTATAATGGAAAAGACACAAAAACCCTCTCACTTGATTATATCAATAAAGTAAGAAAACGTGCAGGAGGCGATGAGTTTAAATTAAATGCTTCTGAGTTAACATTTGACAGGATAATCAACGAAAGAAAGGTAGAGTTATCGTTTGAGGACCATAGATATTATGACTTAAAAAGATGGAGAATTGCGGATGAGATTTGGGAACCTAATCGTGACAGTGAAACAGCTGTTTTGTACGGCTTATGGCCCTATAAAATATATGCTCCGGGAAAACCTGTGGATGGAAAATGGCTTTACAGAAAAGTCAAATTAGAGCATAGAGGTTCCGCTACGGATATGGGTATGCCTATCAGCTTTGATAGAACCATGTATTATTCAACTTATCCTATGAATGCAGGAAATCTTTTGGTGGAAATGAATCCAAATCATTAAGACAGTAGTTATTAACTTTAAAAAATAAATCAAATGAAACAAATAAATTATATAGTTTTTATTGTATCGGTAATGTTCTTGATATCGTGTGAGTACGATAACTACGATGGACCTTCTGTAAAATTTACCGGTAGTTTGATAACAGCTTCAGGAGACCCGTTTTTTTATGATGGTAATCCTGGACGCGGATTGATTAAAGTTATCCAGAAAGGTTTTGGAAAAACCGATGGAGGTACTAATGTTAGAGTTGACGAAAGAGGAAACTATGCTCAACTACTTTTCCCGGGAGAGTACTGGCTTACACTCGAAAATAATCCGTATCCGTTTGAGGTAGAAAATATTAATTCTTTAGGTGCAGGTTTGGGGTATGATTCCATCAAGATAGATTTAAAATCTGACTTGAAGATGGATTTCAAAGTAACACCTTACTATTTGTTGACAGATTTTACAGCAAAAGTTGAAAATAATAACATTGTTTTAAATTGTAATGTAACAAAAAATCCGGATGCACCTGCTACTGCGCCTAAGGTAACGTTTGGAAGAGGGTACGTAAGTACGACTTCTATTGTTAACGGTGGCACTTTGTTGACAAGGACGAAAAGGGCAGTAATTACTGATTCCGGAAGTTTTGAAGTTGTAATTCCAATTTTTGGAGTAAATTCATTTCGTGAAATTTACACCAATAATTTTAAAGAGAGCGCTTACTGTAGGGTGTCAGTTGAATTAGAAGGAATTCCTTCGTATTATTTATTTTCAAATATAACAAAAATCGAAAATGTTCCATTAACTCCCTGATTATGACCTTTTTATGAAAGATGAGACGAATATATTCATTTTTTATTCAGATTGTTAAGATTTTGATTTTAAGTATTACGTTGGTTTTATTTTTTCTGGGGGCTGTCTCAAAAGTAAATATTGAAGCCAAAAACCGTAAGGTGTCTTAGAAGTGTCTAAATGCAAGACACTGAGATTGAGGACGAAGGAGCATACTGAAGTATGTGACTGAGCCCGAATATCGAAAGTAACGCAGCAGTTGGGCACTTATGAGACACCGACTTGTCATTGTTATCTTTTTTTAATTCAAAAAATATACAAATGAGTTTTTTATCACATAAATTGTTGAGGAAATGTTTGATAGTTTTATTGCTGCTTATATCGCTCGGTTGTTGGACGGCAAATAATTATCAGATAATTTCTGGTGATGCAGTTTTGTCTCTGAGTGGACCTTTTTCCAAAAAACTCAACTTGACTTTAAGTATTAATGATATAGACTACAAAACAATCAATCATCCTTACCCGATTACACTTGAAGTGAATGAAGAAACTCTCTCTGGATTTTATGCTGAAATCATTAAAGAAGAAAATAGCCTTATTTGTACAGGAAACCTTATTAGTAAACAAGGTAGTGTCTTTGAAATAACTGATGTTTTCTCTGCTGATTTCAATGGATATTTTCAGTTGAAGAGAAAGGTGAAAGTGCTCAAAAAAAGCCAGTCCGATGAATTCTTCAATTCCTATTTTGGATGGATGATTAAAACCCCTTCTACAGTAGATGATTTTGAGTTTTTTGTACCCGGAATTTGGTATAAAGACAATCAGTATTTGACCAAAAGAGCATTAGCCAATGATTACAGCGATAATTATTTTTATTTCAGGGAGGATCGTCTGCCTCTTCCTACCATATCTTGTCGTGATAAAGCGAATGGAAATACTTTTCAAATGATGCATGTTGATGCAAAACCTGAAACTTTTTTTGGTGAAAACGGCCTTAGTAGAATTGTAGATGAACGCATGCAATTTGGTAGTTTGGGTTTTGCTCAAGTTGATGGTTTGTCCGTTCAATTTGTATATCCTGGGATTGAAGGAGAGAAGACTTACACGGGACGGTTAGACAACAAGCAACAGTATTTTTCTTATCGTAGTCATCCCGTTGAAGTTGGGATTAATCATTCTTACCAACTTGTATTTGGCGAGGTGAACGCAAATAGTTTTGCTGATTTGGTAGAAAACAGTTGGAAATATGTTTGGGAGAAATACAATCCTCCTATTCATAAAATGGACATCAAAGATGCTTATCAGGCTAGCATTGAAGTGTTGGATGTTTATCTGCAAAACGTTAACGAAGCGCCCGGATGGCCTTTCTCAATATATTTACCAAATGGTGTTGCAAGGGCATACAATTATCAAATGGGCTTTATTGGAGCACAAATTTCCAATGCTGCTTTTCTACTTAGATATGGACTTGAAAATAATAATCAAAGACTTGTAAAACGTGCATCAGAAGTAATTGATTTTTGGATTCATGATAGTATGACTGATGTTGGGTTGCCAAAAACATGGACAGATGCTTATGTTGATAAAAAGAATACCTGGAGAACGTATGAAACATATATGAGAAGCACCGCAGGAGGCATGGAGGGGATGATTACAGCTTGGAATACCATGAAAAAACATGGATATGACAAGCCAGAGTGGTTAAATTATTGTAAAAAATATGCTACATGGTTGATAAACAATCAGAATGAGGATGGTAGTTTTTTTAATAGATATCAATGGGAGAATTCAAAACCTAATCATGACAGCAAATATACTACTACCAATATTATACGTTTTTTAGTTGAATTGTATTGTGTAACCGGCAACAATTTATATTTGAAGACAGCACTCAAAGCAGGCGAATTTAGTTACGATTTTATTCATAATAACTATTTATACGTAGGTAGTGTGATTGACAATCCGAATGTAAAAGACCGCGAATCAGGACAATTAGCTATTTATGCATTTCTTTCACTATATGATGTTACAAAAGATGACAAATGGAAAGAAGCTGCTATTCAGGCAGCCAGATATACAGAAACTTTTATGTTCGCTTATGATGTACCCATGGCAGTGAATGATAGTCTTACTGATTTTCCGCGACATCGTGATATTACTGGTTTTACCTTGATTGCAACCGGTCATTCCGGCATAGATAACGGCTTGTCTTTTTCATCATTCCAGTATTACCGTTTATATTTGATAACAGGAGACAAACACTTTTTGCATGTTGCGAAGGTAATACAAAACAACACCTTGCAAATTATGGATTTAGACGGAAAGATGAGATATCGTTATCGCGGACTTTTAACAGAATGTTTTGGTCCTCAATCTAATCGTGGGCATAGTGTACGTCAGCAGCTTCCATGGAATCAGGCAGCAGTGCTTGAACCCATGCATCGTTTTATGGATGCCTTCAATGAATGGGATATAGATGTCATTGAACAGTGGCCTCTGGAGAAAAGATTAAATTTGATGGAAACGTATTCTAATAATCAGGGATTAGCCTCTGAAAACAAATAAATTATATGCGTAGTAAATCCTTGATTATATGGTTTTTCCTAATAACGGGGGTGTTGATAGCTCAGCAACCGCGCATCCCTTATGTTGAAAATTATCTAGCAGAAACAGGAAAAGTATCCGATTCTCAACATTCAGTTCACTCTAGATTTTATTGTTTGCCCATGCAGCAATATAAATCTAACCAAAAATTAATACTGAATGCTCCCGTATTGGATATATTGGGAGTGAAAAATATCATTCCTTTTGGTTTTACCTTATCGCCTACTTCAGAAATCCAATTGCAAAACAAAAATGTTAATTTACAGGAAAGTACAATAATTTCACTGAGGCATAATGATTTATTTAATAGAATGAAATATATATTTTGTGATAGCACTCTGTATGGATTACATTTATATTGTGAAAAACTAGATTCTCATCAGACAGATAGCATTAATAAAGAACTGGAATATTATTTCAAAAAACATGATTTTTCAAATCAGGGGATAACCGTCTATTCCGATGAGGATTTTTTAGTCCGGTTTGATGAAAAACTAAATACATTAGAATTATTTTCTTTATTTCATTATCCTGTAGAAGAGTCAGTTTACCCCGGAGTTAAGCAGACGGTATATTATGGTCCACAGAATTTTTATTTTTCAGAAAATGAATATATTACTTTGGCTTTTTTCAATCAGGAATCAAAGGAAAATAATGTGCAATCTGCTTTTAAACTCTATCACACTGGGAAGAAATTGATGGATTTTCAATACATTAATTTTGTCTTGGATGATGATGTAGTATTACAATATGGTATAAGACAAGAGTTTGTTGATAGATTAGAAAATGGTCTATTGCGTGAAAAAGATACGCGAGTTTTTATTTTTAGAGAAGATTTAGAAAAAATATTGAGAGCAGATAAAATATGGGTAAGGATAAATGGTAAGAATACGTCTGTTTCTTATGAAATGCCGGCTTTTCAAAAGTATTCTGCTCATACAATTTACGAGTATTTCAGATGGCATGTTACCAACCCTATGGTTAAATACAGGGGTTTTTGATAGCATTATGCTTATAAGAAAATTAATATTTATCATATTTTTTGTTTTGAAAATTTAAAAGAACGTGAAAGCATCCCGTAAAAAATATCAACTTAATTATTTTTAAAAAAATTATGAAACAATTATTGATTATCATGTGTGTAGCAACTGTTTTATTTAGTTCTTCGTGCACACAATCTACTAACTCAAATAAAGACAAAAATTTTGAGTCTGATTCAATAACCGGAACATATGTAAATCCATTGTTGGATTATGGACCCGATCCATGGGCATATTACCATAAGGGAACTTATTATTATATGCATACCATGGTTGATAGTTTAGTATTGTGGAAAACTGAAGATGTTACGGATATTCGAAATGCAGCTAAGAAAACAGTCTGGATCCCCACCGATCCAAGCAATGCAAAAAATCTTTGGGCACCTGAGATTACTCGTGTAAACAATAAATGGTATATACATTACGCAGCAGATGATGGTAATACAGATAATCATCAATTATATGTACTTGAAAATCCCAATGAAGATCCTTTTGTAGGTAATTTTATTATGAAAGGACGTATTAGCACTGATAAGGATAATAACTGGGCAATAGATGGATCATTGTTTGAACATCAAAATGAGCTTTATATGGTTTGGTCAGGATGGCAAACACGACGTGTTGATACAGAAACTCAATGCATATACATTGCTAAGATGAAAAATCCCTGGACGCTCGCTTCAGAAAGAGTCCTGATTTCACAACCGGAACTTGAGTGGGAAAGACATTGGAAGAATGAAAAAGGATGGAATCCTCCATATGTTATTTACGTAAATGAAGGTCCACAGCCATTGAAAAGTCCACAAGGAAAATATATTCACATTGCTTATTCAGCCAGTGGAGTTTGGACTCCATATTATGCTTTAGGATTATTGTCTGCAAGAACAGATGCAAACTTATTAGATCCTGCTTCGTGGAGTAAGTCTGCCGAGCCGGTATTTAGACAATCACCTGAGAATGGAGTTTTCGGAACAGGTCATAATAGTTTTTTTAAATCACCTGATGGAACTGAAGATTATATTCTGTATCATGCTCGCGACACACAAGTTGACCCTCCGGGAAAGGGAGACACACGCTCTCCTAGAGCTCAAAAGATAGAGTGGAAAGATAATGATTATCCTGTGTTCGGAGTTCCTCAACCCACATCAACACGTTTAAAAAAACCTTCAGGGACAAAATAAAAAGAAATTCATGTTCCTTATTTAATTCGGTTTTATTGCGGTTTCGTGCCATACTAAAAAAACAGTAAAATCAGGGAACACACCAAAAATAAGCTCTAATTTCCCTACTGAAGTGATTTCAAATCAGTGTACTTAACTGTAAAAGAAGTGACAAAAAAATGGACATAGCCTATTAAAAACCGGGAACTTGTAATGAATCAATTTATAACTATATTTGTAAAAAGGGAATACATATAAAAACTGAATTCTTCATTTTATACTTACATACTTATTAAAATAATGTCAAAAAAGCAGGTGTAACTTTATTGATTTGTGTGTCTTTTTAATGTATGAACTGACTCGGAAATTTATCGAAAGGATTATCTTGTATGGTGATTGTTAAAAAAATCGTATTATTTACGCTCTTATTTTTTAGTGTTTCTGTTGGTGCTTTTCAGCAGCAAGATTATTATTTTCGCCATTTAACCACAGAAGATGGACTTTCCCAAAATACCGTTTTATCTATTTTGCAAGATGATAAAGGCTTTATGTGGTTTGGAACAAAAGATGGACTCAATCGGTATGATGGTAAGTCAGTCAAAGTTTTTAAATATGAAAAAGACAATGATTATTGCTTAGGAAACAATACAATATGGTCATTGCTGCAGCTACCTGACGGAAAGATATGGATAGGAACTGATAAGGGAATATACGTTTATGATCCGATTTATGAGCATTTTACGCCCTTTCTTAGTAAAACTAAGAAGAATGAAAGCATCACCAACGAAGTATTGGATATGCAATTGGATAAATTTGGAAATATTTGGATATCATCTCAAAATCTTTTTCGATATTCTTTAAACACAAATGAATTAGAAACATTTTTATACTCTGAAAGAGAGTTTTCGGATGAATCTTCTTTTTTAGCACAAACCTGGTCTGTTAACATTGATTATGATGACCAGGTTTGGATTAATATTATGCATGGGGGAATTAAGCGTTTTAACCCCTACAAAAATGAACTGATTAACTACTATTACGACTCTCATGGCAATGATTTATTATCAAGTCAGATTTCAAGATCAATAGATGTCAGTAAAAATTTTTTATTAATTGGTTCATTTAATGACGGATTACGTTTATTAGACAAAACAAATGGGGAAATAACCAGCTTCCGATTAAATAGTAATATATCTCAGAATTTGTTTGTACGAACACTTGGTGTCTTCTCTGATGAAAACTATTGGATTGGAACAGAGTCAGGTCTCTATATCTATGATCCGGTGCAAAAAGAGATGGTACATCTAACCCATAATATCAATGATCCCTATTCCTTATCGGATAATGCAATTTACTCAATGTATGAAGACAGAGAGGGGGGGATTTGGATTGGTACTTATTTCGGAGGTGTAAATTATTATCCGTTACCTTATAATTACTTTAAAAGATACTATCCCGTGGCTAACAAAAACTCTTTATCAGGAGAACGTGTTAGTGGAATTTGTGGAGATGCAGAAGGGAATATTTGGATAGGAACCGAAGATGCAGGATTGAATAAATTGGATGTGGAATCAAATTTATTTGAATCCTTTCTTCCTAATCACCCGCCCAGTGGTTTAAGTTATCATAATGTACATGATGTAGTTTTGGATGATGAGTTGTTGTGGATTGCAACTTTCAGTCAAGGCATAAATGTATATAATACTAAAACTAAAAAATGGAAGTATTACGTCAAGGGGAATCAGGAGGGAATGCTTAAAAATAATGATATTTTTGCCATTTTTAAAGACAGCTCGTCTAATATATGGATTGGTACTTCAAACGGGACATACATATTCGACAGAAAAACAGATAAATTTAT
>JAAYQF010000003.1 GCA_012519425.1 Bacteroidales bacterium | reverse complement strand
GGTTACAGGTGTATAACAGAGATGTATGAGCCGAGTAATACTAATTACCCGAAGCGCTTTTGAGTGGGGTTAAACCCACAGAAAAAATAGTTAAACAAAAAAGTATTATTTCTGCGATTTAAGGAAAGGAAGTGGATTTATACTATAGATTTATTTTGCATTGATTCAATATGTCATTCTTATTATCGGTGTCTTATAAGCGCCCAACTGCTTCGTTACTTTCGATATTCGGGCTCAGTCACATACTTCAGTATGCTCCTTTGCCCTCAATCTCAGTGCCTTGCATTTGGACACTTCTAATGCACCTTTGAGACAGTCCATATCATAATATCATTATGTTACTGACAGTTAATTATTCAGGTGGTTACAGCACCGGGGTTCCACCTCTTCCCATTCCGAACAGAGAAGTTAAGCCCGGTCACGTCGATGGTACTGCGTAAAAGTGGGAGAGTAGATAGCTGCCGTTTTTTTAAAAAAGAGAAGCCCTCAAACAGAATTACTTTGTTTGAGGGCTTTTTGATTTTATCCCTACCCTAACCTCACTTGTTTTTCGGCTCACTGGACGAGGTCGGTCGCGTCATCAAAGGAGTCTCGGTAGCTGTTTAGTTTTTAATCGCGACTTCGGAATCCTACAACTCAAAACCCGATTTTTCCGGTAAGATGCTTTCAAAAGAGGTTTCCAGGTCTTGCATTACCTGGTCGTAATTGCGGATCATTACATGGTCGTTCAGGCAGACGAGTGAATATGTTTGTTCCCTGACAGCACGGATGGCCTGTTTGGACTTCAATACCAAAGGGAACATTTTGGTGTCCCGGTAGGTATTATAAGGCATAAAGTCGGAACTGCATATTTGCCAGGTTCTGAACAACTCGTGTGTGTAATTGTCTTTATTTCTGAAACGGCTTTTAGCAGTTGACAGCAATTCTTGCCCACACTTATCCCACACAGATTCAAATGTTTTCTTCATGTAGGGTTGTGCGTTATGCGGGGTGCGCAAAGTTGCAAATTTACGATTTGCGCGGAGCAATTTGGTGAGTCTGCTTTTGCTTCCGTAAGATGGATCAAACCATTTGTCGTGGTCGCGTTTCAATACTTCTTTTTTGTCAAAATGTCGGTTTATGAGTTTGATGTTGTTTCTGAGCATTTTTTCATATTGAGAAAGTCCGTAGTTTGTACGAAATGCTGCAATATCATTGGGAAGATTGTTGGTGAAAAAACGCGATTGTTTGATGGGACTGATGATAAACACATCATCGTTGAAATAGACGAAATGTTCTGTCAAATCCGGAATTTTATGCAGGTGTATTTCGATGGGATTGATACTAAAAACCGGTAAAAATTCCCGGGGAATAAAGTCTTCATGATTGACCATCTTTAATTTTGGATGATGGACATTCAGCCACTCAGGCTTCTGATTAAAGGTTACAAAGTGGATGTTCCTTACCCAGGTTGCAAATTTCTCAACACCGCGGAACCAGTACCTCAATAAACCATGGTCCCTGAATCGGGCTTCTGAAACTTCGTTTTTAGTATTGTCAATTTTGCCTGAATTTCGGGCAAATTCAGCTTTCCAGGCAGGATCATCCATATCTACCCAGGTAATTACAAAATCTATGTCT
>JAAYQF010000129.1 GCA_012519425.1 Bacteroidales bacterium | reverse complement strand
TAAGTGCCCAACTGCTGCGTTACTTTCGATATTCGGGCTCAGTCACATACAATCAGTATGCTCCTTTGCCCTCAATCTCAGTGCCTTGCATTTAGACACTTCTAAGACACCTTACGGGTTAGCCCCTCAAACAAGGACGACTCTTAACGCTGTTCTCACTTATTTTTCGGCTCACCGGACGAGGTCGATCGCAGCACCTAAAGCACAGCAAAAAACCCAAAACTTGCAATTCCGAAATAGCAGAAAGAAAGTAATCAAAATTTTTAAAAGCTGTAATCAGAATTAATTTTCAAAATGGAAAAATAATCGGCAACACAAAAATCATTACAACTAAAAAAACAAACTGCAAAGGCAATCCCACTTTTACATAATCCATGAAGTTATATTTTCCCGCCGACATAACCATCGCATTAGGCGGAGTAGAAAACGGACTGGCAAAGCACATACTTACGGCAACCGCCACACCGATAAGGAAAGGATACGGACTCACATTCATCGACAAAGCGGCCTGCAAAGCAATAGGAGCAAACAGAATAGCAGCAGCGGTATTGCTTATAAACATAGTAAGCACAGAAGAAGCTAACATAATTCCGGCAAGGACGGCATATGGTCCGTACGAACCCACCAAATCAACAATGCCATCGGTGACAAGTGCCGAAGTACCTGTTTTCTCCATAGCAGTTGCCAAAGGCATCATCCCCGCAAAGAGCACAACGCTTTCCCAATTGATGGTGCGATAAGCATCCCGAACAGTTCTGAAACAACCACCTAAAATCATCAGCACGGCTGCTAACAAAACAGCAATTACCGGAGGGAACCAATTGAACACCATCGCCAATACCATCAATATCAAAACAACAGCAGCATAAGGAGCCTTGTGATCAAGGGTGATTTTGGAAGCTTCGGTTTGAGGCTGTCCGATAACGACAACCTCATTTTCGAGGCGACTGAGGCGGTCGATGTTTTCCCAGGTTCCTTGTACCAACAGCATATCTCCCGCCTGCATTTTCACATCTTTTACATCCTGAATGATGTAGTGGTCCTTACGCTGAATACTTAAAATGTTTACATTGTAATTACTTCGAAATCCGGAATCTTTTACAATTCGGTTGTGCAAGCGACTGTTTTGAAGGATAACCACTTCTGCCATTCCAATCTCATCAAATTTAAATTTCCCGCCAAACTTCGGACGTTCAACTTGTTCATCCACCTGATTATCAACAAAAGCAAGCTTATTTTCTTCTACAAAACGAAGCACGTTTTCGTATTCACCGATGACGTACAACACGTGATTTTCAGACAAGATAGTGCCGGCTTTGGGAAGTATGGTACGAACCGAACGGCTCAATGGTGAAAGTGAACGAACGTGGATTTCGCTAATAATCACAGAGTATCGCCTGGTAATATCAATATTGGAAAGTTTTTCGCCTATAATAGGTGAGTTTTTTTGAAGTACAATTCTATATAAATTGTCAATCACACGGTAATCGGATGCCAGTTGCTCGGGAGATTTAACGGTTGTTTTTCCGTCCGTTTGATCTCTCTTGTCTTTCTTATCGAGCATCTTTGTCAGGGGCCAGAGCAGTAGAATTCCAAGGATCAACAGGATCAGTCCGACAGGAAAGGTAGTAAAAAACTGCAATCCTTCGTATCCTGCTTCAATCAAGGTACCGTGCATGATAAGCGTGGGCGGAGTACCGATCAATGTCATCATTCCCCCAATGCTACTGGCGTAAGCCATTGGCATCAACAGCCTGCTTGCGCTTGTGTTGGATTTTGCCGCCATGCTTACCACAATCGGCATCAGCATCGCTACCGTTCCGGTATTGCTCAAAAACGTACCGATGAAGGCGGTTACGAGCATGACCAGCAAAAACAATTTGTAACTGCTGTCTCCTGCAAGCTTCAACAACCGGTTACTCACCGCACCGGCAAGTCCGGTTTGCGATATTGCTCCCCCCACAATAAAGAGAGCTGCAATCATAATCACAACAGAGTTGGAAAATCCTGCCAAGGCTTCAGCAGGTGTCAGCACGTTTGTCAGCACCAGGGCCAACAAAGAACAGAGCGCCACAATATCGGAACGAATTTTACCCCAAACGAGCAATGCGGCTGTTACAAAAAGAATGATTAATGTTGCTGTCATAAAAATTTTATTTGGCTGCGAAGTTACAAAAAATCTCTTTATAAAAGTTGAGGTGAAACACCTTATACTTACTCAAAGGGTTCAACTCCGGAAAAGCTGAACCCTTTGTGCTGTGTGGTTTGGACTTGAATTATTTAATCCATCCTGGGAGTATGGTTTCCAAATTTCAGTTATCAATAAAATTTGCCTTCACATCATCATAAAACTTGGCTACACTGATATGTACATACGGCGCAAGCCATAAAAAACCTATTCCTAACGTTAAAAGACAAAGCAATGCCCAACCTAAAAATCTCAGATGTAAACAAAAATACTTCCATTTGTAACCATTCATCATCTTTTTGCTTTTATTTATTGCATCCATAGCACTAATTGAATTATCATCTGCTAAAATGTAAAAGGTCATAGAATATGATATGGCAGCAATAATACCTGGTATTATAAGTAAAAGCATCCATAATAAAATGAATAAAATCATCAATAGATACGCACCTAAAGATGTTCCAAAATTGCTGAACCCCTGAAATATTTGTTCTAATCTGGCATCCTGGTTTCTTGAAATGGATAACGAAAAAATGGCAAGACCTAATACTAATGGTCCCGAAGCAATCAATCCAATTATCGGAATTGCTTGAAGAGTTGCAACAATCAATATATACACTACAAATGTCCCAATTGCTAAACCCCATTTACCTTTTAGGGATTCTCTTGCCATTTGCATTAAAATAACATTTTTAGTTTTCATAATTTTCTTTTTTTAGTTTTCCTACTCGTATGGCTTTTCGGTTTCGCCCTGTTTGTTGAATGCCCCGTACGGGCACCCTTGTGGTTACCTGTTTCCATTTGAGACGACCAAATTTTTATCATCAGGGGCGACCACGAGGGTTCGCCACTACTACTGTTTGACAAACACCTCACTTTCACTGAATCCGCCATTTTTTACAAATTTTTTAAATTGTTTTTTTGTCATTGTAAATTGGTAAGGAGGAATGGTGTCAATTGACGTTTCGGCTATTTCTTTCAGATTGTCAATGTCGTGTTCGCCCGATATACTGCTGATAACTAGCTGTCCTCTCGACAATTGAACTTTATGCACTATCCAACTGGTCTCTTTATAACGGGTATTAAAAAAATAACAACCTTTGAATTTTCTCACGACATTGTCACAATCCAATTGAAACAAAGTGTCGGTGCGGTGAACATGGATTACTATGCTGTCACCGTCATACACTATTTTGGTCTTTTCTTTTGTCTCCGGATGAATAATAGTATCGCCCGAAGGTTGTGAAGCACTGTCAAGCTGATTTGGATGGACTTTATAATCAAAGTCATAAGTTACCTGAACTAATTTGTCACTGACTGATAGTATAGAATGATCTGCAGTATCTGCAGTATTTACGTACACCCCTTGTAAACGCTTCGGAAATTTTGATATGTTTTTTGTGTCCACCGGTTGAGGTTCAGTAAAGGTCGCAGTTGGCATACAAGAAAACAAACTTGTCAAAATGATAAAAAGTGTCGATATTAATTTTAGTTGTTTCATGGTTTTAATTGTTTCAATTAATAGGTGTTTTTATAATTCGTCTTTCAGTTGGACACCTATGAGACACCGCCTACTTCAAATACACCAAATCTTTAAATTCGCTGTATATATCAATGGTTTCCTTGGTTACGATATCTAAAGGCATAATATTGTCAACTTTAATGGGCAATTTGAAGATCAAATACTCGATCAGGGAGCGCATGGCCAGGAAACCCTGACTTTTTGGGTTTTGACCGATTAACGCACTAATACTTCCCTTTTTCAAGGCTGCAATATTGGGAATCGTCAAGTCAACTCCTATCAATTTTATATTTTTAATATTTCTGCTGCTTAAATAATTTGCCATAATATGACCCCGGGAATTTAAGACTACAATGCCACCGACGTTCCCATTTTCGTTGAAAAAAGCATCAAAGATATCGTTGTTTTTCTCCGGCTCTGTTGCATTGAACGGAATGCGATGAATTTTTCTTTCTATTCCACATTCATCCAGATAAGCATTAAAACCGTTTTTACGAAGTATGGTCGAATTGGCACTTTCGTTTCCTATACGCATAGCTTGCAAAATACCGATGTCTCTGTTGTCATGCATAACGGCATTCATAATTTTACCCATAAGATAGCCGCAAGTATAGTGGTCTGACGAAAAGCAGGCAACAGGCGATGTGTTTTCAACATTAGAATCGACAAAAACATAGGGAATTTCTTTTTCGTCAAGCTGATGGCAAAAGTCCTGAGTCTCTTTCTGAAAGATAGAACCGATTATGACTGCATTGCATTTTGTTTTTAATACCTTATCGTAAATTCTTTTGCAATCATATACATCATATTGGTTATAGGTGATTTTTTTAAAACTCAAACGTATGTTTTCAAACTCATCCAAGGTGCGAAGAATACCGGTATATATACTATCCCAATATTCGCCGGCAGAAAATTTAGGTGACACAAACAGAATATGATACATCTTTTTAAGCGAAATGCTCGACATGTGGATGTTGGGGCGGTAATTGACTTCTTTCAGCACCTTTTCCACAGCTTCACGACTTTTTGCAGATACATTCCCCCGGTTGTGAACCACCCTATCCACCGTTCCGGCAGATACGCCCGCCAATTTTGCTATATCCTTTATTCTTATTCTTTTCTGCTGCATAATGATGAGTATTCAAATATTTCCCACAAAAGTACAAACTAATTTTAAATTTTAAATAAATTCTCAACTCAATTAATGGTTTTAAAAATCAGCAAATTAAGTCTGCACAATAACGCATTAACAATATTTAAGTATTTATTATGTACAAATGAAAATATAAATTGTATTTTTGTCACTGCAAAACTGTGTACGTACACAGTTTTTATTTGAGACCATACTTGCTTTAGTTTATTGTACCATTGTAGCTTTTAGAATCACACAATATTTTTTCAAATTTCATATTTATTATACGCAAGTACAAATTTCTATTAAAATAAATTTATAAATCTGACTTTATGAGAACATTTAAAAACTTACTTCATGTTTTTATTTTCGTCTTGATTGCATTTTCAGCACAAACCGCTTTTGCCGGCAGTGCGGCAGCTGACATGGAAATGCAGCAGGCTGAAAGGACTATCAGAGGTGCAGTTGTAGCAGAAGACGGTGAAGCCCTTATTGGTGTGTCCATAAGAGTGCCTGGTTCTACAACTACCGGTACCATTACAAACTACGACGGGGAATACACGATTCAAGTCCCGGGCGGGGCACGTAGTCTTCAATTCACGTATGTGGGCATGAAGTCCCTTACGGTGGACATTGACAACCGCACGTCTATCAACGTTACTATGGAATATGAGGCCATCGGGCTGAATGAAGTGGTGGCAATTGGTTACGGAACTGCTCAAAGAAAAGACTTGACAGGCTCAGTAGCTTCTGTTAGTGCGGAAACTCTTGCCAGAATCCCCGTAGCATCGCCCACGGAAGCACTCACAGGAAAAATGGCGGGCGTACAGGTTACCGTTACTGAGGGTTCACCCGACGCAGAGATGAAAATCCGTGTTCGCGGTGGAGGATCTATTACTCAAAGCAATGAACCGCTCTTTATCGTGGACGGATTCCCGGTAGCATCTATTTCAGATATACCCACCACTGATATAGAATCGATAGACGTGCTGAAAGATGCATCTTCAACTGCTATTTATGGTTCACGGGGTGCCAACGGAGTGGTTATCGTGACTACCAAAACCGGTAAAACCGGGCGGGTAACCGTAAACTACAATGCTTATGCAGGATTGAAAAAAATAGCCAAAACCCTTGACGTGCTTGAGCCATATGATTACGTAAAATGGCAATATGAGCTTGCGGCACTGAAAGGCACCAACGAAATGAAAAAATACACTTCATTTTTTGGAAATTATCAAGACCTGGATTTATATCAGAATGTTCCTGCCAATGATTGGCAGAACCTGACATTTGGACGTACAGGAAACACGTTTAACCACAACTTAAGTGTTACAGGCGGCTCTGACAAAATCCGTTATTCATTCAGTTATACGCACATGAACGACAAAGCGATCATGCAGCAGTCATCTTTCAAAAGAGACAACCTGAGCTTAAAATTGAATAATAAAATCACAGACAGGCTTACTTTGGATTTATCAGCCCGTCTGTCAAATACAGGTATTACAGGAGGAGGTGCCAACGATACCAAAAGTACTTACGACTCCGACCGAAGACTGAAATATTCGGTTATCTACACCCCTATTCCTATTAGTAATTTGGATGAAACGGCAGGAAGTGACGATGACGATTTAGGAAACTTATACAATCCGCTTGAGTCTATAGATGATAATGCCCGTGAACAGAACCGGAAAAACTGGAATCTGGGAAGTGCACTGACATGGGAAGCCATCAAAAATCTGAAATTGAGAGTAGAAGCAGGATTGGATGATAAAACTTACCAGGATAAGAGATATTGGGGATTAACCACCTATTATATTAAAAACGTTCCTGCATCGGCCAATCAAAACAAGCCGGCCATCCAATTGCTCAACAGAACCGGAAATGCATTGCGGAGCAGTAATACAATAAGTTACAATTTTAAAGAAATTTTGCCTAAAGCACACGGAGTAGATGTGATGGCAGGCCACGAATACATCATTGAAAAAACAAATACATTGACTAATGTAGTTCATGGATTTCCTGAATCATTCACTGCAAGAGATGCCTGGAAGCTTTCTACACAGGGAGTTCCATTTTCAACGAATAATTTTATCAATGAAGATGATAAGTTGCTTTCTTTCTTTGGAAGAGCAAACTACGACTATGAAAGCAAATATTTGATAAGCCTGACGTTCAGAGCCGACGCATCTTCCCGTTTCAGCAAAGACAACCGCTGGGGATACTTCCCGTCGGCTGCGGCTGCCTGGCGTATTTCTTCTGAACCGTTTATGGCAGACACACGCACCTGGCTGGATGACCTGAAGCTAAGATTTAGCTACGGTACAGCCGGAAACAACAATATCCCAACCGGACAGATGGCTCAAAATTACGCATCAAGTTCTACATCATGGATTAACGGATATTCCAGTTATTGGGCGCCTTCTAAAACAATGGCAAATCCTGATTTGAAATGGGAAACAACCGTAACACGAAATGCAGGGCTGGATATCACTACATTCAACAGCCGTTTGAGCGGTACTATCGAAGTATATTTGAACACAACGCGTGATTTGTTGATTCGGTTCCCGGTATCAGGAACAGGCTATGATTACCAGTACCGGAATATGGGAAATACGGAAAATAAAGGTATTGAATTTACTGCGAACTACGTTGCAGTGGACAAGAAAAACTTCGGACTTTCGATGAATGCCAATATCGGATTCAATAAAACCAAAATTACCAGTCTGGGAATGATGGATGACTTTGGAGCCGAAACATACTGGGCGTCAACAGAAGTTGGTTATGACTACTGGGTTTCAGTGGGCGGAGCAGTAGGACAGATGATTGGTTATCGCTCCGATGGCAGATATGAAGTGGATGACTTTGAAAGCGTAGATGCCAACGGAAACTGGAAATTAAAAGAAGGAGTGGCCGATGCTTCGGCGGTGGTTGGAACAATCCGCCCCGGTACTATGAAGTTGAAAGATCTTGTAGGGGATGACAACTTGATAACGACCGATGACCGCGAAATAATTGGCGATGCCAATCCACTGCACACCGGAGGATTTAATTTAAATGCCCGTTTGTACGGATTTGACTTTGGAGCAAGCTTCAACTGGTCTGTAGGAAACGACATTTACAATGCTAATAAAATTGAGTTTACCCAAACAAGTAAATATCAATTTAGAAATATGATAACAACCATGGCTGATGGTCAGCGCTGGACAAACCTGCGTCCTGATGGAACAATTTCTAACGATCCGGCAGAACTTGCAGCCATGAACGCAAACACCACGCTTTGGTCACCACTTACACAAAGAATGGTGTTTAGTGACTGGGCGGTGGAAAAAGCCTCTTTCTTACGTCTGAACACACTGACACTTGGATATAGTCTTCCGGAATCAGCCGTGAATGCCATTCGTGCTCAAAGTCTGCGCTTTTATGTTACCGGATACAATGTGTTTGTATTTACAAACTACTCAGGTTATGACCCGGAGGTATCTACGATGAGAAATACCAACCTGACACCGGGAGTTGATTATTCGGCATACCCAAGAAGCCGTCAAATTGTATTTGGATTAAACATTGGTTTCTAATTTTATAAAATATCATCAAATGAAAAAATTAATATATTTAATAACAATAGTTTCAATCTTGGGTGGATTTGTTGCCTGCGATATGGAGGCACCTACCCAATCAACGATGGATGAGTCTGTCATATTTTCCACCTATGCTTTGGCAGAACCCTCTGTGATGGGAATTCACCAGTCGTTTGGAGAAACCAACTCATATAGAGGCCGTTACATTCCTTATTATGGAATAAATACAGATATTGAATGGATAAACAATATGCCGCTTACGGGTTCGGGAATTTCAGATGACGGAAAGTACTCTCTTACCGGCTATGATGCAAGACCTACAAATACCCAGATGAATACGCTGAACAATGCCTGGGCAAAATTCTATGAAGGAATCGAGAGAGCCAACATGATCATCAGAGGATTACGTACTTACGGAAATACTGACAACAACCCTGCAATGGCACAGTTGCTGGGAGAAACGCTTACGCTACGTGCCGTTATTTATCTGGATTTGATAAAAGGATGGGGAGATGTTCCGGCTCGCTTTGAACCGATTTCTACAGAAACTCTTTACTTGCCGCGTGCCGATAGAGACGTGATTTACAAGCAAATTCTTGCTGACCTGGAAGAAGCCGAAAAACTTGTTGCGTGGCCCAATGCAACAGCTGTGACAAGTACTACCGAGCGTGTAAGTAAAGCATTTGTGAAAGGACTTCAGGCACGTGTTGCACTTTATGCGGCAGGTTACAGTCAGCGTAAAGACGGTATCCGCAGAAGCAATGACCCGGACTTGAGTGTTGAAAAAATGTACACCCTGGCTAAAAATGCAACAGTGGATGTAATTAACAGCGAAACAGTTACTCTGGGTAGCTTTGAAGATAACTTCCGCCTGCTTTGTCAGGACGATGTAAGAGCCGGGAAAGAATCTCTTTGGGAAATTCCATTCTCCGATGGTCGTGGACGTGTGCTTTATACTTTTGGTATTCTGCACCGCGCCGTTGACCAATACACAGCCCAGGCTAAAGGAGGCGCAAATGGTCCCGTTCCAAACCTGTTTTATGATTACGATGTAGATGATATTCGCCGGGATATAACTTGTATTCCTTATGAATGGTCGAATTCAAATCCTGCCAAACAAGAGTTGCGCTCATTGCGTTCCTGGTGCTTTGGAAAATTGCGTTATGAGTGGATGAACCGCCGCGTAACTTCTACCAATGATGACGGCATAAACTGGCAGTATATGCGACTGGCAGATGTGTATTTGATGGCTGCAGAAGCTATCAACGAGTTGGAGGGACCGGCAGCAGCTGCTCCCTATCTGAAGCCTATCCTTGACAGGGCACTGCCGGCAGCAAAAGTATCAGCTTATATGACGAAAGCAACGGCAAGCAAAGATGCTTTCTTCAAAGCAATTGTTGAACAACGTGCCTTTGAATTTGCCGGAGAATCGCTTCGTAAAGCTGACCTTATCCGCTGGAACCTGCTGAAAGTTAAGATGGACGAGGCAAAAGCTAAAATGACTGACCTTGCCAACAGACAAGGTGCTTATGCTGATCTTCCCGAGAAACTGTATTTCAAAACTGCTGAAGACGGCGAAACACTGATCATTTACGGATTAAATCACGGAGATACTGATGAAGCAGGTGCTGCCCTGGGATATGATGGAAATCAAACCTGGATTGGGACAGACAGGCTTACGCCTGAGTTGATCAATTCGCTTTATCAGAAAAATCCTGATGAAAATCAGTATTGGCCTATTTGGCAAACCTTTATTGATAGCAGTAACGGACAATTATCCAACGATTAGGACAAAACCTAAAAATGCAATTATTATCAGCCATAAAAATCAAATAAAAATAAATTCATATGAAGTCAATAAAAAAAATAACATATGCTCTCGTACTTCTTCTGGGAATAGGACTAGTCGGTTGCTCCGACCCGATGGAAGAAATTACGAGTATTGATTATGCCCGT
>JAAYQF010000028.1 GCA_012519425.1 Bacteroidales bacterium | reverse complement strand
TACAAACCATATGATAAAGCGGGAGCATACGGTGTACAGGAATGGATAGGCTTCATCGCCGTTGAACACATCAACGGTTCCTATTTTAATGTCATGGGATTACCGATACAAAAACTGTATCAGGAATTGAAAAAATGGTGAGGCGGTGGTCCGGGGTTCCGGGGGTGCGAGGTCGCGAAATGGACGGTGGTTTTAATGGACGGTGGTTTTGATATTGTAAAGACGGGGCATGCCCCGTCTTTACGGTGTGTGCGGCGTTTTCAGTAGAGACGGGGCATGCCTCGTCTCTACTGAATAATTTTAGCCTTTACACCATCTTTGGATTCATTCATTTCCATCAAGATTGTGTCACCTTCCTGTACATCACCGGACAGGACAACATCAGCCAATTCATCTTCAAGATAGCGTTGGATGGCTCGCTTGAGGGGACGGGCACCATATTGAACATCATATCCCTTGTCGGCAATAAAATCTTTTGCTTCATCAGATAATTTAATGGTATAGCCCAGGTTTGTCACACGTTTGAACAACCCACTCAATTCCAAATCAATAATTTTATTGATGGCCTCTTTATCCAATTGATCAAAAATAATGATATCATCCACGCGATTGATAAACTCGGGAGCGAAAGTACGATTCAGCGCTTTTTGCAATACTCCTTTGGCATATTCAGGATCAATTTCAGCATCAGTGTCGACCTTAAAGCCAACCCCTCTGCCAAAATCCTTCAACTGGCGAGTCCCTACATTGGAGGTCATAATGATGATGGTATTCTTAAAATCAATACGCCTGCCCAAACTGTCTGTTAGACGGCCTTCATCCATAATCTGCAACAAGATATTAAACACATCGGGATGAGCTTTTTCGATTTCATCCAGAAGGATGACCGAATAGGGTTTGCGACGTACGCGTTCTGTCAGCTGTCCGCCTTCTTCGTAACCTACATATCCCGGAGGTGCCCCAATCAGTCGTGACACAGAGAATTTCTCCATGTACTCGCTCATATCCACCCGGATAAGTGCATCCTGACTATCGAACATAAATTCAGAAAGTACTTTAGCTAAATGGGTTTTTCCAACACCGGTCGGCCCCAAGAAAATAAATGAACCGATAGGTTTTCCGGGATCTTTCAATCCCACCCGGTTACGTTGTATGGCTTTTACAATTTTCTCCACCGCTTCATCCTGTCCGATCACTTTGCATGCTAAATCGTCTTTCATCTGTCTGAGCTTCAAACCTTCTGCCTGAGCAATGCGTTGCACAGGAATACCTGACATCATGGCAATCACTTCTGCCACTTGCTCTTCATCGACGATTTCCGGATTGAGTTGAGACTCTTTTTCCCAGCGACGGATGGCATCCTCCAACTGATATTGATGCTGCTTTTCCTGATCCCGGATAGGTCCGGCCAATTCATATTTTTGTTCGCTGAGCACTTTCATCTTCTCCTTCTTCAATTCCTCAATTTTCTTCTCCAACTCCTCAATTTCAGCGGGGACGGAGACCGAACCGATATGCACGCGAGAACCGGCCTCATCCAATGCATCGATGGCTTTATCAGGAAAACTGCGATCAGTAATATACCTGTCTGTCAGTTTGACACATGCCTTGATGGCTTCAGGCGTATATTTTACATTATGATGATATTCATATCTATCCTGAATGTTCTCAAGAATGGTCAAAGTCTCCTCAGCAGTAGTCGGATCAACCATGATCTTTTGGAATCGGCGTTCCAAAGCTCCGTCTTTCTCAATGCTTTGACGATATTCATCCAGGGTAGTAGCACCAATGCATTGCAATTCTCCGCGCGCCAACGCCGGTTTCAGCATATTGGCTGCGTCCAGAGAACCAGGTGCTCCACCGGCTCCTACAATGGTATGTATTTCATCGATAAATAAAATGATATTCGGATTTTTTTGCAGTTCATTCAATATCGCTTTGATGCGTTCTTCAAACTGTCCTCTGTATTTGGTTCCTGCAACAATAGATGCCATATCTAAAGCCACCACCCTCTTGTCGAATAACACGCGGGACACTTTCTTGTGCACTATCCTCAGTGCCAAACCTTCTACTATCGCTGATTTTCCCACACCAGGGTCTCCTATTAATACAGGGTTGTTCTTTTTGCGGCGACTTAAGATTTGTGCCAGGCGTTCAATTTCACGCTCACGTCCGACAATGGGATCCAAACGATCTTCTAAAGCAGCTTTCGTAATATCTGTTCCAAAAGAATCTAAAGCGGGAGTGTCGGAATGTTTCGAAGCTCCCGATGCCGATACTTTCCGACGCGGACGAGGATCATCATCTTCATCATCATCATGAAATGCAGGCCCCATAATCGGCTCATCCAGCTTCGGTGCTTCTAAATATGACTTCACTTGAGCATAAGTTAGATGCTCTTCGTTCAAAACCTCCTCTGCCAAATTATTTTTTTCTTTGAGTAACGCGAGTAGTAAATGCTCAGTATCAGCCACATCCGATTCAAACTTGCGGCTTTCCAACTCCATAATCTTTTTAATGCGCTCCGCACTTTTTAAAAACGGAATATCCTGACCCACGGAACCTCCATCAGTCCTGATTTGACTTTCAATCGTTTGTTTTATTCGGGGAAGATTAATGCGAAGATCATTCATGATTTCTATTGCCTTACCACGTCCATTACGCAAAATACCCAGAAGCAAATGTTCCGGTCCCACGTAGTTATTTCCCAATCTTTCGGCTTCTTGCTTGCTAAACAGCAAAACGTTATGTAATTGTTCTGAATAGTTCATTGTTATGAAAAAACTAATTGCTTGACCCAACAAAAGTAGGTATTTTTTTTGATTTTAAATTGATTAACGCTCGCCAACACAGCAAAATCAGTACCCTTACGGTTTTTTATAAAAATACTGCTATTTTGTCAGGTATGGAAATCGCAAAAGTATATCAGATAAAAATTAAATTTTTATCAAAATTTCTTGTAACTTTGTCGTCTTAAAAGCTCTTTTCATTATACGAGGAAAAATTCATTCACTTTTTCATTTCAATAAATATGGAAAACAAAAAATTGCTTCAGAAAGTTATTGCAAAAGCCCAAACCTGGCTGGACGGAAATTACAATGCCGACACAAAAACGGAAGTAAGACGTATGTTGGATGCACCGGACAAAACCGAATTGATTGAGTCGTTTTACAAAGATTTAGAATTTGGTACCGGTGGATTACGTGGCATCATGGGTGCCGGAACCAATCGCATGAACATTTATACGGTTGGAGCTGCCACACAGGGCTTAAGCAATTATTTAAAATCACAATTTCCGGATTTGCCGCAAATATCGGTTGTGATTGGTCATGATTGCAGAAACAACAGTCGCCTGTTTGCCGAAATTTCAGCCGACATCTTCTCAGCTAACGGCATTAAAGTCTATCTGTTTGAAGATCTGAGACCAACTCCTGAAGTTTCATTTGCCATCCGCCATTTTGGTTGTCAAAGCGGTATCATCCTGACTGCCTCTCATAATCCTAAAGAATACAATGGCTATAAGGCTTATTGGGACGACGGCGCACAAATGTTGGCTCCGCACGATGAGAATGTGATTAAAGAAGTAAATAAAATCAAGGATGTCAACGAAATTAAGTTTCAAGGAAATCCTGCATTGATTGAGATTATCGGAGAAGATATTGATGAAATATATGTGGACAAGCTCAAAACCATTTCTTTATCTCCCGATGCTATCAAAAAATATTCTGATTTAAAAATCGTATATACGCCCATTCACGGTACAGGTGTTAAATTGGTGCCACAAGCTTTGAGGGCTTTCGGCTTTACCAATATCATCAATGTTCCTGAACAAGATGTGGTAAGTGGAGATTTTCCGACCGTTTATTCGCCCAATCCTGAAGAACCGGCTGCTTTAGACATGGCTATCAAAAGGGCAATAGCTACGGATGCTGACCTTGTGACAGCAACCGACCCTGATTCCGACAGAATCGGAGTTGCTGTCAAAAACGATAAAAACGAATGGATTTTATTGAACGGTAATCAGATAGCTATAATTTTCATCTATTACCTGATTCGCAGGTGGAAAGAAACCGGCAAAATCCGAGGCAACGAATACATTGTAAAAACCATCGTTACCACAGAAGTCATCAGAGATATAGCCCTAAAAAACAATATAGAATATTATGATGTCTATACCGGCTTCAAGTGGATAGCCAAGGTAATGCGTGAAAACGAAGATACAAAAACTTACATCGGTGGTGGAGAAGAAAGTTACGGGTTCTTACCTGAAACATTTGTTCGTGACAAAGATGCGGTATCTTCAGTTGCGTTGATAGCTGAAATAGCTGCCTGGGCAAAGGATGAGGGCAAAAGTCTGTATGAATTATTGCAAGACATCTATATAGAGTATGGTTATGGGAAGGAAAAAGGCATTTCCATTGTAAGGAAAGGAAAATCAGGAGCCGAAGAAATTCAACAAATCATGAGTGATTTCCGTTCCAATCCGCCCAAAGAAATAGCAGGTTCCAAAGTAAAGATCGTCAAAGATTACCAATCTTTGGTACAAACGAATTTACTGACCGGAGAAAAGAATACGCTGGACATGCCCGCCACATCCAATGTATTACAATTTTTCACAGAAGATGGTGCCAAAATTTCCATCCGTCCTTCCGGAACAGAGCCAAAAATCAAATTTTATATTGAAGTCAGGGGTAACATGAATTCCCGCGCTGACTACAAGCAGGCCGACCAATTGGCGGAAGCTAAAATTAAAGCGGTAATGAAGTCTTTGGGGATTTGATGGAGTAGATTTTGATTTCTCGGGGAAATGCAAGATTGAAGTTTGCTGTTGATGAAATATTGGTGAAACATTGGTGAAGTTTTGCTCATTTTTTATTGAATTATTTTATGTTACTTTGCCCAATAATTCGAATGAGCAAAACTCATTTTTTTGTAAAAATTGAAAAATCTGTTTGTAAAACCTTTTAATTCTTTTACGACCGACACAGCCCATACATCTTTAATTATTTTGCATATGAACAACAGTAGTCTGTAAAATACGTGAATACGAATACCATAGGGCGTATTTTCGAAAATCAAAAAATGCTTGAGGTTCAATAAATTTTGCACCTATGTGATATCAGTTTGTTTACATTTACGAACTTTAAATCTATGAAAACTCACGTTTTCGACCACCATTTCTAATAAATGGTTATACCTAAATTATGATTAATTAATCCGGATGCATTGAGAAGATAAAACAATTACAATTTCTTTTCAGCATTCACAAGATCTTTATGTTTATGAAAAAATTATTTTGTTTGTTTATCGTTATGGCTTTTGCACTGACTTCGTGTGAGAGAAATGAAACAGAGAGTGTATTACAAGATGAAATTAAACAGGTATCAAATGACGAAAATCGCCGAACAAGACCTGTTATCATTGGAGAAAAAATAAACAATCCTTATTCTATCAAAAATATGCAAGCGGCCCTGGATTCTTTAAAAGCTCATCCTGAACAGCATACTGCATGTATGAAAGCACCAAGTTCCACACTGGATGATATTGTAATTGAACCAACGGACTTATATGTGAGATATTTACCTGCTGACAGCTTGCAGTATCTTCAATTAATGTCAGATTCTACACTTATTCTTTTTGACTATCCTTTAGATCATCTAAAAATCCAAACCGGCGATTATTATCATGATCCGACAATATCAGGAGCATACACATGGCTTTATACCTCTGTTCCGCATGATTATCAACCTCATCATGGAATTCAGTACGAGGTAATTGAAGAGTTATTTTTACCGGAGCACAGCTCATATTATTCAGAGGAAAGTTCTCCAACTCATGTAAAGGGAAATACTCAGATGAAGTCGGGCGAGAAAAAGCACACGGATTATGCGGATGTTCTTAAAACATTGGAAGCCGTATCGTTTATTATCACCGGCAATGCTGATAAGCTACATCAACCTGACACGACCTCAACAAATTCCGGCATGCAGAAGGCGGTTAGTTATGTAAACAAACGTTTTCTCGGAATCTCCTGGAAAGAAGCAGTTTACAATCCGGAAGGATATTTTAAGGTTGCCACACCAATAGGCAATCAACCATTGGTAAACGTACGCATACGGGTTGCACGTTATTTCACTTTTTATGAAACACGAACCAATGCAAAAGGCTATTTTTATTTTAGCAATCAGTTTGCGGAAAATTCTGTTTCCCCAAATATTGAATATTTCGTATATTTTGATGGTAAAAACGGCAACAACTCATGGAAACTAATGAATGCCTTAGGTGGAACTACTTATACAAGTGTAGGAGTTCATAGTCCCAACAGATACGACATGGTATTTCAACCCCACAGTGATTACTGGGGAAAATGTATTCAGCAAAATACCATCAGCAACTACATAAACATGGTAAGGTCTGAGGGTCTGAATTTACCGCCCTCAGAATTAAGAATTCGACCGGAAGAGGAATCAAATTACACCTGTGGTATTCCTTTGATGGTAAATCATGTGAATTACGGACTTATGTTGACTTCTGCTGACATTAAGCTCCCGTACCGAAATATCTCAAATGATTTT
>JAAYQF010000128.1 GCA_012519425.1 Bacteroidales bacterium | reverse complement strand
ACCGATTAAAGCAGGAACCAAGGTGAGAAGTATCCGGTTAAATCCGGATAGCGACCACAATATAGATTGCAAAATCGATGGATTTGGAGCTATGGCTTTAAAGTCGGAATTTGTGAAAAAGGCGTAAGGGAGTGTTCCCTTGTTGGATTATCTTATGGAAGTACAAGGTGTCAAAAATAAGATATTCATTTGTTTTTGCGGAAGTTGATGTTGAGAACAGCTTGTCTGAAAGCTCCCCACTTTTCAGGCAAGAACAGTTTTATGACGATAAAAAATACTCCCAGAAAAACTGTACCTTGCACAATTAGTTTCAATGTGATATTCATTTCAATGTAATGTATGGGCAAGGTGAGTAGCCCGGAAATTATCGTTGGCACTAAATTGCTGATCAAATCCTTTATCTGATGTCTGTAGTAATGAAGCAGCGAACGTTTGATAGACACCATCGAGATCGAATACGCCAGAAAATTAGCCAGCACAAATCCTGCAAGCATGGCTTTGATGCCAAAGCTGAAGCATACCAGGATTGAAACTGCAATCAATGATTTTTTAATGAGTTCGAGTTTCAGGCTGATGTTTGAAAACCCCTGAGCATTCAGTATATTGATATTGATGGTGAACATGGGAGAGAAGAGATTGGCAAACAGTAATAATTGCAATAGCACAACCGATGGCAGCCATTTTTCAGTAATCAGCGTAACTACAATGGGTTCGGCTGCAACAATCAGAAACACTACAAATGGAAAGGTGATGATAGAAACAGATGTGATTAATTTTCTGTAAACGCTTAATAATTTTTCCTTATCATCCTGTATGGTTGACAGTACCGGAAAAGTTCCGATTGACAAGATGTTTTGTGCGGCGTAGTTGACTGTTTCGCTGTATTTGTTTGCCTGGGTAAAATATCCCACTTGTTGAAGCGGATAAAATCGTCCGATGATGATGAAATATATTTGGCCAAACAGGGCATTCAAACTTGTTTGTCCCAATAGGGGAAGCGAAAATTTCCACAAATCCTTAATGGTAGATTTTGTGAAGACAAACAAGGGTTTCCAGCGTACAAAAAATGTGTAGGTAATCCAGCGCATGCTATGAAAACAGATTTGCTGTATGACCAAAGCCCAAACGCCAAAATCTTTAAATGCCAGTATAATGGCTACTGTTCCGCTGACGCTGACACTGATGATGTTGACGGTGGCTATTGTTTTATGTTGGAGTTTTTTGAGTAATTGGGCTTGCTGAATCAGGTAAAAGGGAAAGATGAGTATAATAATGAATAAGACACGTGAATAGGTTACCAAAGCAGGCTGTGCAAAAAACCGGGCAATCAGCGGAGCCGAAACATACAACAAAACATACAGCAGAATTGAAACAAACAGATTCAGAAAAAACACTGTGCTGAAGTCCTCGTTTGTAGCATCTTTTTTTCTGATCAGTCCCTGTGCAAGTCCGCCGTCAATCAGTACGCCGGAAATGCTTGTAAAAACGAATAAAATTCCTATGATACCGAAATCTGTGGGCATCAACACTCTTGCCAGGATAATTCCGATTACCAGCTGCAGAAGTTGAACACCAAAAGTGTTGACTGCGCTCCAGGTTAACGCACCAATCATATTTTTTTTCAGATTGTCTCCCATGGTTGTGGATGATATCTTGTGGCGTTATTTTGTTTTTATTACGTCGAATCCCTGTCCGTAAACTCCGGCAACAGATGCTTGCGAGATAAAGGCATCCGGATCGACTTCTTTTACTATGCGGAAAATATTGGTTGATTCGTTTTTGCGAACTACGACAGTGATCACTTTAACCGGTTCTTTCGAGTACCATCCGGTACCATCCAGGATGGTAACACCTCTGTTCATTTCCGCGTTGATACGTGTAGCGATTTGCTCATGCTTCCTCGAAAAAATAAAAAACTGCACCGATTGCCTTACACCATTAATCACCATGTCAACCGACAATGTTGAAACAGTGAGCGCAGTCAAACCATATACAATTTTTTCAATGCTGCCGAATTTCAAAAAATAAGAGGAAGATACAATCAAAACATCCGCATATAATAAAGCTCTGCCGGGCGTAATATTTCGATACTTATTCAGGATTTTGGCAACGATATCTGTACCTCCTGAACTGCCGTTATTGAGAAATACCAGGCCCAGACCACTACCCATGATTAACCCACCTAGTACACAAGCCATGAAATTTTCGTTTTCGTTCACAAAGGTGCCGATGGGCATTTCTGGAATGATACTTAAAAAGAAAGTCAGCAAGGCAACACCGATGATGGTGCGTATGCTGAATTGCCAGCCTACCAATTTAAAAGCGACTAGTAGTAAAAAAGCATTGATGATAATGTATGTTGCAGAAATAGGGAAACCGGTAGCATAATATACCAGCGCACCTATACCTGTCACTCCGCCTCCCGTAATCTTATGCGGAAGTAACAAACCCTTCCATGCAAATGCATACATCAGTAATCCCAGCACAATCATGACATATTCACGAATGCCAATCCATGTCTTTTTTGCTTTTTTACTCAATGCCATATATCAATTAAATTCAATAAATT
>JAAYQF010000127.1 GCA_012519425.1 Bacteroidales bacterium | reverse complement strand
TAAAAATGGATGGTCGGACCATTGCTGAGTTGGTGACTGAACGTTCAGGTATTACCGGCGAGAAAATGGAATTAGATTACTATGTTTTTGTTGAAGGTGCAACTGTAACTGCTTATATACACCCCGGAAACAAATTGGCGTCTATTGTGTCTTTTGAAGAAAAGGATGTTGATTATCAGGTAGCACGCGATATTGCCATGCAGGTAGCTGCTATGAATCCAATTTCTCTCGACAGAAGTTCAGTTCCTGAAAAAATTATTCAGCAAGAATTGGAAATTGGAAAGGAAAAAGCTCGTCAGGAAGGTAAGCCCGAAGCAATTTTGGATAGGATCGCTGAAGGTCGTTTGAATAAATTCTTCTCAGAATCCACTTTGTTGGAACAAGCCTTTATCAAAGAATCCAAACAAACTGTAAGTGATTATTTGAAGGCGAATAAAGCTACTGTTACTGCATTCAAACGCGTAACTCTAAACGTGGAATGAAGAGCTGATCAGTCCTGTCCGTTGCTTTATTTGAAGCGACGAGATTACTACTAAAATATAAAGGGTGAAACTGAGGTGCAGAGATGTGCGAAGTTTCATCCTTTTTTGTTTTTGAAATTGATGAACAGTGTTGTTCTTTATGCCACATTGAACAAATCAATGAAGAAATTAAACCAAGATACCATTTACCATATTTGAAACATATTCACCAAAAAAATCTACTGAACACATCTGATAAAAACACTTAAAATCAACTAATTTATGAACTGCAATTTTTTAAAGAAGACCTTTATTTTTACTTCATTGGCATTGTCTGTCATGCTATTGACTTTTTGTAACACAGACACTAAAAGATTCAAAGATCAAACTGATTATGCGCAAAAAGCCAATGCAATAGTGTTGGAAAGCGACCACGCAAAAGTGTATATATCCAAACGTCCGGCGGTTGAAGACCGCTTATTCATTTCACAGGCTATCGAGCGTAAAATAGCCGAAGTAACCAAACAACTCACCAATGCCCGCCTTCGTTGGATGTTTGAGAATTGCTTTCCCAATACCATTGATACTACGGTACGTTATTACACCTTAGAAAATGGGGATGATGATACTTTGGTGTACACCGGTGATATTCATGCCATGTGGTTACGGGATTCTGGTGCACAGGTATGGCCCTATGTACAGCTTGCCAACGAGGATGAAGCCTTGAAGAAAATGTTGCGGGGAACGATTCTGCGTCAGTTCAGGAGCATCATTCTTGATCCTTATGCCAATGCCTTTTTAGATCCAAATGACCCCAACCCGGACCATCAGTGGATGGATGATGAAACGGATATGAAACCTGAACTGCACGAGAGAAAATGGGAAATAGACTCTTTGTGTTATCCTTTGCGCCTGGCTTATGAGTACTGGAAAGTAACCAGTGATGCCGGTATATTTCAGGAAGAATGGCTGAAGGCAATGGATAATATCCTGGCAACCTTCAAAGAACAACAAAAGAAAGAAGGTCATGGTTCTTATTATTTTCAACGTAAAACCAAACATCAGTCAGATACCATGTCTAACAGAGGAAAGGGAAATCCGGTAAACCCGGTAGGGTTAATTGCCTCTGCATTTCGTCCATCTGATGATGCAACCATTTTCCAATTCTTAATTCCATCTAACTTTTTTGCCGTATCTTCTTTGAGAAAAGCTGCAGAAATCCTTCAAACAGTGAATAAAGATGCAAACAAAGCCAATGAGTGTATTATGTTGGCTGATGAAGTGGAAAATGCCTTAGAGAAATATGCTGTTTACAAGCACCCTAAATATGGTAAGATATATGCGTATGAGGTAGATGGCTTTGGAAGCCGGTTGCTGATGGATGATGCCAACGTTCCCAGTTTGTTGGGCATGGCTTATTTGGGAGATGTGGATATAAACGATCCTATTTATCAGAATACCCGTAACTTTGTGTGGAGTGAAGATAACCCATATTTCTTTCGGGGAACTGCAGGTGAAGGTATTGGAGGTCCGCATGTCGGCTATGATATGATTTGGCCTATGAGCATCATGATGAAGGCTTTCACTTCTCAAAACGACGATGAGATAAAATACTGTATCAAGCTGTTGATGGCGACGGATGCCGGTACGGGTTTTATGCACGAGTCATTTCATAAAGATGATCCGAATAATTTTACCAGACATTGGTTTGCCTGGCAAAATACATTGTTCGGCGAGTTGATCATTAAATTGATCGATGACGGTAAGTTGGGACTTTTGAACAGTATATAGTGCTTGATTTATTCATATCTTTTTTATTGCACTTTGTCTGTCCGTGTATTTTTAAGTATTTTTGCAAACTAAATTTTCAGTTCAAAAATACATCAAAATGGGAAATATTGTCGCTATCGTAGGACGTCCAAATGTTGGTAAATCCACTTTGTTCAACCGGCTTACCAAGAGTCGCCGTGCCATTGTGAATGAGCAGGCAGGAACTACACGTGATCGTC
>JAAYQF010000126.1 GCA_012519425.1 Bacteroidales bacterium | reverse complement strand
TGGCTTATGATTTACCCAAAAGTTGGATAAGTTTGCTAAGTGTGCAAAACGCACAAGTCAAGTTGCAGGCTACCAATCTGTTGCTTTTGTATGCCGATAGAAAATTGAACGGACAGGACCCTGAGTTTTTCAACAGCGGAGGTGTGGCCACTCCCATGCCCAAACAGTTGACCTTTACTTTGCGGTTCGGGTTATAATGAAAGAGTATTAAGATGAAGTGGAAAATATACATATTGTTGTTAGTGGTACTGAGCATTGGCTTTGCTTCCTGTGAGCAGTTTCTGGATACGCTGCCCGACAACAGAACACAGATTGACACGGAAAAGAAAATCAATCAATTGCTGGTGTCAGCTTACCCCGGAGCTAATTATGCGGTTTTGGCGGAACTAAGCTCGGATAATTTTGTGGACAACAATGCTATTTTGCCGGTACAACTATCTGCTTACGAACGCATGCACGATGAGATTTTTGCATGGGAACCGGTGACTTCTTCCACGCGTCAAGACAGTCCGTCTTTTGTTTGGGAAAGTTGTTATGCCGCCATTGCTACCGCCAATCAGGCTTTAGAAGCCATAGCTGAACTAACGGAACAGGATGCAAGCCTGGATTTGTCGGCACAAAAGGGAGAAGCACTTTTATGTCGCGCCTACAGCCATTTTATTTTGGTCAATATTTTTGCTCAGGCTTATAAAGATGAAGAACGTAGTCAGGTAGATCCCGGCGTTCCCTATGTAACACAGTCGGAAACTGTTGTAAGTGCTGATTACAAACGTGAATCGGTACAAGAGGTCTATGCGAAAATTGAAGAAGATCTGGAGGCAGGTTTGGCATTGATCTCCGACCATCATTATACAGTTCCCAAATATCATTTTAATACAAAAGCAGCCAATGCCTTTGCTGCCCGTTTTTATTTGTATAAAAGAGATTATCAGAAAGTGGTGAAGTATGCCGATAAAGTATTGGGTACCAATCCCACTAACTTGATGAGAAGATGGGATGTTGATTATGATAATATTGATGCTATTATCTATGATTATGTCAGCGTCAACCAGGCAGCCAATTTTTTACTGTTGCCCACAAGTTCTTTGTTTGGCAGAATTTACGGAAAGCGATACGGACATAATTATGATGCCATGTTTGGTTCGACTTATGGAAGTGGTCCAACCTGGTCAACAGTTCTTCCTGCATTTGACGGAAAACTGTATATCAGTGTGCAACAGGATTATGGTGTTTTCTTCCCAAAAGCATCTGAAATGTTTGAATATACGGACAAGGTCGCCGGTATTGGCTTTACGCACATTGTTCGTGCAGAGTTTACAGCGGAAGAGACCTTGTTGTGCCGGGCAGAAGCTCTGATTTATCTGGATCGTATCAATGAAGCCGTTGCCGATTTGCAGGTGTGGAACAGTTCGCATTTAGCCCCGGAAGAATTGACCTTAGACGTCATTAATAATTTCTATAGGCCCCATAATATATTGTTTGTTAAGGGTTTGAGAAACGCTAAAATGAGCAATCAGTTTAAAATAACTCCTGAGCAATTGCCTTTGATCCATTGCGTATTGCATTTCAGACGAATAGAAACCATGTTCGACGGATACAGGTGGTTTGATATCAAACGCTATGGCATCGAGATTACGCATAATATTGATGGAAAAGGTCTTCAACAACTGTCATTCGATGATGAACGGCGTGCCATTCAATTGCCGCAAGAGGTGATCAGTGCCGGCATGGAATCCAATCCAAGAACGATGGATGCACAATCATCGGAAATGTATGAAAAATTTAAGAACTAAGATTTTCAATGTAGAATTATAATGAATATCAAAGCTTTTATCAAATATATTGCTCTTTCGTTTATCGCAATGCTCTTGTGGACTTGTGCCGATGATGAACATTTCACTGCCAGCATTTTCGACATAGAAGATCAGGTGGATGAAAGTGCAGCAAGTTATGCCTTTGATTCCTGGTTGGATGAAAATTATCTGAAACCTTACAACGTAGATTTCAGATACAGGATGGAGGATGTGGGTTCGGATATGAGTTATAATTTGGTGCCGGTCTCTTTTGAAAAAGCCCGGGAAATGGCGCGATTGGTCAAGTATTTATGGTTTGATGTGTATAGTACGGTGGTCGGACCGGAATTTCTGAAAGAAAATGGTCCCCGCATCATTCATCTGATTGGATCACCTGCTTATAATCCCATGTCGGGTACCATGTTGTTGGGAACTGCTGAGGGCGGTTTGAAAGTGACCTTATTCCGCTGCAATGAGTTGGATTCTACGGATGTAGATAAAATGAATGAATATTATTTCAAGACCATGCACCATGAGTTTGCGCATATCCTGCATCAGAAAAGAAATTACCCTGTGGAATTTGGATTGATCTCACAAGGGAAGTATAATCCGCTCGGATGGCAGTATCGCACCGCTTCTGAAGCTGCAAGTATGGGTTTTGTTTCGCCTTATGCTGGCAGCCAGAATCGTGAAGATTTTGTCGAAATTATTGCCAATTATTTGGTAAAAACAGACGCGCAGTGGAATGAGATATTAACCATGGCAGCCAATCCGGGATTGGATTATAATGGTGATGAATTACCGGATGACGGCATCGATGGAAAAGCATTGATCTTGCAAAAACTGGAAATTGTCAAGAAATGGCTGCGAGACTCCTGGAATATTGATATTGATGAGCTGAGAGATGAGATTATGAGGAGGCAGAATGAGATGTAAAAAACTAAGAACAAAGAGCAAAGACAAAAGAACAAAGACAAAAGATGAATTAGTGATTGGTGGATGGTGAATAGTGAGTGATGAAATTTCTTTTGTGCTTTTTGTGGTTTAAAATTCTAACTTCTTAACTTCTCTAACTTCTCTAACTTCTTTAACTTCTTTAACTTCATAACTACTAACTACTAACTACTAACTACTAACTACTAACTTCATTAACTTCCATAAATACTCGTAATTTTGAAAAAAAACAATAAAATATCAAACAAACCAAGCATCTTGCTGCTATTAAGCATCTTATTCCTTTTTACAGGTTGCCGGAAGGAGGAAATTGATATCTTTCCAAATTCTCCGGCTGAGCGTTTGAATCAGGCAATGAGTACGTATGAGGATGTGTTGATATCGGCTGAAAATGGGTGGAAAATGGAGTATTATGCCAATACACAAGGAGGAGGCTATACTTTGTTGATGAAGTTTGATGCTTCCGGCTTAGTCACCATCGCTTCAAGAAGTTTATTGACGAAAAATGCTACCTATGAGCAGGATAGTTCCTTGTATGAGGTTATTGCTGACAACGGTCCGGTGCTCACTTTCAATACTTTCAATCAGGTGCTGCACGTGTTTTCTAATCCTGAGCATCCGGAAATACTTGATCCACATGAGGAGGGATATCTTATTGGTTACGGCTGGCAGGGTGATTATGAATTTATCATCAAGGAAGCAGTGGAAGATACGGTGTGGTTGAAAGGCAAAAAATATGGTGCTGAAATTACCATGACCAAATTAGCACCCGAAATCCAATGGCAGACTTATTTAGATGAGCTGGGTGACATGGACAAGATGCTCTTTCACATGGATGTGCCTATGTTGACCTTAAAGGTTGATGATGTGTTTTATCGAATTTATAAGGGGAGATTTCATGTGTTTGAAATTAAAAAAACCGATAAGGAATCTCAAAAAGTTCCTTTTATAGTAACTCCTACTGGTATTCAATTCTATCAGCCAATTGAACTAAACGGTGTTGTGTTCAGGAACTTTGAGTTGAATCTGACAAAAACCAGATTGGTCAGCGTGGAGCATCCTGACTATGCCATCCGCTGTACCAACGATCTTGCTGAATTTATTCAAAATAATCCCAAAGAATTTTCCTGGCGATTTGCTTCTGAACTTTCAGGTAATGAATTTAAAAACTTGTACAACAGAATTTCCAGCGCTGTATTAACTGCGTATGAAGGTGAACAGCTTGCTTTGAATTTGGAATATAGTACAAATGCAAATTCTTTTGTGTTAGTGATCAGCTATTTGAAAGAAAATAAAAAAGTAAAAGGGTCTTTGAATTTAAATATGGCATTTGATGAACAAGATGTCTTATCCATTAGCTATGCCAATTCAGGGGACAACAACGGCTTAAAGTTTTATAATGAAATAGATGGTGTGGATGAATTGGTAGTATCAGTTCTTACTGCTGATTTTGAATTGAGTACGGGCTCAAAATTAAATCCGTGGTTGATAAAATTTGAAAACCTGAATGACTACACTTCTTTTTTCCAATTGGAAAGACAGGTCAAAAATTAATTTTTATTCTTTTGTGCTTTTGTCATTCAAATCCCTGATTCTGATCCCCAATCTGATTTTATTTTCAATTTTCACCTGTTCGTCGTTGAAAAGATATTTCTTCAGTCTTGATATGGAATTATACAAAGCTGTTTCCTTCGATTGTGTGTCTTCAACTTGCCACACCAACCTGATGATTTCTTCGCGTGGTACAAATTTTCCTTTGTTTCGGCAAAGTAAATTCAATACCGAAGAATCAATAGGACTTAAATGAATATCACCTTTGCTGAATTTTAATGATTGTTCATCGGGAAAGAATTGAAAACGACCGATGCGGAAATGATTATCAGCGGCGGATGAAAGTGTTTCGACTTCAATCATCTTGTTGATACGTAATAATAATTCAACCAAGCGATATGGTTTTCTAACATAATCGCTGTTTGCAATGCCGAAACCTGTTTCATAATCTTCGTTGCCATCCCGTGAGGTCGTAAAAATAATGGGCACATCACTGATTTGCCTGATCTGCCTCGCAATTTCAAAGCCATCTACGCTACAGTTCAGAACCACATCAAGCGTTACCAGATCAGGTTGAAAACGCTGAAATTCCGATACTGCTTCATCTCCGTTACTAACATAATTCACCTCGTGTTTTTGCATCTCAAGGAAGCCAATTAAAGCAGTTCCTAAATTTACATCATCTTCTACGACTAATATTTTCTTCATACCGATTTATTTACAGGGTAATAATACTTTAAAGGTTGATCCAACGTGGATTTCACTGCTGACACTGATTGAACCACCATGTTTTTCTATGATGGTTTTTACATAATTTAGTCCTATACCAAATCCCGAAACTTTGGAATGGTCATCAACACGTGAATATTTTTCAAAGATATGTTCAATTTTGTCAGCAGGAATTCCCATGCCTTTATCTTCGAATGCCAAAATAACATTTGACTTGTTCATATGGACGCTGATATTGACGGTGGCATCTCCGTCCGAATATTTGATGGCATTATCGATCAAATTTGCAAAACATTGAGTAAGCATGATGCTGTCACCCTGAACTATAATCGCTTCAGATTCAAAGTCAGTGTGGATGCTGACACGCTTGGCAGGAGAAGATACAAAGCGATTCTTCAGGTCTATGATGATGTCAACCAAATTGACAGGCTGTTTGTTCAGAACAAGCAATCCTTCTTCTTCCCGGGCTAGTCCAACCAACATGCTGATGGTGCCATTCATTTCAGTAAGTGCGTTGAGGGAATTGTGCAGCATCATGTCACGCATGCCTGTATTGTCAAAGATGTCAGGGTCTTGAAGTCCGTCCAGATTGACAGTCAGACTGGCTACCGGACGCTTTAATTCATGGGCGATATTGCTTAAAAATTCGTTTTTGAATCTTACTAATTTTTTCTGTTTGGAAAGTGTGAGGAATAAGAATCTGAAAGCCAATAAGGCGATGATGGAAAAAATGATGGAACCCAATAACATTAGACCCATACGCTTGATGATTTCAGAAAAGGGGTTGATTAAAATCAATTTCAATGCTTCTTTGTTTTCAAAATCCAGGGGATAAAGCTGGGATGGAATAAGAAAAATTGACGATTTGGACAGCTTTTTTGAGCTTGCTACTACTGTTTGATCTTCAGGCGCTATTAATTGAATGACAAATTCAGAAGTAATATTTCTTTCATGGAGGATTTGATTGGTGATGCTATCTAATTTTTGTAAGTCAATTGGAATAAAATTACTTATATAGATATGCATGATGATATCAAGTTTGTTTAAAATGCTTTCTTCATCTTCAGAACCCTCGCTCAAATCAAAATCAACGAATTCAGCATCATCGGTGGGGTCAATATTCTCGTTTTCATCAGGCATAATATCAAGATTGGTATTTCTTTGGTTTAAATCAGCTCTGAACGCTTCTTTTAAAATGGTATCCGATTCTCGTATCAGTGCAAGTCGCACTGTTTGAAAATAATCATAAACCAAATAAGCTTGCGCACATAAAATCAATATTATGGAAACTATGGCAATGTAGGATATGGTTTTGGTGGACGTGGACATGTGTTTTTGTACTAAAAAAATGCACGATATCTGAATCGTCTTACAAAGATAAACTATTTCTGTCAAAATTTCATCAAATCTTTCCCATTTGCGACAGCTAAGAAAGTATTGGTGAATTTTTGAGCATTTTTAATCAAGTGAAAATCATTAACATTGCATGTCAGAAATTAATAAATGTTTAATCCAAGTAAAATTTACAATTATGAAAACTATTAACGAAAACAACTTCAGATCAATGACTGCTGAGCAAATGAATGAAACAAGAGGTGGTTATTATATTATTATTACTTTTCCGAACGGAAAGAAAGTAAGAATTAAAGTAAAGTAATACTGAATACTACATTACAAGTCAGAAATTAATATTTAATTCCAAGCAAAATTTTACGATTATGAAAACTATTAATGAAAACAACTTTAGGTCAATGACCGCTGAACAAATGAATGAAACAAGAGGTGGTTACTATATAATAATTACTTTTCCGAACGGAAAGAAAGTAAGAATTAAAGTAAAATAAAGCTCTTGAAGCCTGTCAGGATTTAAAACGACCTGATAATAAAGAATTCATTCAAATTACCCACTGAAGTTTTCTTGCAGTAACACCTGCAAGTTTATTACTACCACATGGCAAAATTTCCTTTTTACCATCAGCATGATCAGATGGATTGCGGTCCCACTTGTTTGCGTATGATTGCAGCCCATTATGGTAAGCGTTTTTCGTTGGAGGAGTTGCGCGAAAAATCTCATTTTACCCGGGGAGGCGTTTCTCTGTTGGGTATCAGTGAAGCAGCCAGCAACCTGGGGTTTCGCACCTTGGGTGTATATGTGGGGTTTGAAGAGTTGAAAAACAAAGCTCCCCTGCCATGCATTGTCTATTGGAACCAACAGCATTTTGTGGTGGTCTACGACATTAAAACTGTCAAGGGGGAAGATTATGTGTATGTAGCCGACCCCGGCGCGGAAAAGCTTAAATACACCAAAGAAGAATTTTGCCGGTCTTGGCTCAGTACCCGTAAGGATGGGGCTGACGTAGGAATCGCGTTACTATTGGAGCCAATGCCTGATTTTTATGATCAGAAGGATGCCGAAAAAAAAAAGCCCGCGGACTCTCTTTCCTCTTTTCCTATCTAAAACCTTATAGAAAGCTAATATTTCAATTGTTTCTGGGGCTGTTCTTTGGCAGTCTGTTACAGCTTCTATTACCTTTTCTTACGCAGTCCATTGTCGATTTTGGTATATCGGCACAGGATATTCATTACATCTATTTAGTACTCATCGCTCAATTAGTGCTGATTTTTAGTGCTTCAACCGTAGAATTCATCAGGGGTTGGATATTGCTACACATCGGTACGCGAGTCAATATCTCCTTGATTTCCGACTACCTGGCTAAGTTGATGCGCTTGCCTATGGGTTATTTTGACAAAAAAATGACCGGCGATTTAATGCAACGCATGGGCGACCATACGCGCATACAGGATTATTTGACAAACTCCACGCTTAACGTGCTTTTTAGCATGTTTAATATCGTTATATTCACATTGATTTTGCTGTTTTACAATGTGACGGTTTTTTTGATTTTTGTCGTTGGGAGTGTTTTGTATTTTAGCTGGGTGAGTTTGTTTATGGACAAACGTGCTACCCTGGATCATAAAAATTTCGCACAACAGGCTGCTAATCAAAGTAATGTTATTCAGTTGATTACAGGTATGCAGGAAATCAAATTGAATGCATGTGAGCAACAAAAAAGATGGGAGTGGGAGCGCATTCAAGCCAGGCTTTTTAAGTTGCGCATCAAAGGCTTGGCGCTCAGTCAGTACCAGGATTCAGGTGCAATCTTTATCAACCAGACTAAAAACGTGATCATCACGGCATTGGTAGCCAAGTTTGTCATAGATGGACAAATGACTTTGGGGATGATGTTGTCAGTGCAGTATATCCTTGGACAGCTAAACAGTCCTATCGACCATCTGATCCATTTTTACCGTGAATCACAAGATGCTAAACTGAGTATGGAAAGGTTGAGCGAGGTGCATGACAAACCTGCAGAAGGTGAAAATGCCTCTGTCCCTCTGATAAATGAAATACCTGATCATCAGGATATTCACATCCATAATATGAGTTTCGCATACGATACAACATCAGTGGGAAAACCGGTATTGAAAAATATTAATTTACATATTCCGGCAGGGAAACAGACTGCCATAGTGGGGTTGAGTGGAAGCGGAAAAACTACACTACTGAAGCTGCTGCTTGGCTTTTATCAACCTCAACATGGTGAAATCTTGCTGGGTGACAAGGATCTGTCGGCATACAATTATCGGGAATGGCGAAAAAAATGTGGTGTGGTGATGCAGGATGGTTTTATTTTTACAGACAGCATTGCCGGAAATATTGCACCCGGAGAGGAGGAAATCGACAAAACAAAATTGCTTCGTGCTGTTAACATAGCTAATATCAGAGAGTTTGTCGAATCCTTATCTTCGAAATATGACACCAAAATCGGTTCCGACGGCTATGCGATCAGTCAGGGACAGAAGCAGCGTATCCTAATTGCCAGAGCGGTTTACAAGCATCCGGCTTACTTGTTCTTTGATGAAGCTACCAATGCTTTGGATACACAGAATGAGAAAGTTATCATGAATCATTTGGAGCAATTCTTTGAAGGAAGAACATCTGTAGTCATTGCCCACAGATTAAGTACAGTAAAGAATGCCGATCAAATAGTGGTATTAGACAATGGTGAAATTGTGGAAATTGGAGACCATGCATCACTCACTAAAAAGAAAGGAACTTATTATCATTTGGTTAAGAATCAATTGGAATTGTAGGATTGTTACTTATAAAATGACTGAATAAAGGAGATGAAAAGCAAACAGTGTAAAAGGTAAAAATAGATGATATGACCCACAAACACAGGGATTTACCAAAACAATCAACCGATACATCTTCGAAGAAGATGGAAGAAGGGAGCATAGAATTACGCAGTCGGGAAGTACAGGAAATTCTTGCCCGTCCGCCTAAATCACTGATAAGGTACGGAACATCAGTGATTTGTGGAGTTTTGTTAATTCTGATTGTTGGTAGCTTTTTCTTTGAATATCCTGATATCATTACCGGAGAATTGATTGTTACGGAAACACAGCAGTTACCGGATGCGGATGAATTCAAGCAAGATCAAATAATGGTGTATGCTGAGGTGCCGTCAGCAAGAGCCGGAAAAATCAAGCCCGGACAAAAAGTAAATATTAAATTAGATGCCTATCCATACCTGGAATTTGGAACGTTACAAGGTTTAACGCATACAATTGAATATATACCAGACGGAAATTATTATTTAGTTGAAGTGCAAATCGTAAAAAATTTAACAACGAACAGTCATAAAATAATATTTTTGAATGAAAGGACACCCGGTATAGTTGAAATTATAACGGATAATCGAAGTTTGATGGAGAGAATACTGCCTTTTTTGAAAAAATCCATCTGATTTATCTGTTAAATAATGTTAAATCTTCGCAGAAATAGCAATTTTTTTGTCATTTCTTGATGAACTTTTGCTCAAAATCTGATGAAACTTTGATGAAAAAATACAGGGGTCCTGTCTGTCTGTACTTGATACCAATTAAAAAGAACGGGAAAAACTGATGTGTTTTCAACTTTTTTGAGCCTATCACAAAATTGTTGTAAGCACATTTTTGTTGGATCAACGCATATTAAAAAGATTAAAATGAAGTTATATAATAAAATAATGAGCTGTTCTAAAAGTTCTTCAGGAGATTTGGATGCTTCAACTCAAAAAATTTTCCTCTCAGGAAATTATTAGAAAGAAGCAAAACTTATAACGATATGGAATTACAATCAATTTTACTCCCTGGTATGGTTCCCGGCCGTCCTTTGGTAATTGCCGGTCCTTGTTCAGCCGAGACGGAAGAGCAGGTAATGGAAACTGCCCGTCAGCTGCATGGATTTGGCATCAGGATTTTCAGGGCGGGGATTTGGAAACCCCGAACAAAACCCGGAAGTTTTGAAGGTGTTGGGAAAGAGGGATTACTCTGGCTAAAAAGAGTCAAGGAAAAATTGGGTATGTATGTAGCTACGGAAGTTGCCAATACCAGGCATGTACATGATGCTTTAGCTGCTGGTGTAGATATTTTGTGGATAGGAGCACGTACTACTGCCAATCCCTTTGCAGTTCAGGAAATAGCCGATGCATTGGAGGGAACGGATATTCCCGTGCTCATCAAAAATCCGGTCAATCCCGATTTGGATTTATGGATAGGAGCCTTGGAACGTATTTATAATGCAGGTGTACGAAAAATTGCCGCTATCCATCGTGGATTCAGTAGTTATGATGAAAAAATCTATCGCAATTTGCCTTTTTGGCATATTCCTATTGAGTTACGTAGGTTAATGCCTGAAGTACCCATTCTTTGTGACCCTAGTCATATTGGTGGGAAAAGGGAGTTGGTGGGACCGATTTCACAGCAGGCCATGGACTTAAATTTTGATGGTTTGATTGTGGAAACTCACCCAAACCCGGATAAAGCATGGAGCGATACCAAACAACAGGTTACACCTGAAATGTTGAATTCGATTCTAAATGCCCTGGTCATTCGTGATACGCATCAAACCACTGAAAGTTTAACGGCCCTACGTCGTCAAATTGACGAGTGCGATAATCATTTACTAGAACTTTTAGCTCGCAGAATGCGCATTTCTGAAGAAATAGGACAGTATAAAAAGGAACATAATATGGCTATTCTGCAAGAACAGCGCTACGACGAAATCATTCAGAACAGAATAGCACAAGCTGAACAAATGGGTATGAAAGGAGATTTTATAAAAACCGTTTTGATGGCTATCCACGAAGAGTCTGTCCGTCATCAAATGGAAATAATGAATAAATTATGAGCAAATAAATTGTCAGTTTTGCACATTTTGTATACTTTTGTGCCGAAATTTGTCATTTTGCATAAATGAAGCTGTCTTCAAAACTAAAAAAACAGCAAGATAAGGCTTATGCAGAAGGCATAAATAGTAAAACATATGAGTCATAATTTATTAAAAGGTAAAAAAGGGATTATTTTTGGTGCGTTGAATGATATGTCTATCGCCTGGAAAGTGGCAGAGAGATGTGTTGAAGAAGGTGCTACCGTTAGTTTGTCGAATACGCCTTTCGCTATCCGCATGGGCAATACGGAAGAGTTGGCAGAAAAGCTCAATGCGAAGCTGATTCCTGCGGATGCAACCAAAGTTGAAGAGTTGGAGCAAGTTTTTGATGAATCCATGCAAGCCATGGGAGGCAAAATTGATTTTATGTTACATTCTATCGGCATGTCTCCCAACGTGCGTAAAAAACGTACTTACGATGATTTAGATTACCATATGCTCAACCAAACTTTAGATATTTCTGCCATTTCTTTTCATAAAATGTTGCAGGTAGCTTATAAAAAAGATGCTATTAATGAATGGGGATCGGTAGTGGCTTTGACGTACGGTGCCGCTCATCGTACCATGTATGGTTACAACGATATGGCAGATGCCAAAGCTATGTTGGAGTCTATCGCCAGAAGTTTTGGATATATCTACGGTCGCAAGCGCAGTGTACGCATCAATACGATATCACAATCGCCGACCCTTACTACTGCCGGAAGCGGTATCAAAGGATTTGACAGCCTTATGGACTTTTCTGAACGTATGTCGCCTCTCGGAAATGCAACCGCTGCTGAGTGTGCAGACTATTGCATTACTTTATTCAGCGACTTGACGAAGAAAGTGACCATGCAAAACCTCTTTCATGATGGTGGTTATTCAAGCATGGGTATGAGCTACAGGGCGATGGAGCAATACATCAAAAGTTTTGAAGGTATCAAGGATGAAGACGGCAATGTTATTTATGGATAAAATCTGATTGACTTCATTTTTTGTCTTGATACAAAAAAACGAAGCAAAAAAATCAAGACTGTGCCCGCTTTGCTCGAAAAATTAGCGCCCGAACAGCTAAATCATCCAGACTCGCAACCCTGTACGTGATGTGTGACTTAACCCGTGCTTCGACAGGCTCAGCAACCATCGAAAGCAGCGTGGTTACTGAGCAAGGTCGAAGTACAGCAGTTGAACAATATAAGACACTGTCTTTTGCCTTCCAAACGAATAATATTATCTTTGCATGTATGAAAAAAGTAGTAGTTGTAGGTAGCGGATATCTTGCCAATATCGTTGCAGATGCCGCAATCAGGGGATTGCTTCCCGAGTTTGAATTTGTTGGAGTGTATTCTCAGTCTGTGCCAAGCTCCGAACGTTTGGCCGACAGGTTCCGAAAAGCCGGAAATGCATGTAATGCTTATCCTTCTTTAGATGCAATGTTAGCTTTAAAACCAGATTTTTTAATTGAAATGGCATCTCCCTCAGGAATGCAGGAAGTTGCCATCCCAACTTTAAAAAATGGAACTTCTATAGTATGTATTTCGGTGGGTGCTTTTGCTGATCAGGATTTTATGACAGAAGTGAAAAGAGTCGGAAATGAAAGTGGAACCCGTGTTTACATTGCTTCCGGAGCTACCGGTGGATTTGATGTATTACGAACTGCTGCATTGATGGGAAATGCCACAGCTAACTTCTTCAATGAAAAGGGACACGATCGGTTGAGAAATTCTTCGGTGTATGACCCAATTATTGAAACGAAAAAACATATTGTGTTTTCAGGCAATGCCAATGAAGCCATACGTACTTTTCCGACCGGGTTGAATGTTGCAGTAGCAGCATCCATTGCATCAGTAGGGACCGATAATATGCAGGTCACTATGCAGTCGACGCCCAATTTTGTGGGAGATACCCAGCGGGTTGAAATCAAAAATGATGAGGTTCACGCTGTAGTAGATGTATATAGTGCAACGCCCGCTATCGCTGCATGGTCAATTGTAGCCACACTTCAAAATATTGTATCTCCCATTGTTTTTTGATGGGAGATACTCCATAAGTATATAGTCATTTGTTTTTGGACCTATTTGTTTTCGAAATAGGCCGTCAGGTTAGCCAATACCTTTTCACTCAAACGAACAAAAGCTTGTTGCGTGCGACCGGTTGATACTTGCATGCACCTGACTCCCGGATGGTTGAGTAAATGTTCCCCTCCTAAAGCTCCTACGGTATCACAATACACCAAATTATCCGAGTCATTTAGCCAATTTATAAATGGTTTTTCTTCCCAGGCAGGAGATAAACCGGTATTGAAAAGAATTTTTTTGTTTCCAAAGCATGCAAATTCTTCTTCATAAAGCAACACAGTATTCTTATTCAGACAGCAGCACACAACCTCACAAGTTTTAAGAAGTTCCCTTAAAGGCATAAATTGATATCCTTTTTTAGCAGCATCCGGTTTTTCCGACCGTGAGAAATAGGCGATGTCAGCTCCGAAAAAATGCAAGGCATCGGCAATCATGCCACCTGACTTTCCCAATCCGATGATGCCTGCTTTCAAGCCTGTTATTTCCCGGGGGATGCCGTCCCATGCCTCTTGCTCAAAGCCATGAAAACAACGAACCAATTCACTGACGACATATTCCACTACTCCTTCATCACCGTAGTCGCGTATGCCCGTTACCGTAATGCCTCTGGAATTGGCAAAATGTATATCCACATTCGCACTTTCGGGAGAATATAGCGAACAACACATGCCGATGTATTTAACTTGTGGACATTTCTCTAAAGCAGACCGGGTAATGCGTGAGGTGTAACTCAGCAAAACTCCGTCCGCATCTCCAATGCGTGCAGCTACTTCATCATCGTCCTTTGGAATGTCATCGTACATGATCAATTCATGCGTGAATTTTTTAAGTTCTTTTTCAGCCGAAGGGATTAGCCCGACAGGCTCAATGGCTACTAATTTTTTAAACATCTGTCTTAATTTTGGTGCAAAAGGTAAATTTCTTATCGTATAAACAACAACTCTCTGTACTTTGGTAAAGTCCACATCTGATTATCCACAATCAACTCCAACTTATCCACATCATAGCGGATTTTATCAAAATAGGGGAAAACCGTATCGTGATAGGCTTTGGCTTTTTCGTATTCTCCCGATAATTGATGAGCGGCCTTACGTGCCTGAGTCATAGCATCCACATTGTTTTTGATGGTGCATATGCGCTCAGCAATTTCTTCCACCAAGGTTTTGTTCATGGAAGAAAGCTTTTCGGCCTGTTCAGCGGGATACACTTTAAACATCTTTACTACATTATCCAATAGTAAAGATTGATATTTCGTTACCACGGGGATGATGTGGTTCAAGCAAATATCACCCAATACGCGGGCTTCGATTTGTATTTTTTTGGCGTAAATATCCCATTTAACTTCATTGCGGGCGTACAATTCTTTTTCTGAAAGAACACCTACCGTTTTAAACATTTCTATGGATTCGGGTGAGGTGTATCTTTTGTAAATCTCCGGAATACTGCTTTCGCAATCCAAACCGCGCTTCAAAGCTTCTGCCTTCCATTCTTCACTATAACCATTGCCATCAAAGCGAATGGGTTTGGAGATTTTGATGTAAGACTTGATGACTTCAAAAATTGCTTGCTCTTTTGACAAGCCGTTTGCAATTTTCTCATCCACTTCCGTCTTAAATTCTTTCAACTGTGCCGCTACTATACTGTTCAATACAATTAAAGAAGAGGCACAATTGGCTGATGAGCCCACTCCTCTCAACTCAAATCTGTTTCCTGTAAAGGCAAAAGGAGAAGTTCGGTTTCTGTCGGTATTGTCCAACAATACCTCCGGGATATGCGGGATATCGAGTTTCAATATCTTTTTGTCGTGCATCACGATGGCTTCTTCAGAAGTGCTGATTTCTATTTTATCCAGTACATCGGAAATATGAGAACCAAGAAAAACAGACATGATGGATGGTGGTGCTTCATTGGCTCCAAGTCGGTGAGCATTGTTGGCAGTTGTGATGGAAGCCCGTAACAAGCCATTGTGCTTGTGGACAGCCATCAGGGTGTTGACTAGAAAAGTAATGAACTGAAGATTTTCAGCCGGTGTTTTTCCCGGGGTCAGCAAGCCTACGCCTGTGTCTGTCCCCAGCGACCAGTTATTGTGCTTGCCCGATCCATTGATGCCGGCATAGGGTTTTTCGTGTAACAACAAGCGAAATCCATGACGGCGAGCTACCTTTTTCATCAAGGACATGACGAGCAGGTTTTGGTCGTTGGAAAGATTGGCTTCTCCGTGTAGCGGAGCCAGTTCAAATTGATTGGGTGCCACTTCATTGTGCCTGGTCTTTAGCGGAATACCATATTTATAAGCCACAAATTCCAAATCTTTCATATAGGCAACCACCCGCGTGGGGACAGCCCCAAAATAATGGTCTTCCAACTGCTGATTTTTAGCAGATTCATGTCCGATCAAAGTTCTGCCGGTCAATGCCAAATCCGGTCGGGTAGCGTACAAGCCTTCATCAACCAAAAAATACTCCTGTTCCCAACCCAAATAGGAAGTTACCCGTTTTACCTTGGGGTCGAAATACTTGCAGACTGCCGTTGCTGCCTCATTGATTGCATGCAATGCTTTCAATAAGGGAGCTTTCATATCCAAGGATTCGCCTGTGTATGAAATAAATATGGTGGGAATGACCAGGGTGTCATCATAGATAAAAGCCGGTGAAGACGGGTCCCAGGCTGTGTATCCACGTGCCTCGAAGGTGCTTCTGATGCCTCCGCTCGGAAAGGAGGAAGCATCCGGCTCTTGCTGTGCCAGCAGTTTGCCCGGAAAAGTTTCTATGATTTTTTCTCCCGGTCCGTTGATATAATCTATGAAAGAATCATGTTTTTCAGCAGTTCCGTCTGTCAATGGCTGAAACCAGTGTGTATAATGTGTTGCACCTTTTTCGATTGCCCAACGCTTCATACCGGCAGCCACTTCATCAGCCACACTTCTGTCCAAAGGTACTTCGTTGTCCACTGCATCCTGCACTGCCATTAAAGCTTCTTTGGAGAGATATTGTGACATGGTAGAACGATTGAATACGTTGCAACCAAAGTATTCGGAGGGGAGTGCAGAAGGTGCTTCAACAGCAATTGCTTTCTTCTTGTGTGCTTCTTCAACAGCTTTAAAACGAAGTGATGACATAATTGAAAATTAATTTGACAACAATAGTATGTTTGACCTGATCAGAACATTAAACCGCAAATTTACAAGAAAAAAATCAATACTTATCTATTCGTTTTAAATTATCACTGAACCAACTCTTTAGATAGAAAGAATTGACCTCCCGATGAATCATTTAAAAAATTATAGCAATTACAATTTATTTCGTAAATTTGCCCCTGCTTTTGCAAAAAGTCAGAAACCAAATTTTAATAAAAGTATTACAATGAAACCAATGATTAAAAGTCCTTTGCAAATTGCGAGGGCATCTTATCAACCTAAATTACCTTCATCTTTGAAAGGAAATGTAATTCTGAAAGAAGGTGCAGCAACACAGTCTGTAGATGATCAGGAAGATATCAAGGCTTTGTTTCCAAATACCTACGGAATGCCGCTGATTAAGTTTGAACCGGGAGATACAAAAAAATATCCGGTTAAAAATGCAGGTGTGATATTATCCGGCGGCCAGGCACCGGGTGGTCATAATGTGATTGCGGGTATATTCGACGGGTTGAAAAAATTGAATCCGGAAAATAAATTATACGGTTTTTTGGGCGGACCAAGTGGTCTGGTTGATCACAAGTATATAGAACTGACCAAAGAAATAGTTGACGAATATCGAAATACAGGAGGATTTGACATCATTGGATCCGGACGTACCAAATTGGAAGAGGAATGGCAGTTTGAGAAAGGAGCAGAGATATGCAAAAAGATGAACATCAATGCCATCGTTATTATCGGTGGTGATGACTCCAATACCAACGCTTGTGTGCTTGCTGAGTATTATAAACAACACAACATCCCTATCCAGGTCATCGGATGTCCCAAAACTATCGACGGCGACCTGAAAAATGAGATGATTGAAGCATCTTTTGGTTTTGATACAGCATGTAAAGTTTATTCGGAGCTTATCGGGAATATTCAACGTGATGCCAGTTCAGCTAAAAAATATTGGCATTTTATCCGTTTGATGGGACGTTCAGCTTCACACATTACCCTTGAATGTGCTCTCCAAAGTCAGCCGAATATTTGTATAGTTTCCGAAGAGGTTGCAGCTAAAAATATGACTTTGTCAGACATTGTGGACGATATAGTTGAAGTTATCGTACACCGCGCAGAACACGGATTAAATTTTGGAACCATCCTGATTCCTGAAGGATTGATAGAGTTTATTCCCGCTATGAGGAAACTTGTTTCCGAATTGAATGATTTATTGGCCCATAATAACGATTATAATGCGTTGGGAACTGACGACGAAAGACGCCAGTATATTAAAGGGACCCTTTCTCCTGAAAGTTCACAGGTTTATCGTGATCTACCTAAAGGTATTGCTCGTCAACTTACATACGACAGAGACCCGCACGGGAATGTGCAAGTTTCATTGATTGAGACGGAAAAGCTGCTGATAGAGATGGTTGCAAAAAAATTGGCTCATCTGAAAGCCACGGGTGAATATAAAGGTAAATTTGCTACTATCAGTCATTTCTTCGGATATGAAGGTCGTTGCGCCATCCCATCTAATTTTGATGCGAATTATACTTATTCATTGGGTTATACCGCAGCCGTTTTGATTGCAGAAGGTAAAACGGGGTATATGGCTTCTGTACGAAATACTACTGCGCCTGCTGATGAATGGATAGCCGGTGGTGTGCCGATTACGATGATGATGAATATGGAGAGACGCCATGGACAGATGAAGCCGGTGATTCAAAAAGCATTGGTGAAACTGGATGGTGCACCTTTCCAATTCTTTGCCAAGCACCGTCAGAAGTGGGCTGACGAAAATATGAGCTATATTTATCCGGGACCGATTCAATATTTTGGTCCGACTGAAGTTTGTGACCAGCCGACTAAAACGCTACAATTAGAGAAAGGACTGTAATTCAATTTAATCTATACGTTGGGACGAAACCCTCGTTGTTGGGGCGACCCTTGTGGTCGCCCCTATTTTTTTGTGGTCGATCCATTCCATTCCATTCGTTTTCGCCCGCTAACAAGAATTATTCTAAATAATAAGTGTATCTTTGTACTGTTTTAATTTCAAAATGAATATGTATTATCATTCAAAATACCGCATTAATTCCGAGATGAAGATGATTCATTTGTTGGAAGAGAATCATTTGCTTTTGCTTATGTTACAGCATTTTGAGATAGATTTTAGAGTGGGAGATTCGACCATTGCCCAGTTGTGCAGGGAATATGACATCAGTGAGAATTTATTTATCGGAATTACAAATCTATATAGCGGGGTAAGGGTGGCGAATAATACCTCTTTTTCTAAAAAAGACCTGCTTCGGGTTATTGTTTTTTTGAAAAATTCACACGTATACTATCGTTCAGATAAATATCCGCAGATAAGAAACTTTATTTTTCAACTGAAACAGAACCATCCTGACAAAGAATTAAAACTGTTAGAACGGTTTTTTGATGAGTACTTTGCGGAGGTTTTGGAACATTTGAATTATGAGGACACCATTGCTTTTCCCTATTTTATAGCCTTGCTTGAAAACAAAGAAAACACTGCTGCTTCCTCCAATTATTCATCGGATAAATACAGCGAACATCACACTGATATTGAATTAAAGCTTAAAGACTTAAAAAATCTGCTACTTAAGCATTTAAAAATCAGTGATGATTGGATGCTCCGCAGACAATTGTTGTTTGCGCTTTACGAACTTGAATATGACTTGTATATTCATTCGCTGATTGAAGAAACCATATTAATCCCTGCCGGAATCGGAATTGAAAATGAATAAAATCTTGCAACAAACCCGACAGCATATTGTGATTTTAGAAGCATCCAAAATCATATCGGAAGGATTATATGGTGTTTTGTTCCATTCAGAAATCAACTGTAAAATAGATCACTGTGATACGCTTGACGAGTTTTTTGAATTGTTTGAAACTAAAACTCCCCATATACTTATTGCCAACTCAATGCAGTTTCTGAACAGGGAAAAGGAAGTAAAAAAAATACGAAAAATTCATCCGAATATTCATGTCGTGGGGATGGATTATATGCATATGCCTAATATGAATGGTTTGTTTGATGCTTCTTTTTCGTTGTACGATCCGGAAGAGCAAATTATTCAAACCATCTCTAAACTTTTTGAAAAGCAACCTTTTGCTCATCAAACCAAAACCGATGATGACAGCCTTTCGGAGCGTGAAATAGAAGTGCTTACCGGAATAGTGAACGGGCTCTCTAACAAGGAAATTGCCGAATCACTCAATATCAGCATCCACACGGTAGCAACGCACAGGAAAAACATTACCGCCAAAACGGGCATCCGTAGTCAATCGGGACTTACCATTTATGCCATCTCCAAAGAGATAATCTCTATCGACGATTTTTCGTGATAAATATTCAACTAAGGACACCATAAAACATCCCTACTTCTAGTTATTTTTTTGTTAAAAATCCCCCATTTTGGGGATTGGAGTTGTTTTGTATTCACTGTATCTTTGCGACTTCAAAATAAATAAAAACTCAAACTAAAAATGAAAAGGAATTATCTATTGATTATTGTGTTGCTTTGCTTCGTGGAACTGTTTTCGCAATCAGCGAAAACCGATGCAATGCTTTTCGGACACGTTATCGACAAAGAAACTCAAAAACACTTGTCGTATGTAACTATCATGGTAAAAAACACAACGCTCGCTACTACTACTGACGGAACGGGGCACTTTAAATTGGTACACTTACCCGTTGGTAAACAAATAATCGTAGCTCAAACTCTGGGTTATAAATCGCAGGAAATAGAGGTGGAGATGCATGAAGGAAAGGGTACCGAAGTTTATTTTGAGCTGGAAGAAGACGTTTTTAACCTGGGACAAGTGGTAATAACCGGCACACGTACACCGCACTATGTAAAAAGTGTTCCTGTGCGTACTGAAGTAGTTACGTCGCAGGCACTTAAAAATAAAAACGCGTGGAATGTATTTGAAGCCTTAGAGGGTGTGCCTGGTATCCGGGTGGAAAATCAATGTCAGTTTTGTAATTTCACGATGGTACGGATGCAAGGATTAAGTTCCGAACACACGCAAGTGCTTATTAACGGACAACCTGTTTATTCTGGATTGGCGAGTGTGTACGGATTGGAACAGATCGGTACGGGTGATGTAGATCGTATCGAAGTAGTAAAAGGTGCGGGATCTGCTTTATATGGCAGCAGTGCCATTGCCGGAGCCATCAACATCATTGCAAAAGAGCCATCAACAATCCCTTATGTCTCTGCTGATCTACAGTTTGGTAATCACAACACCCGTGTTTATAATGTATCGGCATCGATGCGGAACTCGCAAGGCAATATTGGGATAAGTGCATATGCACAAAAAATTGATCACGGCGTTATTGATGAAACCGGCGAAGGAACTACCCGAAAAGAGGTATTTAAAAAAGATGGAATTTCGGATAGGGTGGCGTCAAAGCTACACAATATGGGACTGAATCTGTTTATCGATAATCCGTTTTTCGGGAAAGACAAACTCGTGTTGCGAGGGAAGGCCATCAACGAGAATCGCGAAGGCGGGGTGATCACAAACGACCAATATAAAAATCCGTTTACAGAAGGCACTGAAAACATCACCACAGACCGCTACGAAGTGGAGGCGGCTTACAATAAACTGTTCGGAGAAAATTCCACCTTGAATTTTACCAACACTTACATCAATCATAATCGAAATGCTACCAATGATTCATTTTTGGGCGATTACATGGATACGCATGAAGGTGAGTCGCCTAATGTGGAAGATATGCGTCCCTATTTAGCTATTGAAAACTCATTGGTTTCCACTGTCACATTTGGAACAAAATTAAGCAACCATCATTTACTGTTTGGCGTGCAGAACTATATTTCCCGGCTGAACGAGTCGGGGCTTTACGTGGTCGTAGATGAGTCAAGTGAGTATTTGGGCGAGGCTTATAAATCAACTGCTCGTAAGGGGGCCAATGAAATAGGTGCATTTATTCAGGATGAGTGGCATGTAACCGATGATTTGGTCGTGGTGCCGGGCGTGCGGGTGGATTATCATAAGTCGGGCGAAAAGTACAGCTCCGACAAGAAAGTATTTGATCAGGATTTTCCCAAAACGGATTTCGCTGAAACAAGTGTCAATCCCCGCCTGGCAATTAAATACAATCTCGGGAAACATTGGGTGTTGCGGGCAAATGCCGGAACAGGATTTCGCGCTCCTTACGGATTTTCGGAAGATTTGCATTTGTGCAGCGGTTCGCCCCGTGTGTGGAAGTCATCGGACTTGGAAGCCGAAACTTCTCGCAGTGCCAATATCTCGGCAGATTATTACGGACACAAGTTTCAAGTAAGTGCCAATCTGTTTTATACCTATTTGAAGAATAAAATAGACTTTGCCGATGCCGATGATCAAGTGAAAGCATTGGGTTACACTTATCAGTGGAATAATGTGGACGACGCAACGGTAAAAGGTGCTGAGCTGACCGTTTTGGTTAATCCTGTTCGCAATTTGAATGTAGGGGCAGATTTCACTTTGAATCACGGAGCATACAAAAACATCCGCGAGGATTGGAAAGAAACTCAATTTGCCGATATCAGCAAATATATTCCCCGATTCCCTACAACGAGCGGAAGTGTGAAGGTAGAATATACGCCCGGTTCATGGAATTTTACCGTGAACGGATTGTATCAGGGTAAAATGTATATCGATTATTTGAGCGAAACGGAGGAAAATTCTAAAATCAAAGAAACCAAACCTTATATGACGTTTAATGCGAGTGTGTCTAAGTCATTCGATATTGTGCGTCTTTACGCGGGAGTCAAAAACCTTTTCAACTATGTGCAAGACGAAAAGTATTTAGACGATGCCGCCTTTATGTACGCACCTGTCTACGGAGCAATGTATTATGTGGGAGTATCTGTAAATTTGAGTAGGTAGGAAGTAGAATAAAGAACAAAGACGAAAAGATAAGCCCCCTAAATCCCCCAAGGGGGGACTTTGGGAAGAGTGGGTTGTTTGAAAAAAGGATAAAAGCAAATAATCCGCAAATTCAATCAAATTTGCGGATTATGTTCCTTGAATTTATTAGAATTGATACTAACGGCTTTCGCGACGTTTGTTGTGAATGGTATTATTGTTTAATAATCCTCATCGTATTAACCCCTTCCCCTGTTTCTACTCTCACCATATAGATACCGGCAGGCAGATGGGCGAGCTTGATTTCGCTTATGTTTTCACCCATGTTTTGGGCTACGGCGGTGCCGTTTATATCATAGATACGTATGGCGGTAACCGCTTTTTCTGCCCGTATATGCAGGATGTCATTTACAGGATTGGGATAGAGGCTAAGGCCGTGGGTGCTGAGTTTATAAGTGCCCGTATCTATGTCTTTCTCTATATTAACTTGAGTTTTAACGATAGTACCGCTACTACAAATAGCCCTATTCTCGGGGTCAAACGCTGCATCAGCAGGCTCGGAAATAAAGCAGCCGACAAGAGTTATATCGGAAAATTCGGTAATAGAACCCACGTTGGTACCTGTAGCCGTTACGGTAGCATTGTTGATAATAAGTGTTTCGGTGCCAAGAGAACCTGCAATACCACGTCCTAGAGCAGTGGCGCTTAGAGTACAGTCTTGGATGGTGAGCGAAGCTCCATTATGAACAAACATCGCATATTCATTAGTATAAGTGTTGCTTGTAGTTAGCGTACCGCTACCCATAATAGTACCGGGTTGTTCAATATGAACAGCACACCAACCGTTGGCAGTTATAGTATTACTACCCACAACATTTATTTTTAGCCCATTGAGAGCGGAACGAATGCCGTTGACCTCGCCTGTTACAGAGATAGTAGCGTCATTAAGCGTAAGAGTTTGCGTACCGGAATCGTAGGTTACAGTTCCGCTTACACCGTCAATAACGCTTAGGTCGCCACAGTTGGCATTTGTTACCTGCGTGCCACCAATCCACAGGTTGTAGTTTACAATCGGTATTATCTTTACTGTTTCGGTAATGATAGTACCTGCTCCATCACGTACGGCAAAAAAAGTATCTGCTCCTTTGGTTGCGACTGCCCCCGCAGGCTCGGAAATAAAGCAGTCGGTAAGGGTTATATCGGCAAAGCCGGAAATAGAACCTTGACTTGTGCCTGTAGCTGTTACGGTAGCATTATCAATGGTAAGAGTGTTATTAGAAGTACCGATAATGCCTCCTCCTGCACTTATAGTATTTACCGTACAGTTTTTGATAGTAAGCATACTATTGTAAGCATTGATCGCTTTGTCATTTTTCTGATTGGTTACAGTGAGCGTACCGCCACCTAAAATAGTAGTAGAACCCGCAAATTCTATTGTTGACCATCCGTTGTTGGTTATTGTGTTATTACCCAGAACTACTACAGTTAATCCTTCAATATAAGACCAATTTCTTTTGTGATAATTGCCGGTAAGTTCGCTAATAGCGGCATTATTAAGCGTAAGGGTTTTGGTGTCGGAGTTGTAGCTTATCGCACCTGCCGTTACGCAGGGGTTACCGGTACTTAGGTCATTTTTATTGGCATCCGTTACCCATACACCACCAATCCGAAGCTGATAAGTAACATTTTTTATCGTTACTTCCGCTGTAATGACAGTGCTGCCATCTGCAGCCGTTATTTTGCCGCCGGTTACTTTTGCCCCGTCAGGAGAGAATACAGAGCAGGCGGTAAGAGTTATACTATTGAAGCCGGTAATAGAACCCTCGTTGGTGCCTGTAGCCGTTACGGTGGCATTGTTGATAGTGAGTGTTTCGGTGCTACTGCTACCTGTAATACCGCGTTTGCCGGCTGTAGCGTTTACTGTACAGCCTTGAATAGTAAGCGAAGCGCCGGCGCTAGCAAATATTGCATCGCTATTTGTACCGCTGCTTACACTTAGCGTACCGCCGCCCGTAATAGAAGCGGATTGATTAAATTGTATTGCCGCCAAATTATCGCTTTGTACCGTATTATTGTCCACAACTTCTATTTTCAGCCCGGCAATATCGGAAAGAATTCCGTTGACTTCACCTGTTACAGAGATAGAGGCGTTATTAAGCGTAAGGGTTTGGGTGCCGTGATCGTAGGTTACGGTTCCGCTTACACCGGAAATAACGCTTAGGTCGTCACAGTTGGCATTTGTTACCTGCACACCACCAATCCATAGGTCGTAGTTTACAATCGGTATTATCTTTACTGTTTCCGTGACGACATTACCCGATTTACATACGGAACCGCCTGTTGGCTGTGCACCGGCAGGCTCGGAAATAAAGCAGCCGGTGAGGGTTATACTGCTGAAGTGAGTAATAGAACCTACGTTTGTGCCTGTGGCTGTTACGGTAGCATTGTTGATGGTGAGTGTTCCGCCGTTATTGTAACCTGCAATACCTCGTCCGTTTCCAGTGGCACTTACCGTACAGTCTTGGATGGTGAGCGAAGTGTTATAAACAAATATTGCTAAGTCATCAGCTTTGGAGTTGCTTGCACTTAGCGTACCGCTACCCATAATAGTACCGGGTTGTTCAATATGAATAGCACACCAATTGTCGGCAGCTATATTATTATCACCCACAAGATTTATTTTCAGCCCATTAAGAGCGGAACGAATGCCGTTAACCTTGCCTGTTGTTGAGATAGTGACATTATCAAGCGTAAGGGTTTTGGTATCGGAGTTATAGCTTATCGCACCTTCCGTTACGCAGGGGTTACCGGTACTTAGGTCATTTTTATTGGCATCCGTTACCTGTACCCCGGCAATCTGAAGGTTATAAGAAACAAATTTTATTGTTACTTCCTCTGTAATGACAGTGTTGCCACTTGCATCCGTTACTTTACCGCCGGTTACTTTTGCTCCGTCAGGAGAAAAAATAGAGCAGCCGTTAAAGCTTATACTACCGAAGTCTTTGATTAAACCGGTGCTTGCAGTTGCAACTGTTACGGTAGCATTATTGAATGTAAGCGGTCCGCTACCGTTGCTTCCAATGGCTACATTGCCACCTGTAGTATTTAGTGTGCAGTTTTCGATAGTGAGCGGTTTATTCTGAGTCCATAGGCAAGCATAGTTAGTATTGTTGGTTATAGTAAGTTTACCGCCCCCTAATATAGTAGTAGAGTTATATAATACTATTACAGAATAAGCGTTGGTGCTGGCGGTTATGGTATTATTATTACCCACAAGCTCTATTTTTAACCCTTCGATATAAGACCCAATACCGTTGACAGCGGTTGTTACAGCGATAGTAGCGTCTTCTAACCTAAGGGTTTTGGTGTAGGGATTATAAGTAACTGAGGTTCCGGTTACTCCGGGGATACCTTTTAAATCATCCTTGTTAAGCCCCGTTACTTGCACGCCACAAATAACAAGACCGTAGGAAGCAGTCCGAGCTATCTCTACTTCCGTAGTTAGAACAGTGCCACCGTCATTCGTTATACTGCCACCGGTTACTTTTGCACCCTCAGGCGAGACAGGAGAACAGCCGGTAAGGGTTATACTATTGAAACCGGTAATAGAACCCTCACCGGTGCCTGTAGCTTTTACGGTAGCATTATTAATGATGAGTGTTTCGCTGCCACTGTGACCTGTAATACCACGTTTGCCACCTGTAGCACTTAAAGTACAGTCTTTGATGGTAAGCGAAGTGTTTAAAACAAATATTGCATAGTTATTCGCCGCAGCATTGCTTGTACTTAGTGTGCCGCTACCCATAATAGTAGCCGGTTTATTAAATTGTATTGCCGCCCAACCGTTGCTACTTACATTATTATTGGTGCCGACTACTTCTATTTTTAGCCCGTCAATATTGGAAAGAATGCCATTAACACCGCCTGTTACAGCGATATTAGCATCTTCGAGCTTAAGGGTGTTAGTGTTGGAATTGTAAGTTACCGTACCCTCTACGCCATTAATAACGCTTAGGTCATCCTTGTTTGCACCTGTTACCTGTACACCACAAATATGGAGATTGTAGGAAGCAGTCGGTGCTATCTTTACTTCCGTTTTTAGGATATTGTTATCGGCATCCGTTATACTGCCACCGGTTACTTTAGCACCCACAGGCGAGACGGGAGAGCAAGCGGTAAGGTTTATACTGTTGAAGTTCATAATAGAACCTATGTTTGTGCCTTTAGCTTTTACTGTAGCATTGTTGATGTTGAGTATTTCGCTGCTACTGCCACTGTTACCCATAATACCACGTCCGTCTGCTGTAGCACTTAAAGTACAGTCTTTGATAGTGAGAGGAGCATCTAAAACAAATATCGCACAGTTATTCGCCGCAGCGTTGCTTGTACTTAGTGTGCCGCTACCCATAATAGTACCGGGTTGTGCAATATGTATTGCTGCCCAACCGTTGGCAGTTATCTTATTATTATCACCCACAACTTCAATTTCCAGCCCATTAATACCGGAACAAATACCGTTGACATCGCCTGTTACAGAGATAGTAGCGTCATTAAGCGTAAGGGTTTTGGTAGTGGAGTTGTAGCTTATCGCACCTGTTACCGTATGACCATTAGTGCCGTTAATAACTGTTAGGTCGCCTTTATTGACGTCTGTTACCCGTACACCGGCAATCCAAAGATCGTAGTTTACTGCCTGCACATTTGCAGTGCCTAATAGCATCGCCAGAAGGATGGCGAGCGTGAATCTGATTTTGTGATTTTTTTTCATGATGTTTATCTGTGTTGAAAGTTTAATATTTTAGGGGAACTTTGGAGACAATGAGTTGAAATAAGGAAGAGGCACGTGAAACATAAAATGTCCTTGCTCTTTGTTCTTTGTTCTTTTTGTCTTTGTTCTTTTTGTCTTTGTTCTTTTTGTCTTTGTTCTTTTTGTCTTCTAAATTTTAAAGTTATCAATTGGTATTAAATACAAACGGCCTGAAACTTTGTCTCTATTCGTACAAAATTTCAAGCCGCTTGGTGCTATTTCTTTTAATAAAATATAAAAATTTGTTAAACGGTGGGGTGGACACTGTTCTCATCCCTGCCGAAGTGCCTCGGTAAGTATCAGCCTGACCAGTATGAGGGTAAAGTGTATTCGTAAGTCAACTTATCTAGCATAGAACACTCAAAGGTATGGAAAAACTCAATTGGCCAAGGCAAATAAATGATAAAAAAGTTAATAAAATACAAAGTTAGGAAAATTAGTAAGCAAGAAAATATTTCTAATATCCCCACTTCAACCATACGGCGCCCCAGGTAAATCCGGCACCAAAAGCTGTTAGGATGATGTTATCTCCTTTTTTGAATTTTTCTTCGGATTCCCACATGCAGATAGGAATAGTAGCAGCTGATGTGTTTCCGTATTTTTGAATATTGATGATGACCCTGTCGTAATCCACACCTGTTCTGTTGACCACTGCATCAATGATGCGAAGGTTGGCCTGATGAGGGATCAACCAATTAACATCTTCAGATGTTAAATTGTTTTTCTTCATGATGTCTTCGGATACGCCGGCCATGCCTATTACGGCATGTTTAAATACCACCTGACCTTCCTGATAAACTGAATGCTCCCGGCGGTCTACCGTTTCATGAGAAGCAGGGTTTACCGATCCTCCTGCTTTTTGAAACAGATGCTTACCTCCTGCTCCGTCAGTGAAAATCATAGAATCCATCACGCCTAACTCTTCCTGAGTAGGTTCAACCAAAACTACACCCGCACCATCACCAAACAGTGGGGCAGTGGTTCTGTCTTCATAATTGGTAATGGACGACATCTTTTCAGCACCAAATACCAATACTTTTTTATATCGTCCGGATTCGATAAAGGCGGCAGAGCTTGTCAGTCCCACAATAAAGCCCGAACATGCGGCCTGCAAATCAAAAGCAAGTGCATTTTTAATCCCTAATTTGTCGGCTACGACCGATGCACAGGAAGGAAAGATGTAATCCGGCGTGGAGGTAGCCATTAAGATCAGATCAATTTCCTCCGGCTTGGTACCGGTTTTTTCAAACAAATTTTCCGCTGCCTTAACAGCCATATAGGAGGTTCCGGTATTTTCTTGTTTTAGAATTCTGCGTTCCTTGATGCCGACACGTGTAGTGATCCACTCATCACTCGTGTCCATCATGGTGCTAAGCTCCTGATTGTCCAGAATATACTCCGGAACATATCCGCCTACACCGGTGATAACTGCATGAATCTTTTTTGACATACTTAAACAGTAATAGTTTTTTCAACTGCTAACTTACCTCTGTAGTAACCACATTCACCACATACGGTGTGATAGATATGGGCCGCACCACAGTTAGAACAAACAGCAAGTGTTGGAGCTTTTGCTTTATAATGAGTCCTTCTCTTGGCTGTGCGGGTTTTCGATTGTCTTCTTTTAGGATGTGCCATTTTTATGTTTTAATTAATTGTTCTCAAAATTTATATGTTTTAAACTTTCCCACCTGGGGTCGGTTTGTGTATCTTCTTCGATTATTGAGTCATTTTCAAAATCATGATCATCGCTACCCTCATCTTCGAACAGAGCTTCGTCTTCAGTGTCATCTTTGTGACGGATCATATGGCGTCTCAGTTTATCAATCATGCTTTTGTTGCATTCTCCCGGAGCATGTACGTGCTTGATGGGTATGTTCAAAATGATGAATTCATATAAAAACCAGGCGATGTTAATACTTCCTTCTGCTTCGGGAACAATGACGGTATCATTTTCTTCTGCAAATTCACTCCCGAATTTAGCATGAATTGTTTCTTCGTATTTGATGTGCTGGTCCATGTCATCCAAACACCTGTCACAGGGAAGCTTGATAAAACCATCCAGCTTGAACGTCAACTCATAGGTCGATAGTCTTTTTTGGACGTGAACATTTGCCCGGACATTGCCTTTTTTTACCTCAACACTATCGATTTTGGCAAAAAAATCATCATCTAAATTGTACTTGAAAATTTGAACTTTGTCGTCTGCAATTTCCTTCAGATTAATGTTATATTGTCCAAACTTTGACATAGTTTTTTCTGATTTTAAAAAACCGTGCAAAAATACACAAAAAATAGCAAACAGAAAACTAATATACAAAATATTAAGCTTCTCCCCCTCCAAATCCCATTGGAATGGGTGGCATCATCTGAGATTCGGAAATTTTTATCTTGCCGTTCTGGGCTTCATACTTGGATATGTTTTCCTGCAAAGCAAATAAGAGCCTTTTGGTATGCTCAGGGGTTAAAATAATGCGTGATTTAACATTTGCCTTGGGTGTTCCGGGCATAATTCTGACAAAATCAATTACAAATTCTGAACTTGAATGGGATATGATGGCAAGATTGGAGTAAATGCCTTCTGCAATTTCAGGGCTTAATTCAACATTAAGCTGTGTGGGTTTTTTTTGATCCATAATGTTTTTTTTAAATGTGTAATACAATTAATATAATAGGGACTGTCTCAAAACAAATATTCAATTTTCTCCTTCTTCAAAGTCGCCTATAGGTAAACTTTTCCTTGGCTTTATACCCAACTCTCTGAGTTCCTCTGCCTGACGCATCAGATTTCCGCGTCCGGTTGCAAGTTGACCGAAAGCTGCTGTATAGGATTCTGTCGCTTGATTTAATTTCTTACCTATGTCTTTCATGTTATCGACAAATCCTGCAAATTTATCATATAGTAATGCGCCTCTTTCAGCAATAGCCAGGGCATTTCGGTTTTGATATTCTCTTTTCCACAAATCTGAAATTAACTTCAGTGAAGTGATTAAGTTCGTGGGGTTCATCAGCAAAATCCTTTTGTCGTAGGCAAATGACCATAAGTCTTTGTCGCCTTGCATGGCTGCAATATAGGCAGGTTCGCTCGGAATGAACATCATCACAAAGTCGAGTGATCGTTCGTAATCGTCGTATCCTTTGGCACTCAAGGTGATGATATGATTTTTAATCGCAGCCACATGGGCATCCAATTCTTTTTGCTGAACCTCCGGGTCGGGAGCATTGATGTATCTCGTGAACGCATTCAGAGAAACTTTGGAGTCTATAATTACAGTGCGATTATCAGGATACTTGATAACTGCGTCCGGACGCATTTTTTTATTTTCAGAACTTGAGCGTAAAGGTTTACCTTCTTCATCCTTAAGCTCTTTTTGTATGAAATATTCTTCGTCTTTCCGCAATCCGGATTTTTCTAAAATGGACTCTAATATCATCTCGCCCCAGTCGCCCTGTGTTTTGCTGTCTCCTTTCAACGCTTTTGTCAGATTGCGGGCTTCTTCGCTCATCTGCTGATTCAAATCGGCCAGTTTTTTAACCTCATTGCCAAGGGAAAAGCGCTCTTTGGATTCTTTGTCGTACACTTCCGTTACGGTTTTCTTAAATTCCCTGATGTTTTCATCCAAAGGTTTTAAAAGGGCTTCTAAATTTTCTTTGTTACGTTGGGTAAAACGCTGTGACTTATCTTCCAAAATTTCGTTGGCAAGGTTTTTAAATTCGGCGGCGTATTTTTCCCCTATCTTGTCAACTTCCTCTTTCAGGGTAGCCAGCTTTTCTTGTAATGCCTTGACCTCGGCCTCTTTCTCGGTAGTTTTTACGTTTTGCGCACTCAGTAATTTATCTTTTACATCTATTTTATCCAAAAGGGCATCCAACTCGTTCTGCTTTTCATCAAGCTGTTTTTCGAGATTGCTGATTTCATTCTCGGTTCGGGCTCTCAAAGCAGCAAATTCTTTATCTAAATCAGCATAGTTATTTTTTTCAGTCAGAACAGCACGTGAAACCAGATTTTTTGCAAGCAGATATCCTATTATCAAACCTGCTGCAATACCGATAATAACTAATACAATGTTCATGATGGCATGGATGTGTAATGAATTTAACCTAAGGCACCTTATTGTTTTTATAGTTGAATATACAACCTCGCAAAGTAACAAATTTTTTCTGATTATCACATGGGAACTATGCCGGAATTCTCAACTTTCATTAAAAAATCCATGTAAACCCAAGTAAAAAATCTATCTTTGTGCTCCAAAATGATACAATTAATCTTCAATGAAAATGAGATTTAAATTACCGATTGTTATTCTGCTTCTTTCTGTTGCGGCTTTGTGTGGACTGAATGCACAAAAAATCATGTTAGAAGGCGGATACTTCAATCCCAAAAGATTAGGCAAGGCAACCAGTGAAACTTATTTTGATGCGGTTCGCATCGGCGCTTCAACGGATTTCGATTTGAAATACAATTTTGCCGTGCAAACGGGTTTGTATTACAACATCGGATACTCAAAAAAAGTTCAGGGATACGAGAGTGTTTTTGATAGTATAATTTACAGAAGTTGGAGCCACGCAATGGAAGTACCTTTGCGCCTGGTATATAACCAGCCTTTGTTTAAAGACTTCAAGATATTTGGCTTTTTGGGTCCCAATTTTCAAATCGGATTGATTCAAAATCAAAAGACCATTTCCTATTTGGATGATCCTGCTGTGTATCCCCATATCATTTCCGGAAAAAGCAGCATGTATAAACCGGATAATAACCGCATCGGTTTAAAATCAGGTTTGCATCGTATCAACTTTCAATTGGGTGCAGGCGGTGGTGTGCAATGGCGGCAATTTATGCTCAAAGGTGGTTACGATTGGGGCATCAATAACCTTGATAAAAGTAAAGTTGACTATGTGCGACAAGGTAATTGGTACGTGTCTTTCGGATATCAATTCAGCTTGCAAGTTCCACAGAACAAATAAAAACAAATTACGATCGTATGAACCTCTACGATATTTTTCTTAAACATCCTGTTGTAACAACCGATAGCAGAAATTGTCCCGTCGGCTCTGTGTTTTTTGCCCTGAGGGGAGAAAAATACAACGCGAATGCTTTTGCTGCCGAAGCGCTTGAGAGAGGTTGTTCCTTTGCTGTTGTTGATGAAGCTGAATATGCTCTTGACGATCGCTATATTCTCGTGGAAGATGTGTTGTGCTCTTTGCAAGAATTGGCTGCCACGCATAGGAAGCGATTAGGAGTGAAAATTATCGGTATCACTGGTTCAAATGGAAAAACAACGACCAAAGAACTGATCACAGCTGTCTTAAAAGAGAAATACCGGGTACATGCTACCCCGGGAAATTTGAACAACCACATCGGTGTGCCTTTGACACTTTTACAGCTTACCAACCAACATCAGTTGGCCGTTATTGAAATGGGTGCCAATCATCCGGGAGAAATAAGACAATTGTGTGAAATTGCACAACCAGATTTTGGCATTATTACCAATGTAGGAAAGGCTCATTTAGAGGGCTTTGGCTCTTTCGGGGGAGTGATGAAAGCCAAGGCGGAACTATATGCGCATATTGCGTCCAACGGCATGGGGGTCTTTATCAACAGCGATTTGGATTATTTGCAAGAAATGGCTGTCGGTGCGGGACTTCCTTCCGATAAGCAAATTGCATACAGCATAAAGAGTCATCCTGATTTGTCCATTATTACAGGTAAAATCGTTTCCGGCGATCCGTATTTAACCATGCAATGCCAAACGGGCAGCACTTTTGAAATTGTCACACACCTGGTTGGAACTTACAATGCTGAAAATGTGTTGGCTGCTGTGGCTATCGGGCATTTCTTTGGGCTAAAGAACTCACAGATAAAGCAAGGAATTGAGGTTTTTGTTCCCCAAAACAATCGCTCTCAATTCTTCGAAACGGGTAAAAACAAACTGATCATAGATGCTTATAATGCGAATCCCACCAGCATGGAGGCTGCTATTTTGAATATCAGGCAACTGAAACATGACAATAAACTGTTAATTTTGGGAGATATGCTGGAACTTGGAGAACACGCAGTATCTGAACATCAAAAGATAGTGGACCTGATAAAAGAAAAAGGATTCCAATCCGTTTATTTGGTCGGAAGTACATTCAAAAAAACTCAACACACTTATCGCACTTTTGATGACGTGGATAAACTCTGTGTGTTTCTTTTAGAAGAAAAGCCCGAAAATCAAATCATATTGATCAAAGGCTCCAGGGGCATTCAATTGGAAAAAATTATTACACTTTTATAAAAACTACTAACTACCAACTACTAACTACTATCTACTAACTACTAACTCATGTTCAAATCTAAAAATCTGATTTATATTATCCTTATTTTACTGGTTGTTGCGTTGATCGGTGTTGTATTGTACTTATACAATGATGCCAGGCAGAAAGAGTTGGAACTTGAATCTGTTACTGAAATTATGGATCAGGAAAAAGAACGTGTAGAAGAAGAATACATGGATCTGACCTATCAATTTGATGGTTATACTACGACTGTTCGCAATGATTCATTATTGAAAGAATTGGAAACAGAAAAAGAACGTGTTCGCGAGTTGTTGGAAGAGCTGCGTAATACCCGCGCCACCAATGCCCGGAGGATAAAAGAATTGAAAGATGAACTCGCTTCTATAAGGAAAGTCATGATGCATCTGGTGGCTCAAATTGATTCCCTGAATACTGAAAACATACAACTCAAACAAGAAAACAAGGAGATTAGGTTAAAATATGAGGCTTCTTCCCAGGAAGTCGAGCTATTATCGAGGGAAAGAGAAGATTTGCATGAAGTGGTTACAAGGGCTTCAAAACTAGAAGTAGTTGATTTTAACGTTATCACTTTAAATGATAGAAACAGGAAAACCGGAATTTTCGGTCGCATTGCCCATTTGCAATTTGATTATACGATAGCGAAAAACATCACCGCAGAACCCGGATCTAAAGTCATGTATATCAGGATTACCCGACCCGACGGAGAGTTGCTGACCAAAGACATCAACAATGTGTTCAGCTTTGAAAACGGCATGATAGGCTATTCTGCTAAAAAAGAATATGAATATGGAGGTGAAGCCTTGAGCGATGTTATTTACTGGAAAGTAGAAGAAATTCTTTATCCGGGCACCTATCGCATCGATTTTTTTACTGATGGTAATATTATAGGTAGTTACACCTTTCTTCTGAAAAAATAACATCATTGATACCATGGTTCCGCGGGAAGCTAAAAATTTTATCAAGGCAGCAAAAGATATCGCTTTCAACAGGAAGCACCGGAACACCATTCATTTCAATATAACACAATACAATCGAGCCGTAAGGGCAGGCATGTCGCGTTATAAAGACATCGAATATGCCAGAGAACAAGCGGCAGCCATCAAAAAAGATGTACTACAGCATTGGAGTGAGTATCTGTTAACTTTTGAGAAAAACTGTCTGTCGAACGGCACGGAAGTTTTGTGGGCGCAAGATGCCCGGGAGGCGCAGCGATTTATCACCGAAATCATAAAAAAACATGACGCTAAGCTCATTGTAAAGAGTAAGTCGATGACCACGGAAGAAATTGAATTTAATAAAATTGCTGCTTCAGTCGGTTGTGAATCTATAGAGACAGATTTAGGGGAATTTATCGTGCAGGTCGCCGGAGAAAAGCCTTACCATATTGTTACGCCTGCCATGCATAAATCGAAGGAAGATATTGCCCGCTTGTTTCATGAGAAATTCGGCTTGCCGGTTTCGGGCACTCCCGAGGAGATAGCCGCTTTTGCCCGTTCTTTATTGAGAAGCAAATACTTACAGGCTGATATTGGTGTTACGGGTGCTAACTTCTTAATAGCTGATATTGGGGGTGTTTCCGTAACTGAAAATGAAGGTAATGCGTTGATGTCAACTGCTTTCCCGAAAGTTCACATTGTGGTTGCCGGTATGGAGAAGATCATCCCGAAAATGAGCCAGCTTGCCTTGTTTTATCCTTTATTGGCGGTGCACGGAACCGGTCAGCAAATGACGGTTTACAATACCATTTTTACCGGTCCTCGTAAATCATCTGAAACAGACGGTCCGGAAAAGATGTACATAATTTTGTTGGACAATGGTCGCACAAGCGTGTATCAGGACGATAAAGCCTATCAATCACTTGCCTGTATTCGTTGTGGAGCATGCCTGAATGCATGTCCGGTTTACAAAACCATTGGCGGTCACGCCTATCATGCCACTTACAGTGGTCCCATCGGTTCCGTTTTGACTCCATTTTTAAAAGGCTTTAAAGATTTTTCTCACCTGAGCTTTGCATCCACCCTTTGTGGGGCCTGTAATAAAGTTTGTCCCGTTCGGATTCCGCTTACCGACCTGTTACTCGAAAATCGTCGAAAAAGTGTAGAACAAGGTCTGCAACCCTTGGCGGAGAAAGTGGCAGTTAAAGGATTTGGTTTCGTCAGTTCGAATCGGAAAACAATGGACTTCATTCCTTCAAGTGTAAAAAATATTGTAACTTTGCCCCTTAATTATTTAGGATGGGGGCCTCAGCGAAAGATGCCGGATTTTGTAAAAAAATCTTTTTCAGTCAAGATGAGAAAAGGGAATAAAAAACAATGAAATATCTTGCAAACAATATGATGAGCAAACTAACAAACAAACTGATAATTTTTGGTTTCATACTATTTTCTGTGGTCTTAGTCTCTGCTTGTGAGGAAGAAAAATATGCCGATTGGAAAATTATGAATGAACAATGGCTTGAGGAGTTTAAAGAGATTCATAAAAATGATTCCAACTTTTTCGTGACTGAAAGTGGTTTGTGTTATCATGTGATATACAGCAACGAATATAAATATACCAGACCGCATCCCACCAGCAGGATCAGGGTTTCGTACAAAGGGCAACTTATTTCGGGGAGGGTTTTTGATGCAAAAGAAGATACTTATATGTATTTGGAACAGTCTATCAGGGGTTGGCAGGAAGGGCTGCCGCTGATGCGTGATGGATGGCATTTTATCTTCTATGTACCTGCTGAGTTAGCTTATGGTAAAAAAAGTCAAGGCCTTGTACCTCCTCACTCCGTGTTGAAGTTTGATATAGAATTAATAAAAACAGATAATTATTGAATGTCTTGAAAGCTAAATTATTTAAAATCGATCTTGTACGCTGCTTGCCGGGTTGTCTGCTTTTTCTTTCTCTGCAAGCTTTTGGTTCTGTTTACAACCTGGACAATATCCCTAATCCCAAAGTAATTGATCAACACAGTCACGTGAGCAATCCGGATAATATTATTGGTACCGCAACGGTCAGGCAGCTGAATCATATGTTGCAGGCACTTGAAGACTCCACGCTCACGGAAGTCGCTGTGGTATTGGTTGAATCAATTGGGGATGAAAATATTGAATTGTTTGCGACTGATTTATTTGCAAAGTGGGGAATAGGAAAGGAAAAAGACAACAATGGTTTGTTGATACTGTTTGTTGAAGATCAGCGTGCCATTCGTTTTGAGACCGGATACGGTATAGAGGGGGTTTTACCGGATGCATTGGCCTCCCGCATCCAGCATCAGAGCATGTTTCCCTATTTTAAAACCGGTAATTATGATGAAGGATTTGTCAAAGGCATCGAGCATGTTGTTTCTGTTTTAGGGGAAGAGAAATTTGAAGAAGCCAAAAAAGAAATTGCATGGGGCGTAGTGTTGCCCATTATTATAGCCATCTATCTGATCATTATCCTGATTTCCTTTGTATGGATTGCTTCAGCCATTAAGAAAATCAAAAACAACGATTTGCTGCCCACAAACATCAGTAAATACAAGGCACTCAGAAATGAAAAGAAAAGTATCTTGCTGATGTTGAATATCGGCATTCCTGCTATCGCTTTTGTATTGATTATTTTATTCGTCGAAAATCCCGTTTTTCTATTGTTTCTACTTGGCGTTCCGGTAGTTACTTTTCCGGCAAACCTATATTCCAAAATTATGATGTGGAAGATCCGTCGCCAGCCTATTCCGTGTAATACTTGTGATGGGACCATGCGCATCCTTTCGGAGAAAAAGGAAGATGAATATTTAAGTGTTTCGCAACAGTTTGAGGAGCAGCTCCATGCGGTTGATTATGATGTTTTTGTATGTAAAGATTGTGGTAATGAGGCAATTTTTACTTTGGATAAACCAAGTGTGTATGCTGAATGTCCAAGTTGTAAAACCAAAGCTTTTACCCTGCATAAGAGGACGGTGATGGTAGCACCAACTTTTATACATGGAGGAACAGAGCGCCTGACTTATAAATGTCAGTTCTGTGGACATGAAGATCATAAAAACAATAATCTGCCAAGGATATCAAGGGGCGGTCATATCGCTGCAGGTTCAGCTGCCGGAAGTATCTTCAGTGGTCGCGGAGGATTTGGAAGCGGCGGTGGATTTAGCGGTGGCAGCTTTGGCGGCGGCATGTCGGGCGGAGGAGGAGCCACCGGAAGATGGTGAGGCCGTGTTCCGCGGTCCGGGTTCCGGGGTAACGAGTTCCGGGACAGTTAAACAATTAAACAATTAAACGATTCAACAATTCAACGATTCAACAGTTAAACAATTAAACATTACACATTAAACATTAAACATTTATGAAAAAGAAAACCATCATTACATTATCCATTGTAGCCGTATTGGTTATTTTGGTGTTTGCAGCTATCAGTACTTACAACAGCTTAGTAGGCCTGGAGGAAAATGTAGGTAAGCAATGGAGCAACGTTGAAAATCAGTATCAGCGTCGTGCTGATTTAATTCCTAATTTAGTGGCAACAGTTAAGGGCTACGCTGCACATGAAAGTACAACTTTGGAAAACGTGGTTTCAGCCAGGGCACGTGCTACGCAAGTGACTGTGGACCCGGACAACCTTACTCCTGAGAAACTGCAGGAATTCCAGGCTGCACAGGGTGAATTAAGTTCGGCATTAGGTAGATTGCTGATGATCACGGAAAACTACCCGGACCTGAAGGCCAATGAGAATTTTAGGGAGCTGCAAGTGCAACTGGAAGGAACTGAGAACAGAATTTCTACCGAAAGAACAAGGTTTAATGAAGTAAGTAAGAACTTCAATGCTAAGATTCGTCGTTTCCCGACCAATATCATTGCGTCTATGTTTGGTTTTGAGCGGAAAGCATATTTTGAAGCTGAGGCAGGCAGCGAAAAAGCTCCAACTGTAGAATTTTAAGTCCTGAGCTAATTATGTCGGAACAGCCGTACACACCTAATAAGCAACGTTATAACGGTGGTGCTGTGCCTTACAGGTATTGCGGTTGTAGTGGTCTGCAATTGCCTGTGATCTCATTGGGATTATGGCACAACTTCGGAGACGTCGACGATCCCCGCGAAGCAGTGCGTATGTTACGTTTCGCTTTCGACCATGGTATCACACATTTCGATTTGGCAAATAATTATGGAACTCCTTTTGGTAGCGCCGAGCGAAATTTCGGAAAAGTGATGCAGAGTGATTTTGCTGCCTATCGTGATGAATTAATTATCAGCACAAAAGCCGGACATGCAATGTGGGATGGTCCGTATGGTGACGGAGGATCAAGAAAATACCTGATAGCCAGCATCAATCAAAGCCTGAAACGTATGCAACTGGATTATGTGGATATTTTTTATTCACATCGGTATGACCCAAACACACCTTTGGAAGAAACGATGGGGGCATTATCCGATATCGTGAAGCAAGGAAAAGCTTTGTATATCGGTATCTCCAAATATCCTGAAGATAAAACCAAACGAGCCATCGAATTATTACGGGAAAATGGTACGCCTTGCCTGTTGTATCAGGGGAAATACAATATCTTGACGAGAAAAATTGAGGATTCAATTTTTCCCTTGATACAAAAAGAGGGATTGGGATTTATCGGTTATTCTCCTTTGGAACAAGGTATTTTAAGTGACAGGTATTTGCAGGGCATTCCCCAAAACTCCCGTGCTGCACTATCCCACGGTTTTCTTCGAAGATCACAGATCACTCCTGAAATTATAGAGAAAGCAGCTCTTCTCAATGCTATGGCCAAAAAGAGAGGGCAAACCCTGGCACAAATGGCACTGAGTTGGTGCCTGCTTCATCCTGCGGTTACCTCGGTGATTGTTGGTGCAAGCTCTTTGAAACAGCTTGCCGATAATATTCAATCTTTGAAAAATGTTGATTTTTCTACGGAGGAATTACAGCAAATTTCAACAATATCGGGATGAAGTGTTTAGCAGCAAAGTGTAAAATTTTTATATCTTTTACATGCATGATTTTACTGATGGGATGTGAGGGTAATTACGTATCTTCCATTCCTGACTATCCTGTATTCTTAGATATAGATTTACGATTGGCACCCTATAATACCACACTTAAAAACAATAACAATTCGTATGTGTTGTTTGAAAAACCCAGGATGGGAAAAGAGCTGACAGATAGAATTGGTTATGGAGGGGTAATCGTGTATACTAATTTTGAAGGTGAGTACTGTGCTTTCGATTTGGCTTGTCCACATGAAGCATTATCATCTGTTAAAGTGAAACCCAATGGTTTGGGACAATTGGTGTGCGATAGTTGCAGCAGTGTTTATGATATCAGTTTTGGAGTTGGGCATCCCGTAGAAGGACCTTCCAAAGAAGGTCTGAAGCGATACAAAACTATGCTGCAAGGCGACCTGTTGCGTGTGACCAATTAAGGTAGTCACCAGTCGTTTTTGTTTCTGAAAATAGACCTTATACCTACTGCTCCTACATAAAGCGGATAAAATAGGGATAATGAAAGTGTCATTCCAAAACTGAGTTTTAGCCGGAAAAAATCTTTAATTTTCAAGAGGAAGATATAATCCACAAAAAATTTGATCAGGAAAACGGACCCCCACAAGTTCCAAATTTCTTTGTAAAATATTCCCATAAAAAACAGCACCAACAGTAAGGCATTCATGGCACCTACAGCCAGGCCCGTTACAATGCTGTCACAATCTGTATATTTGACAGCTTTGGAAGCCCATCTGGTACGTTGGCGTACAAAGGCTTTCAAGTTTGAATTCGGAGTGGTTGCCACGAATGCATCAGGTGAAAGTAAAGGTGTGATTTTGCCTTTTCTTTTTTTAATGGCATGTAACAAAAAAACATCATCACCGGATATCTCTTCCGCGCGTAAATCTGCTTGACTTTTTAACCAACTTTCTTTGTTGAAAGCCATATTTGCAGCATTGCAAAAAATCGGTCTCTCATTACCGGCAGCAGCCAAACCTGAACCAACCAAGGTGGCAAACTCCAATTGTTGTAGTTTGGCAAAGAATGAATTTCCGCCATTAAATCTTACGGGAGCAATGATCAAATCTGCTTGCTGCTTGTGTTGAAATTCCACCAGGGTCTCTATCCACCGGGGATGAGGTACGCAGTCGGCATCCGTGGTAATGATAAAGTCGTTGGCAGCAGCCAATACCCCCGCTCGTTGTGCCTGTTTCTTTCCGGGTTTGGGAGATTGAATAAGTTGTGCTTTTGCAAATAAGCTCAATGAATTTTGCAATATAGGCAGGGTATTGTCTGTAGAATGATCATTGACCCAAATCAGCTCAAAATCCTGATGTGTCTGATTGCGTAGGGCTTCAATCAAGGTTGGAAGATTTTGTTCTTCATTTTTGCAACAGATGACTAGGGATGGTTTCGGTAAAATTGCCTTTTCCTCTTTTTTAAGTTCGGTTTTACCCACAAGATCAGGAACACGATGCCAACCCCTGATCAGGGTAAAAACCAGCAAAAGGTAAAAAATGGTCAGCGCAAAAGATAAAAAAGCCGTTGTGCTCAGCATCAGAACATATAATTCAGGTTGACATAAGTACCTGCAACACCATCTTCTCTGTTCAGAGAACGACCATGGTCAACGGAAATAATAAAGTTTTCGTTCCAGCCAATTTTTAAGCCTATACCCGCCGAGTTGTGAAATTTCCCGGCTTTATAATCTGTCAGCATCAATTCATCTTTAACTTCTTGTGTCATAATGTCAAAACCTTCGATAGCGATAGGTCTCAATATAACTCCACTGTCGAAAAATACATTGGTACCCAAATAAAAGTTTTGATTAAAAAGTGAAAATTTGAAAAACTTATACCTGAACTCAAAATTACCAAAGGTGATATCATTACCTATCACCCTGTTGCGCATAACACCCCTGAGCGATCTTTTACCACCTAAACCTTGATTTTCGGCAGCAGTCAGGAAGCTTGTTATCAAAAGAGGTTGTGCATAATATGGTACTTTGCTTTTTCCTACGGTAGCCTGATAAGTCAATCTGTATGCGAATACCATATCATTTTTGATGATGGGGAAGTATTGGCGGTGTATCAATGCAAACTTGGTATGGGGAAACGGATTGATAAATCCCGGGGCAGATTGGATTACTGCTTCTGTCCAAATGCCCTGGGACGCGAATGCCTGTTGATCACGGGAGTCATATTTTAAGCCGATTTTTAAGTAATTGATATACCCCCCATTAGCTTCGTCAGCACCTATAACTCCATGTTTAACATAACGTTGATAGAGTGAACCGCCGGGCTCAGCATCCAAACCCAACTTATCGATATTCACTGAGTCCATATCAAAATGATAAAAAGAATATCCTCCCACCCAACCGAATTTTGACGATCCGAAGTTTCCTTGTACGTCAGCTTTGGCACGGAACATATTGCGCTCCATGCTGTTAAAAAGGCGGGATTGATTTTCATCATAAACGGACTGATAGCCGTTGAAACCATAAAAAGACAGCATCTGATCGGTAAAATAAGTCACATCTACTGTAGTCTTGATGTTGGGGATCAACTTTTCGGAATCGTACATGATGCGATTGATTCCGGTGCCTTTGGTATAGCGTGACCATTCTAAATACAAAGAATGATCGTATTTGGGATAACGTGATCCATCTCCATAATGAAATAAATTCACGATGGCTCCATATTGAAAACCCAGGTCAGAGTCAAAAGAAACGGCCGGAATGGCTCCAAAGCCAAAACCGGTTTTTATTTTTTCTTGGGAGAAAATGGTCAATGAGCAGAATATTAAGCTCAAAATAAGGGCTTTAGTCCTCATAATTTTCAATTTTATTTGAATGATGATTGAAGAAATAAAGCCCAAAGATAATGGATTTTTTGGATACTGAATATCAGGATGTCGGATTGGATCAAGAAAGATTTCACAGGCAAAGGCTTTTACAAAAAGAGAGACGCAAGGCAAAATCTTGCGTCTCAATATATTATTGTGTTAAGCACTGGTGATTCCGGCAAGGAGTCACCGATCATAAACTTATAGTAGTCCCAGATCTTTCAGTACATTATTCGTTGCTCTTACAGCATTACAGCTTTTTAAAAACAAATCCATTTCTTCTTCATTTAACTTATAATCAAGGATTTGTTCTACTCCCCTTCGTCCTACAACCACGGGGACGCCTATGCAGATATCCTTCTGGCCATATTCTCCTTCCAATGCAACAGAGCAAGTGATCACTTTTTTCTGGTCACGTAAAATAGACTTTACCACATAGGCAACTGATGCTCCCGGAGCATACCAGGCGGATGTACCAATCAATTTGGTCAATGTTGCACCACCCACCATGGTGTCAGCAACCACTTTGTCCATTGTTTCCTTGTCTAAAATCTCAGAAATCGGACGGCCTTTATAAGAGGCATAACGTGTTAGAGGAATCATAGTTGTGTCACCATGACCGCCAATAACAGTACCTTGTATTTCGTTGGGCTGTGCATCCAGCGCCTTACTTAAATAAAACCTGAAACGAGCACTATCCAAAGCACCACCCATGCCGATCACCCTGTTGTTAGGCAAACCGGTACTTTTCAATGTAAGATGGGTCATGGTATCCATTGGATTACTGATTATGACCAAAACAGCATCCGGAGAATATTTCAAAACATTTTCTACAACCGAATTTACGATATTGGCATTTACACCAATCAATTCCTCCCGGGTCATACCGGGCTTCCGGGGAATACCTGAGGTAATTACGGCTACGTCAGAATCAGCGGTAAGCGTATAATCGTTCGAACTTCCTATCAGCGTAGAGTTAAATCCCAACAATGTGGAAGCCTGCATGATATCAAGGGCTTTTCCTTCAGAAATGCCTTCTTTTACATCAAGTAATACTATTTTATCTGCTACTTCATTTACAGCCAATACGCTTGCACATGTTGAACCAACATTTCCGGCACCTATTACAGTTACTTTAGACATAGAAATTAAGTTTGAATTTTAATTTTAGTATTTAATTAGTATTGAAGCTTTGTACGCACCCGACTTGCTTATAATGCTCGATGTTGATTTATGACTGTGATCATAACTGAATTAATACATGACCGAACAAGATAGAAACTCGTAAGGTTTGTTTATGCTTTAAAAAAGACTCGCAAAAGTACAATTATAGTTCTGATTGGAGAAAAATTTCTCTAATTATTTTACATTATTAACTTTTGTGTATCCAAAGATTTTTTCCACTGTATCCAGCCGACTATTGCCATGACGGAATAAACGACAAATAAAAAAGCGGTTGGATAAAGTCCTCTGTATATGTACAGCCCCACAGCGACGGTGTCTACAACAATCCAAACAAACCAATGTTCTATCATTTTTTTGGCAAGCATCCAGGTAGCAGTGATGCTGAGGGCGGTGGTAAATGAATCTCCAATAGGTACCGGAGAATCAGTAAAGACAGTCAGAATGTAATAGTAGATAAAAAAGACGGCAATTGTCAGGGATGTAAGCATGATGCCCTGATGCATGGTTGTTTTTCGAACAGGCAGATCTTCTCCCGTATCAGCTTTGCCTTTCTTCCAACTGATCCATCCATATACGCTTACTACTAAATAATAAACCTGCAAAGACATATCAGCATAGAACTTACTTTGAAAGAAGACCACGATGTATAATGCGGAACTTAAAAATCCAAAAATCCAAAGGCTGATCCTTTGCTGAATGGAAAGATAGAGGTACACCAAACTGAGCAGGGTACCGGTAATTTCGATGAGGTGTTGGGAAAGATAAAGGAGCATGATTTGGATATGAGTTCCGAGTTATGGGTTCCGAGGTCCGGGTTCATGAGGTGCAAATTCTGAAACTAGAGTTTCGTGTTCCAAATTCTTGCTTAGGATCTGACTGTATTCATCAGGATTTCGGAGGATATGTACGGCTCGTTGCAATGCCTCATTTTCTGCATCCATGATGCGATAATATTCGTTCATTGACCAAATATCACGTGCAATAAGGGCTTTTAACTGTAAGCTGATCAAGTCTTTTGATCGATTGTATTGTTCTTCATCATACACTATTCCCTCTTGTTCAGCCATTTCTTTTATTTGATCCAAAAAATCCGTACCTATGGAGAATGTATTTTTATACTGCTCAAAATCACGGTATTTCCTTTTCAAGCTGTTTCTGTTTCTGTCAATATATTCAACTACAATTTTATTCATGACGCCTTGCGCTACAATCTTTCTGTGGAAATCAGTAAAGCGGGTTGTGTCTAAAGGAACAAATACATCAGGCATGATACCGCCCCCACCATAGACTGTCCTTTTTAATACATTGGTTGTGTATTTAAGTGAATCAGAAAAATGAATGGAATCAATATGCTGCATCTCACCATGTTCATACCTGTCTGCCAGATCTTTTCTGTACTTTTCTACGCCATCATTGTAGGGTTTTTGAATGGATCTGCCACTGGGTGTATAATAGCGCGATGTTGTTAAACGCAGCATAGATCCGTCAGACAAAGGAATTTGGCGTTGTACCAGCCCTTTACCGAACGTCCGTCTGCCCACAATTATTCCCCGGTCCCAATCTTGTACGGCACCTGAAACGATTTCACTGGCTGAAGCGGAATATTCATCTACCAAAATAATCAACTTTCCCTGTTCAAATCCTCCAATAGCCGTTGCGGTAGAAGTCATGCGCCTTTGCCTTAAGCCTTCCGTATATACAATCAATTTATCCCGGCTCAAAAACTCATCTGCCAGTTCGATGGCCGCATTGAGGTAACCACCTCCGTTACCTTGAAGATTTAAAATTAAATGTTTCATGCCCTCTTTTTTCAAAGCAAAAAATGCGGCTTTATATTCATCAATGGTCTTGCTGCCAAAATTGTTGATTTTAATGTAACCGATTTCCTCATCAATCATGTAAGATGCATCAATGCTGTTAACCGGTATTTTATCGCGTATGATTTTAAACAGGATTAATTCCGGCACACCGCGGCGCAAAATTTTTACTTCTACCTCTGAGCCTTTCTTTCCCCGCAATCGTTTTGTTACATCTGAATTTTGTATTTTCTGTCCGGCTATCAATTCTCCATCTATATACACAATTCTGTCACCCGGTTTGACTCCCACCTTTTCGGCCGGCGTGCCGGTTATGGTTTGCACTACCAATATGGTATCATTGAAAATCTGAAATTGTATGCCCACCCCTTCAAAACTTCCTTCCAGAGGTTCATTTGTTTTCTCAACCTCTTCTTTCGGGATATACGAAGAATGAGGATCCAAATCCTTCAAAGCAGCAACAATTGCCGTTTCAACCAATTTCTTTTCATCCACGGAATCTACATAAAGATTGGTAATGGCACTGAATACATTGTTTAATTTTAATATGTCGGCAGTGAGCCGAAGTTGCGAAAAGGCAGCTACGGAGCTGAATATAACACAAGCGAATAGAAAAACTCTTTTCATTTTATAAAAATTATTGAATGACAAAGGTAATGGTTTTTTCTAACTAAGGGATATCGATACGGAAGGACGGAGTTCAATTAATATGGTGCATTAGCCTAGGCCTTAAATCCCAAACAAATCATTCGCTGCTTTTAATTTTCTCACATCACATTCTTTGATCTCTGCGATGCGTTGATACAAATCTTTAATGGATGTTTGGCTTTCATCAGTTTCTATCAATAGCCTGTTTAGAGGAGTGATCTTTACGGATTCTACATTGAATTTTTCTCCAAAAGATAAATAAATGTCTTCTTTCAAAAACTGTAATGCTAATTCGGGTTTTCCCCTGAAACCATGTATAATCCAGGCTTGTTTGGGTTTAAAATATTGATGAAGACGGATAATTTCATGGCTGAATCCTACACAATGAATGAGCAATGGTAATTGATTTGTCTCCGAAAGATGGATGTGTTTTTCGAATATTTCAAGTTGTTTTTCAGGAGAGACAGATGTATGCTTATCCAAACCGCATTCTCCCACAGCTATCACCTGCTTGTAATTCAACATGATTGTCATGTTGTCGTACCACACTGAACGTACTTTTTCAGCATCCCAGGGATGTATGCCGGCCGAAAAATAAATGTGCTGACCATGTGGTAATGATACCGCATCATCGTTTATCCTGACATTGTATATGATGGGAATATCGTCAGAATTGATTTTATGTGTGTGTACATCAATGAACATGGAGTAAGTAAAAAGCAAAGATAAATAAATTTAATTTGTTTGATATTATTCGTAACTTTGCGTCCGGCTTATATTAAGCAGTTTTAAAATATTTTTAATCCTTTTGTTCATGACTACTAACGTATTGTTCAGTGATTTACCCTATCGAGTAGCCGATGTTTCCTTGGCTGATTATGGCAGGAAAGAAATAGAATTAGCTGAAAAAGAAATGCCGGGACTGATGTCCTTGCGCGCTCGTTTTGGCAAAAAGAAACCTTTGAAAGGTGCTCGCATCATGGGTTCTTTGCATATGACCATCCAGACTGCTGTTTTGATTGAGACTTTGGTTGAATTGGGTGCAGAGGTGCGCTGGTGCAGTTGTAATATCTATTCTACTCAGGATCACGCGGCAGCAGCCATTGCAAAAGCCGGTATTCCTGTGTTTGCATGGAAAGGAGAAACCTTAGAGGAATATTGGTGGTGTACCCTGCAAGCGCTTTCTTTTGGTAAAGATCAGGGTCCTACTTTGATAGTGGATGATGGTGGAGATGCTACGCTGATGTTGCATATGGGAGTAGCTGCTGAAGAAAATGCCGAAGTACTCAATAAAGAAGCTGAGGGTGAAGATGAAAGAGAACTTTACGCCATCCTGAAAAGGGTTTTGATGGAGCGCAAGGGTATATGGAAGGAAATGGTGAAAGAAATTCGTGGAGTTTCTGAAGAGACCACAACGGGTGTTCATCGCCTTTATCAAATGATGGAGCAGGGTAAATTATTATTTCCGGCTTTCAATGTCAACGATTCTGTAACCAAATCTAAGTTCGATAATTTATACGGCTGTCGCGAATCTTTGGCTGACGGCATCAAGCGTGCTACAGACGTGATGCTCGCCGGTAAAGTGGTGGTGGTTTGTGGTTATGGTGACGTGGGTAAAGGTTCAGCCAAATCTATGCGTGCATATGGTTCGCGGGTATTGGTTACCGAAATTGATCCCATCTGTGCTTTACAGGCAGCCATGGAAGGTTTTGAAGTTTGCACGGTTGAGGACGCCCTCAGCGAGGGCAATGTCTTTGTGACCACTACCGGCAATAAGGATGTGATACGCATTGAGCACATGGCCAAAATGAATGATGGTTCCATCGTGTGCAATATTGGTCATTTCGACAATGAAATTCAGGTAGAAAAATTGAAAAAATATCCCGGGATAAAAAGGGTGAATATTAAACCGCAAGTGGATAAATATACTTTTCCTACAGGGAACAGCATTATTTTACTGGCAGATGGTCGTCTGGTGAATTTGGGTTGTGCGACCGGTCATCCCTCTTTTGTGATGAGTAATTCGTTTACCAACCAGACTTTGGCTCAAATTGAACTGCATACCAAGGATTATCCCATTGACGTGTATCGCTTGCCCAAACATTTGGATGAGGAAGTTGCACGCCTGCACCTGGAACAATTGGGCGTTAAATTAACCAAACTCACTCCCGAACAAGCGGCTTATATTGGTGTTGAGGTGGATGGTCCGTACAAGCCGGAGCATTACAGATACTAAGCTTCTTTTATACTCCCAATACAATCGCCGGCGCAATCTTCAGTTCCTTACTGATGGCGCGGGCGATTTTTAATGTAGGCTCAGCTTTCCCGCTTAAGTATTCGCTTATCCGAGATGGAGATACGCCAATACGTTCTGCCAAGGCTTTTTGAGATATGTTTTTTTCTTCCAATGCTATTTTCATCACGTCAGCCAAAGGAGATGATGCAATAGGGAAATGTTTCTCCTCATAAGCCATGACTATATCAGACATCAAAGATAATTCGATGGCTCTTTTATCGGATACAGGTGTCTCATCTGTAACTTCATGTAGCAACTCATCTATTCTTAACAGAGCAGTTTGATAAAGTTTTTCATTAATATCTTTTTTGATTGTTACCATCTTTTTGAAGTCTAAATAGTTAAACAATTAATTAGTTTGCAGGATTTTATGTGTTGGGTAATGACCGACCTCGTCCGGTGAGCCGAAAAATAAGTGAGAACAGCGTTAAGAATCGTCCTTGTTTGAGCAACGAAGTTGCGAGTTTGGACGATTTAGCTGTTCGAGCGCTAATTTTTCGAGCGAAGCGGGC
>JAAYQF010000125.1 GCA_012519425.1 Bacteroidales bacterium | reverse complement strand
TATGTTTTACATAAATTACTCTTTCTTAAGTCCTAACTACAACTTTTGTGTTACTTTGTTGTATCTTTGGTGTTCTGAATAAACTGTTTGTCGACGCACATAGGTAGGAGAATGGTTGTGAATTACTTTCAAAAGTTGCAAAGGACATAAACCGTTGCTTAAACGACAGAAGTGGTGCAAAACCGATTTTTGACAATGTAAATGAGTAGTATAATCGAAATATCGTCAAAGGTTCCATGTGACCTTAGTGTAAAAAATAAAAAATAAACACATGAAAAATGTAGTAATTACCGGTGCTTCTTCAGGAATCGGACTAGCAACCGCGAAGCTTTTTGTAAAAAAAGGTTGCCAGGTGTACTGCTTAAGTCGCAGACCTTGTGACCTTAAAAAGGTTATCAACATTAAGTGCGACATTACAGACGAACAGCAGGTAAAAGAAGCGTTCAAGCAAATTCCGAAAATTGATGTTTTACTCAATAATGCGGGATATGGAATTTCAGGCGCAGCTGAATTTACAGAACTTTCAGAAATGAGAAATCAGTTCGAACTCAACGTCTTTGCTCACATGACTGTGACAAAAGCAGCTCTTCCAAAACTCAAGGAGTCAAAAGGAAAGATTATATTCATTTCATCTGCGGCGGCACTTTTTGCAATTCCGTTTCAGGCGTTTTATTCGGCTACAAAGGCAGCTATTGAGGCCCTTGCATCAGCTCTTAAGAACGAGCTCAAGATGTTTGGCGTAGATGTTTCATGCGTACGTCTCGGTGACGTTAAGACTGACTTCACAGCACAGCGTGCAAAGAATTTTGCAGGCGACGATGAATATGGCGGACTCATCGGCAGAAGTGTTGCAGTTATGGAAAGAGACGAGCAAAACGGCATGTCTGCAAAGACCATCGCAAAGGCTCTTTACAAGCTTTCACTCAAAAAGAAAATGCCGGTAATGATCACTGTTGGATTCCGGTATCAGTTCCTTGTATTCCTCAACAACCTTGTCCCAATGAACATAGTAAACAAAATCATTGGCGCAATGTATATGCCTAAGAAATAAGATTGTAAAATACAGAGGAAATATAACTAACTTTGTGGAACAAAACAGACGCACAATATGTTATCTGAATCTTATGCACTTGTAACGGGGGCGAGTTCCGGAATTGGTGTTCACTACGCAATAGAGTTGGCAAAACGCGGCTACAACCTGATTTTAGTGAGCAACGAGGAAGCAATCCACGAGGTGGGGAAAACAATTTCAACCAATTACAACAGTTTAATAAAGGTTTCAACGCTTGTTATTGACCTTGGGCAACATGATTCGGCAAAACACCTACACGAATGGTGTAAACAAAACAGTTTCAACGTTGAAGTGTTGGTAAACAATGCAGGCGTATATAAAAACAGCGATTTTATTGAAACATCTGAGGCTTTTAATATACTTCAAACCCACTTGCACATCACAACTCCGGTAATGTTGTGCTACTATTTTGGAAAAGAAATGTGCGAACGCAGACGTGGTTTTATTTTAAATTGCTCATCCATCACGGCACATATGCCCGTTCAACGATTGGCTCTTTACGGCTCGAGTAAACGTTTTCTGAAAAACTTTTCGCGCTCACTACACATTGAACTCATTGGTAGAGGTGTTGGGGTCACCACCGTATGTCCGGGCGCGGTGGCAACCGACCTCTATCAGCTAAGTAGTAAAAGCAAGAAAACAGGCACAAAAATCGGATATATCATCACACCCGAAAAACTTGCAAAACGCGCATTGAAAAAGATGTTCCGCAAAAAAGTGCTCTACATTCCGTGGTGGGGAAATCGCATCTTTATCGCAATTATTGCCGCTATTCCAACGTGGTTGTTAAAGTATATAAGGAAAAGAGGGATATATTAAATTACGTCACCAGCTCGCTATTAGTCGTGAATTGCTTTCAAAAAATTGTATCTTTGATATTCTGAACAACTGTTGTGTGTCTTGCAAACAACAATTTTGAGCTGTCTACTTTTTATGATGCACTAAGGGCATACGAGGGGTTAAAGCATAAAAAAGACGGGCAATACCAGAACTTTCAGAAGTTATTTTGTTGAAAAGTGGTAAGTTATTAGTAATAAAATAAGCCGATAGAGTCATTCTATCGGCTGGAACGGGGGACTTGCCCCAAAATGGGGACGAAGCACCCCCCGCACCGCAAATATACAACACTTATTTTAAATAACAAACAAATGGACAAAAATGAACAGAAGTAATTTCCAATTTTATTTTTAAATTTGTGCTTTTTAAATGCAATAATTTTTCATCATTTCCACTCGCCAAAAGCCCCACGTTCGGCTGAGCTTACGTTGAAGCCTTGAGGGATTTAGGGGATTCAAATTTTTTTATGAACAAAGACAAAGGCAATATAATAGTTTACAATACCGAAGACGGCAATGCAAAAATTGAAGTTCGTCTTGAAAATGAAAATGTGTGGCTTACGCAGGCACAGCTTGTTGAGTTATACCAATCGAGTAAATCAAATGTAAGCGAACACATCAAACATATTTTTGAAGAAGGAGAGTTGAGTGAAGATATGGTTGTTCGGAAATTCCGAACAACCACTCAACACGGTGCTATTGCGGGTAAAACACAAGAAAAACTAACAAATTTCTATAATCTTGATATGATTATCTCCTTGGGTTACCGTATAAAATCGCGCATAGCCACGAAGTTCAGAATATGGGCTACTGAAAGGCTGAAAGAGTACATTGTCAAAGGTTTTACAATGGATGATGAAAGGCTGAAAAATCTTGGTAGCGAATTATTAGCAACGGAACTGTTAGACTACTGATTCAACATCGCTTTTTTATACAACTTTAACAAAAATAATTGCCCTTATATTTAGATTGTGTTAGATAAATGTCTATCTTTGTGATGTGTTAATCAAGCGATCATTGATATTATGAAGTATTCAGAAATTGAACGTAAACTTGCAAAGGCGGGTTGCTACTGGGTGCGGGACGGCAAGAAACACCCGCAATGGTATAGCCCGATAACAGATAGCTATTTTGATTTGAGTTATCACAAAAGCGAAGAAGCCAAATATGGCACAATGAAATCAATCAGTAAAATATCAGGGGTTAAACTGTAACCCCTGACAAAGAAGAAAGGAGAAAAAACATGAAAGTAGATGTATTAATAGAAAAAGGATTAGACGGAACGTTTGATGTGCACTTTGATCCGGACAAAGAATATAATCTGGGCTTTGGGTTACTGGGGCAAGGTAATACGATAGATGAAGCCATAGAAGATTTTTATTTAAGTCTGAGTGAAATGAAAGAATTGTACAAAGAAAGAAATAAAGAATTTCCCGAAAACATTGAATTTGGTTTCAAGTATGACGTACCTTCATTTTTGGCGCATTACAAAAGCATTATCACACTTACCGGATTAGGTAAGCTAACCGGTATTAATCCGAAACAGCTAAATCATTACGTAACCGGTGTACGTAAGCCAAGTGCGAAAACTGTAGAGAAAATCGAAAAATCTTTACAAACTTTTGGCAAAGAATTAAGTCAATTAGAGTTTGCTTGATTAATACACTCGTAAAATCTTTTAATACCACCGCTCGAGTTTTAACCCGGGCGGTGTTTTTTGCTCCTTTCAAAGCTTCTTGTGAATTGCTTTCAAAAAATTGTATCTTTGATATTCTGAGCAACGAAGTGGTTTGATGAATGAAAATGAATGACTATTTTTGAATGAATTAAAAAATTACAGATTATGAAGACAAGATTACTAATATTAATTCTTATGGTTTCAGTTTGCACTTTTTATGCACAAAGAAACGGATACACAAATCTTGAACAGAACCTCGACGGCGTGAGTGGATTGCAAATCGGCTGACATGTTGTGCAGACTGAATGTCTATGAAGTGCACACAGGAACTTAACAGGTGGATTTGAGAAAAAGTCTATCTGTCCCCAGTCATGGTCAACGTATTTTAGCGTTGGGACATTTGCTGTCAATCCGTTTTGAATTTGTTGGATAATTTCTTTCATGTTCCAAAATTCTTAAATCTGTTATTGATAAAGTTCTTTAAGTTTTTGTTAAACCAATCGTCGGCAATTTTTTTGACAGCTTGATGTACGATCGGATGTTCGTCGATAAATTGGCGTTACAGTGATAGTTCCATCGGTGTTGTGGATATTTGCATAAGGAATCGATGATTGCCATTTGATGGCATTGTCGTGGATGATTTGAGATTGCAACGATTTACGCAACGCACCGGTACGCATCATAAGAGAATCGATTAAATTTAGCCGGTTTCCATGCTATATTGAAAAAAGCTTTTCGCTCAAAGTTACGATCAAATTCATCACCCAATTCAACTTTGATATTTTTTAATAACTGATTGAAAAGTTGCTGATATGTTTTCACTTAAATAGCTATTAATTACGAATTAAATATTACAATTATGGACTTAACTAATTTGCGAAATAAAACCATTTTCGACTTTACGGATGATCTTGAGATTCTTGAGGAGTTGGTGAGTACCACTGATGAAGAAACGTTTTTAAAAGGGTTGACACCCATCGGACGTGCTTTCTCTATGATTGATTACGCTGAATATATTCAGAACGATGAAATGGTCAGAGCTGTAAAAAAAGCCTTTGAGCCTGAATTTTCAAACTTTATTACAGAATAATATCGTTCAAAAAATCTTTGAAATATGGCATTGTTATTTCTTATTTGTCTTTTATTAATTGCCGAAATAATTGTTGAAAAGTTTGCATCACCCAAAAATGTTTTTGTACATTTACACCGGATGGGGGGAACACCACCCCTCGACCCTGACCTTGGGATTAGCTTGAAAAAGTTAGTCCCATTGTATTTTATTGTATCATTGGCGTTTCGAATAGCTACAAAGAAAAGGAAAATTTAATCGTATGCAAACAATACAAATAGTTATAGAAAAAAGTGCCGACTCATACGGTGCATATGCCGAAAATGTGCCCGGTATTTATGGAGCCGGAAACACAGTGAAAGAATGCAAAGAGTCTATATTAGATGCCATAAAAACAGTAAAAACCTTTGATAGCGACCAAATACCGGAAGCATTAAAAGGAGAATACACGATTGCATATAAATATGATACCGAAAGACTTTTGAAGTACTATAAGTGAATTCTATCAAATCTGGCAATTGAATGCATTGCCGAAATCAGAAATTAATACATCATACTCTACCGAACTAAAGAAACTGCTATCGGCAGCATTTAAAAACCCGGATAGTCCGGAAAACCGTTGGTATGCCGTGGTGTGTCAGCTGGCGAAGCTGAAATAGCAGCAGCACTCCGTCAAAATGTGTTAGATGCCGGTAAAGACGCGTACAAAAGTTTCTCAGCTGAAAATCGCCGAAAAGCGATTAACCGGAGCCTCTCCAAAAATTTTGGATTAGATGTAGAAAATTAAATTTGTAAAATTGGAATATGTTTTATAGATTTGTGTTACTAAATAATTGCTAATTATGGAGACGATAATGTTTCTTTTTATTTCGTACGCTGTTATTTGTCTGTTGGTATCAACTACCGGCAGAGAGCTTATTGGATTTACACGAAGGACAACCTTTTTTGTTAAGTTTTTGAGTAATATTTTTTTAACTCCTCTCTTTGGATGGATAATTATAAGGATTTTAAACCTACCAGTAGTAGACGATAGTGTAAACGAAGAAATGATGAAAAAAATTAAGCGAATGGATTAGCTTAAAACAATATTTTTAAGAGCCGGTGCAAATTTATACCGGCTTTTTTTGTCCTTTCACGACGTTGTGAATTGCTTTCAAAAAATTGTATCTTTGATATTCTGAACAACCAAGAACCGTTGCAGAAACAGTAAATCAACTTGTCGCGAGACAAAGTTATCCAGCTTTTTTGAAAAAGTTGGGCGGTGAAGCAAAACATCAGAAGTGGGTAATGCAAAACGGTCTGGGGTATAACGACACTGTCGGAAATTTGAGAAAACTGCTAACAAAGCTGAATATAGATGAGAGCGAATTTGTGAAACAGGCAAATATAATCTTAATGAAAGATTATGAGGGGATAGATAAAGAGATAGAAAACCTGCTTGTAAAAATAAGCAAGACGAAAGATTTGAAACGTAAAAATTCAATCATACTTGCATTTCAGATGATTGAAAGTGAATATTTTCCAATGTACTTAAATACGATTTATTAAAAATCTCGCATCAAAAGACCTTTGTGTCCGCTTGAAAGTTTTGGATATATTTCGTCAGCTCTTTTGTTATCACCGCGCATACGAAACAAAAGGTAAAGATGATAATTGTAGTCATTAATATTGGGGTGTTTTAAGTACAGCTCACGAAATTCTTTGTCTTGAAATCCTTTGAAACGTTGCATTTCAATTTCCGTGGGGTTGTGGTCAAATATTGTTTCCATAGCTGTGTGAATTTTTCACAAAGATAATAAAAAGCGGGCGATTAACCCGCTTTGGTTTTTAATTTATTCCTTACTTCCCGCCCCGTGTTTCTTCCGCAGGATGTTTTGTCTCGTTATAACACATTTACGCGTTGATTTAGGGTTGTTTTCGGCGAGCTTATGTGCCCAGAGTGTTTCCAGCTTACAACCTATCTGTTCTTCGCTAAAACGCTCGTAAATCGCCGCTAACGAACCGAAATAATACTCTTTCTTACCGTCAACCGGGAGAAAGAATTCAACTTTAATGATTTGTGATTTTGTTACTCTGTCTTTCATATCGCTCTGTTTTTAAAAATCAAACTTTTCTTCAACGGGTACAATTCTGATAAGTCAGAAAGAAGTGTGTTGTGAATTGTTTTCAAAAAATTGTATCTTTGATATTCTGAACAACTGCCTGTACTCTTCGCGCCAGGACCATTCAGTTGTGAATTGCTTTCAAAAAATTGTATCTTTGATATTCTGAACAACGAATGGGTAAAAGAACATCCGTTTATAAAAGTTGTGAATTGCTTTCAAAAAATTGTATCTTTGATATTCTGAACAACTAAAAGCTAGCTTCTTCAAACAGCTGACTGTTGTGAATTGCTTTCAAAAAATTGTATCTTTGATATTCTGAACAACTAAAACTTTACAGACAGCTTTTAAGCAGCAGTTGTGAATTGCTTTCAAAAAATTGTATCTTTGATATTCTGAACAACCAATGTGAAAAAACGTTACGCCTGTGCCAAGTTGTGAATTGCTTTCAAAAAATTGTATCTTTGATATTCTGAACAACCTTATTGAATTTCATGATTATGATTTTTACGTTGTGAATTGCTTTCAAAAAATTGTATCTTTGATATTCTGAACAACGATTGTGTCAAATTTAACGTTCATGCCGTTGTTGTGAATTGCTTTCAAAAAATTGTATCTTTGATATTCTGAACAACGTTGTGCGGAAAGATAACTTTGAGCCTGCAGTTGTGAAT
>JAAYQF010000124.1 GCA_012519425.1 Bacteroidales bacterium | reverse complement strand
AGAGGTGCTTTGATGTTAAGCGTATCCATTCAACATCCGGATGCTGAATCTTTCATTGATGCTAAAATGGAATCCGGCAAAGTAACCGGAGCCAATGTTTCTGTGAAAATTAGCGATGAATTTATGCGTGCGGCATTAGAGAATCGTCCGTACAAACAGCAGTATCCCATTGACTCCGACGAACCCACACATGAAGTGGAAATTGATGCCAATGCCTTGTGGAAAAAAATTGTGCATAACGCCTGGCAATCTGCCGAACCCGGTGTACTATTCTGGGACACCATCATCAGAGAATCTATTCCGGATTGCTATGCAGATTTAGGTTTCAAAACTGTATCCACCAATCCCTGCGGGGAGATTCCTCTCTGTCCTTATGATAGCTGTCGCTTGTTAGCTATCAATCTATATTCTTATGTGGTGAACCCATTTACTGCTGATGCTTATTTCGATTTTGAACTATTCCATGAACATGTACAGGTAGCTCAACGTATCATGGATGACATCATCGATCTGGAAATGGAGAAAATCGAAAAAATCCTCGATAAAATCAAGTCAGATCCTGAAGATGACGTGATTAAAAGCACCGAATTTCAGTTGTGGGAAAAAATTAAAGACAAAACCCTGCAAGGTCGCCGTACCGGTGTTGGCACAACAGGAGAAGGAGATATGCTGGCAGCTTTGGGTTATCGCTACGGCACGGATGAAGCCACGGATTTTTCTGAGAAAGTGCATAAGGCCCTGGCTTTAGCAGCCTACCGTTCATCAGTAAACATGGCAAAAGAACGTGGAGCTTTTGAGATTTATGATGCCAAAAGAGAGGTTAACAACCCTTTCATCAACCGTTTGAAAGAAGCTGATCCGGAATTATATGAAGATATGGTTAAGTATGGGCGCAGGAACATTGCTTGTCTGACGATTGCACCAACGGGTACAACCAGTATCATGACTCAAACCACCTCCGGCATTGAACCTGTATTCCTACCCTATTATACACGCCGCAGAAAAGTAAACCCGAGTGATAAAAATGTCAGGATTGACTTCGTAGATGAAAATGGCGATTCCTGGGAAGAATACTCTGTATTCCACCATAAATTTGTTACCTGGATGGAAGCCAACGGACATCCGGTCACCAAACATTATTCTAAGGAAGAAATTGAAGAATTAGTTGCCCAGTCACCTTACTATAAAGCCACCGCCAATGATGTAGATTGGTTGAAAAAAGTACAGATGCAGGGCAGGATTCAAAAGTGGGTGGATCATTCCATTTCCGTAACTATTAACTTACCTGCCGATGTGAGTGAAGAGATGGTAGGAAAATTATACGAAGAAGCCTGGAGATGCGGATGTAAAGGCGTTACCGTTTACAGAGACGGTTCCCGCTCAGGTGTTTTGATTGAAGACAAGGAAGACGATCCTAATTTAGTGTGTTTCCCCGCCGTTGAAGGTCGGCTGGTTCGTCCCACAGAATTGGAATGCGACATCCTTCGTTTCCAAAATAATCGTGACAAATGGATTGCCTTTGTTGGGTTGAAAGATAACCGTCCTTATGAAATTTTTACCGGTATTGCTGATGATGAAGAAGGAATCATGTTACCCAAAGCCGTAACCAGTGGCAAAATCATCAAAGTAGTGGATGATGAAGGCAATAAACGTTACGATTTCCAATTTACCAATAAAAGAGGTTTTAAAATTACGGTGGAAGGTTTGTCTCACAAGTTCGATAAAGAATTCTGGAACTATGCCAAATTAATTTCCGGTGTCTTACGTTATGGTATGCCCATCGACCAGGTAGTGAAATTGGTTTCCAGCATGGAGTTAGACAGTGAGTCTATCAATACCTGGAAAGTCGGTGTAGAAAGGGCACTGAAAAAATACATACCGGATGGAACACAAATAGCTGAACAAGCTTGTCCGAATTGTGGAGAAAAGACCCTGATCTATCAGGAAGGATGTTTAACTTGTAAGTCTTGTGGTCATTCAAAATGTGGATAAATAAATTTGTTTTAAGACAACCCCAGTAACTACACATAACTAATTTTATAATCATGAGCAACAAACGAATCATTGTGATCGGCGGTTCAGCAGCCGGTCCGAAAGCCGCATCCCGCGCACGCAGGATTGATGAAAATGCTGACATCACTATCATCCAAAAATCAGCTGATTTATCCATGGCTTCTTGTGGATATCCCTATTATATAGGAGGTTTTTTCGATGAAAGGGAACAACTGCTTTGTTCGCCTGCCGGAGTAGTCAGAGATACCAATTTCTTTTGGAATGCCAAGAAAATTGTTACTAAGGTCAGTACAGAGGCGACGAAAATCAACCCCACAGAAAAAACAGTTGACTTTACTGATCTTATTACAGGAGAAAAAGGCTCTTTGTCTTATGACAAGCTGATTGTAGCAACAGGTGCAACACCACGCAAACCACCTATCCCCGGAATTGAACTAAAAGGTGTCACTACGTTAGTGTCTATGCCGGATGCAGATTTTCTGCGTAAAGTCCGAGATGAGGGAAAAATCAAAAATGCCGTCGTTATAGGTGGCGGTTTAATCGGTATTGAAACAGCAGAAGCCTTGAACTTAGCCGGTATCAATATCACTCTGGTCGAAATGCTACCTCAATTACTGACTTTTTTGGATAAACATCTGGCGCGTTTGGTTGAAAATTACGTGCGAACCAAAGCCAATGTCATCTTACAAAATGGTGTTTCAGCTTTCTTGGGTAAAGATGGCAAACTAACGGGAGTTAAGTTGAATGACGGAACGGAAATACCTTGTGAATTAGCTGTTTTAGCTACAGGTGTAAAGCCCAACACCAAATTGGCACAAGATGCAGGATTAACGCTCGGAAAAACGGGTGGTATTGTGGTGGATCAATACATGCAAACTTCT
>JAAYQF010000027.1 GCA_012519425.1 Bacteroidales bacterium | reverse complement strand
CCGGTACCTACCACCACCGCATGAGCCGCAAATCTTTCAACTTTTCCTGTCACCAGGTTGCGGGCAATGATACCACGTGCACGACCATCAATGACCACCAGATCAAGCATTTCGTAACGTGTATATAATTTAACCGTGCCCTTGCCAACTTGTCTGCTTAATGCAGAGTAAGCTCCCAACAGCAATTGCTGACCGGTTTGTCCGCGTGCATAAAAAGTACGGGAAACCTGTGCTCCGCCAAAAGAACGGTTTGCCAACAGACCACCATAATCGCGGGCAAAAGGAACACCTTGTGCCACGCATTGGTCGATGATACTATTGGATACTTCTGCCAAACGATACACATTGGCTTCGCGGGCACGATAATCGCCCCCTTTGATGGTGTCGTGGAATAAACGTTCTACAGAGTCCCCGTCATTCGGATAGTTTTTGGCAGCATTGATACCTCCCTGAGCAGCAATAGAGTGTGCGCGGCGGGGAGAATCCTGTATGCAAAAGTTCAGTACATTAAAACCCAATTCGGCCAAAGATGCTGCTGCTGATGCTCCTGCCAAACCCGTTCCTACTACAATGATATCCAAACGTCTTTTGTTGGCAGGGTTTACCAGTTTTTGGGTGTTTTTGTAATTGGTCCATTTTTCAGCCAATTGTCCCGCAGGTATCTTTGCATCTATGATAGGCACTTCTACTTTTGAAGTTGATTGTTTTTTCGTCATGATCATATATTTAAAAAGGGATTATACATAGATTCCGGAGAGAACAACGGGCCTGCCTTGAGCAAACCACAAATCGGGACAGCCATAAATAACAAAATGATGATGGTAGCCAGTATATATGAAAATGTTTTCAATCTTGGCAGCCAGGTTTGATTATTCAATCCGAGAGAGTGTAGCATGCTCCAAACACCATGTGTCAGGTGGAACCATAAGGCCGATAACCATACGATATACAGTACAGAGTAAATAGGTTGACTAAAATAATGCTGTACCCAATGCGATCCTTTGGCAGCTAATGCAGTTAATTGTGCATCCGTTGCAGCACCCATATTATGCATCAATTCAATCAATTGCATTTTACTCCAAAATTGAAATAAATGCAATCCCATGAAGCCTAAGATGATAATACCGAGAACCAACATGTTCAGTGATGCCCAGCTTACCCCTTTTTGTCTTACTTTAACTGCATAGCGGTTATTGCCGCGTGCTCTCAGGTTTTGATAGGAGAGGAGCAGTGCATAAAGAATATGAATGATGAATCCGGCCGCCAATACCATGGTTCCAATGATAGCATACCAATTGGCGCCTAAAAATGCACAAATCGCATCATAGGCATAAGGGCTGAGAATGGAAACAAAATTCATGATACTGTGAAACAGTAAAAATAGTACAAGCAATACGCCTGTAATACTCATGATGAGTTTTCTCCCGATGGAGGAATCAATTAGCCACATAGTTTTTTGTTTGATTATTAATTATGATGTTATTAATTATATTTTCGACTCTTAAAAACAAATATTCAAAGAATAGTAAAGTGTCTTAAAACGGATATTTGTTAAATTCAATAAGCATTACTCCTTCTTCATTTTTTGGCTTGAACCAAAAAACGAAGCAAAAAAGTTCAAGACTGTGCCTGCCTCGCTCAAAAAACTTGCGCTCGATTGACTAAATCGTTCAAACTCGCTGCTGCGCAGCTCAAACATGAACGATTCTTTACGCCAATCTCACTTGTTTTTTGGCTCACCAGGCAAGGTCGATTTTTGTCCTGCAACACTTTAACCCCGGAACCCGTACCTCGTAACTCAGAACTCAGAACTCAGAACTCCGCCATTCTGCGAGCGCAAAAATAGTTATTTTTAATGAGTATAACAAAGGTATTAAAGAAATAATTCTCTATTTAAAATCATTCAACAACATCTCCTTTTAAGGTAGCAGAACTTGCAGAGGTGATCTTTACTTTGATATATTCTCCAATGCGTCTTCCTTCCCTTGGAAAAATAACAACTTTGTTCTGGGATGTTCGACCGAAAAGTTCTTGATGAGAGCGTTTTGATAGTCCCTCTACCAAGACTTCATACTCTTTTCCTATTTCATTTTGATTGCTCTGTCCGGTGATTTCATTTTGCAAGGCAATGATTTCATTCAACCTTTGTATTTTGATTGCTTCCGGTACGTTGTCAGGTAATTTTTTTGCAGCCATGGTTCCCGGTCGTTCCGAATATTTAAACATGAAAGCCATGTCGAATTTTACCTGTTTCATTAAATCCAATGTATCCTGATGGTCTGTTTCAGTTTCACCGGAGAATCCGCAGAACACATCCGTACCTATCGCACAATCAGGCATGTATTTGCGAATGGTTTCCACACGGCCTAGATACCATTCGCGGGTATATTTTCTGTTCATCAGTTCGAGGATCTTATTGCTGCCGGATTGTACAGGTAGGTGTATGAACCTGCATATGTTGGGATATTTTGCCATCACTGCAATGGTTTCGTCCGTCATGTCTTTGGGGTGTGGACTGACAAACCGGATTCTCATATCGGGTACGGCTTCGGCAACCTTACTCAATAGCTCAGGAAAACCAACGGTTATGCCCTTTGAAACGTATTTGTAAGAATTGACATTTTGTCCCAACAGGGTAACTTCTTTATAAGCCTTAGCCTGTAAATCTTTGATCTCGTTCAGTATGCTTTCTACATCCCTGCTGCGTTCTCTGCCACGTGTATAAGGCACGATACAATAAGTACAAAAATTATCGCATCCGCGTGTGATGGTCACAAAACCGGAGATACTTTTACTTATGCGTGCGGGCATCACATCTTTGTAGGTTTCTGTCTTAGATAATTCAATATTGATGGCTTTCTCACCTCTTTCCACCGAATTGATCAGGTTTGGAAGGTCAAGATAGGCATCTGGTCCTGCCACTAAATCAACGCCATGATCAGTGATAAGCGTTTCTTTCACTCTTTCTGCCATGCAGCCTATCACGCCGATGATCATCTTGTTTTTTTTCTTTTTTTTGAGGGTGTGGTAGTATTGCAATCTGTTATAAATCTTTTGTTCGGCATTATCCCTGACCGAACAAGTGTTAACGAATATTACGTCGGCATTCGTTATTTTATCGGTCAATTCAAAGCCATCCATCTGCATGATAGATGCAACAACTTCACTGTCTGCCACGTTCATTTGGCATCCGTAGGTTTCAATGAAAAGCTTTTTGTCGTTCAAAATTGATTTAATTTATGTTCGTCTTGTAAGGTGTTGAAAAACGATGACAAAGATAAATGATATCCATTAAATCCGGAAATTAGCGGCATTTTCGAAGAGCCCAACTGCTCGTTATATTCGATATTTTTTTAATTCAAACTTAAAAGCAGGATTGATAAGTATTATCTTTTCTTCATTTTTTTGTCTTGACACAAAAAAACGAAGCAAAAAAAAGTCAAGACTGTGCCTGCTTCGCTCAAAAAACTTGCGCTCGATTGACTAAATCGTTCAAACTCGCTGCTGCACAGCTCAAACATGAACGATTCTTTACGTCAATCTTACTTGTTTTTTGGCTTACCAGGCAAGGTCGGTGACGGGTTCAGCAACCACGGAACGCGGAACACGGAACAACCCCGAATATCAGAATTAACGCAGCATTTGGGCGCTTTTGGGGCACCGCTATGCAAATTAACAATTTTACTTTTTACTCGCCTTCTTTTTTTTAATCTCCTGATTATGAGTAGGATGTAAAATGTAAAATGTTTCAAAATGTTAAATATTTACCTTTTGCATTTTTTTTTGTTGTTTTGTTTGGTAGAATGAATTTTGAAACATATCTTTGCAAAGTAAACAAACAGATAAATTTTTCATAGTTAAGGTTTAGGTTAAAATGTGCAATGGGTGGCTGGGAAGTTACCCATTGTTTTTTGTGTAGAATAATACGAGGTCATCCGTTTTTTGCTTCGGAATGCTTTTATTAAATTTGCAGTCATCATCATTTATAATCAACCATTAAACAAAATTCTATGGAAGGCGGCATTGGAGACTATATTTATTTAGCTGTAATCGTGATTGCAAGTATTGGCATGATCTTGAAGAAGCGAAAGAAACAGCAAGAACAGGTTCAAGAGGAATCTTTTCCTGATATGAGCGATATTTTTCCGGAAGCTGAGGGGTCTGAACAATATGAAACTGATTTTTGGGGAGATCCCATACTACAAGAGGATAAACCCATGGTTTCAGTTGTTTCAGGTGCCGAGAAAACTACCACTTTTGATATTTTGGAAACAAAGAAACAACAATATGTGTCTGTTAAATCACGTGAGACAACTGATTATGAAGATGAGGAAGACTCAGAACAGGCGTTGGAAATTTCATTGGAACATCCGGAAGATGCTAAAAAAGCATTTATCTACGCAGAGATTTTTAATAGAAAGTATTCTTGATTGTTCAGGTGGATAAGT
>JAAYQF010000123.1 GCA_012519425.1 Bacteroidales bacterium | reverse complement strand
GTTTCTATTGAAGATAATCAGTGTCTTGTGGCACGTGCTAATGATGAAAAGCAAAATCGTGCACTACATGGTCTGTATCGTTCCCTCATCCAAAATATGGTTACAGGTGTTTCTGAAGGATATCAGAGAACATTGGAACTTGTAGGGGTGGGATATAGGGTTAGCAATCAAGGTCAGCTCCTGGAGCTTTCCTTAGGTTATACCCACAATATTTACATGAGTTTACCTGCAGAAATCAAGGTTGAAACCAAGATGGAGCGAAACAAAAATCCGCTGATTATCCTTGAGAGTGCCGACAAGCAATTGATTGGACAGGTTTGTGCGAAGATTCGTTCATTCCGTAAACCGGAGCCTTATAAAGGAAAAGGTGTTAAATTCCTGGGCGAGGTTGTTCGTCGCAAAGCCGGTAAATCAGCAGTAAAAGGCAAATAATAAATATTGAAGGAAATGAAAGTTAGTAGAAGGAATAGAATTAAGGCGTATATCCGCCGAAAAGTATCGGGTACCGCGCAAAAACCTCGCTTGACCGTTTTTCGCAGTAATACGCAAATATATGCTCAGTTGATCGATGATGTTCATGGTAAAACCTTAGCATCCGCTTCTTCGTTGGGAATGAAGGAAAAAATGACCAAGACTGAACAAGCTGCTAAAGTTGGTGCTATGGTCGCGAAAAATGCGCAGGAAAAAGGTATCAAAGAAGTTGTATTTGACCGTAACGGTTATTTATATCATGGTAGAGTTAAACAATTGGCAGAAGCCGCTCGCCAAGGCGGACTTAAATTTTAATCAGGTAAGACAACGGATATGGATATAGTAAAAACAACCAGTGATTTGGAATTAAAAGACAGATTAGTTGCTATTAACCGCGTTACTAAAGTGACGAAGGGTGGGCGTACTTTTAGCTTTTCTGCAATCGTCGTAGTCGGTAACGAAGACGGCATCGTAGGATGGGGATTGGGAAAAGCAGGTGAAGTAACCTCCGCAATAGCTAAAGGAACTGAAGCCGCTAAGAAAAATCTGATTAAAGTTCCCATCTATCAAGGAACGATACCACATGAACAATATGCGAAATTTGGCGGAGCACAAGTATTTTTAAAACCAGCTTCTCCGGGTACAGGAGTAAAAGCCGGTGGTGCTATGCGCGCGGTTCTTGAAAGTGTTGGTATTACAGACGTGTTGGCTAAATCAAAGGGATCGTCTAACCCTCACAACTTGGTGAAGGCTACAATGGTTGCATTGGGAGAGTTACGTGATGTTTTTATGGTAGCTCAGAATCGTGGTGTCTCAGTAGACAAAGTGTTTAACGGTTAAATAAGGATTAAGATGGAAACAATTAAAATACAATTGGTTAGAAGTACAATCAGACGTCCTCAGAAACAAGTACGCACGCTACAGGCTTTGGGTTTGAGAAAAATGAATGCCGTGGTTGAACATGAAGCCACTCCCCAGATATTGGGAATGGTTGAGACGGTTAAACATTTGGTGAAAATTATTGATTAAACAGGATTTGAATCTTTTTAGAAATACAAGATATGGATTTAAGTAAATTAAAACCGGCAGCAGGTTCAGTTAAAACGAGAAAAAGAGTTGGACGCGGTACCGGTTCCGGATTAGGAGGTACTTCAACACGCGGACATAAGGGAGCGAAATCACGTTCCGGCTATGCAAAGAAAGTCGGTTTTGAAGGTGGACAAATGCCCATCCAGCGTCGTCTTCCTAAGTTTGGATTTAAAAACATCAATAAAACTGTGTTTAAAGCCATCAATCTTGCCACATTGGAGGATATGGCTCAAACACACAACCTGAAAAAAATAGGATTTGATGAATTGCTGAAATATGGCTTTGTCAATAAAAAAGATAAGGTTAAAATTTTGGCAAAGGGAGAGTTGAAAACGAAATTAGATGTAGAAGCCAATGCTTTTTCGAAGGCGGCGGAAGACGCTATCACTGCGCTAGGAGGAACAGTTATTATAAAATAGTTACCGGATGCTTTCCGTAATGTAAGAAAAGGTTGTTCACATGAAGAAAATAATTGAGACAATAAAAAATATCTGGAAGATAGAAGATCTCCGTACCAGACTTTTAACAACGTTTTTGTTTGTTTTAATCTATCGTTTCGGAACATTCGTTGTTCTTCCCGGTATTAACCCGGTAGATTTGACCGCATTAAAATCTCAGACCAGCGGTGGGCTGATGGCCTTGTTAGACATGTTCTCAGGAGGTGCGTTTGCCAATGCGTCTATTTTTGCATTGGGGATTATGCCCTATATTTCCGCATCTATTGTGGTGCAGTTGCTTTCTATCATGGTACCTTATTTCCAGAAGATGCAACGTGAAGGTGAAAGTGGTCGTAGGAAAATGAATCAGATTACCCGCTATTTGACTGTGGGTATTTTGTTACTTCAAGCTCCCTCGTACTTGATCAATTTAAATGTACAACTGCATCAGGTTGGCGCATCTTTACCCGGTGGAATTTGGTTTACCATTACATCAACTATCATTCTAACCGCGGGTTCCATGTTCGTCATGTGGTTAGGGGAACGGATTACTGATAAAGGCATTGGGAATGGAATTTCTTTTATCATTTTAATCGGTATTATTTCACGCTTCCCGGGTGCTGTGATCAGAGAATTTGTTTCTCGATTTTATGAATCGGGTGGTGGATTGGTCATGTTCCTACTTGAAATTATTTTCTTGTTTGTGGTGATTGCAGGGTCCATTATGCTCGTTCAAGGAACACGCAGAGTCACGGTTCAATATGCTAAAAGGGTTGTTGGGAACAAACAATATGGTGGTGTACGTCAGTATATTCCCTTGAAAATCAATGCTGCCGGTGTTATGCCCATTATTTTTGCACAGGCAATTATGTTTATTCCTATTACGCTTGCCGGCTTCTCCAGCTCAGAATCTGCCAGCGGATTCCTTAGAGCATTTATGAACAATGATGGATTTTGGTACAACTTTGTGTTCGCTTTGCTGATTATCGCATTTACTTATTTTTATACTGCGGTAACCATCAATCCGACGCAAATGGCTGAAGATTTAAAAAGAAACAATGGATTTATACCGGGATGCAAGCCGGGTAAGCAAACTGCTGAGTTTTTGGATGAAATAATGTCACGTATCACTCTTCCGGGATCTATTTTCCTGGCAATAGTAGCCATTCTTCCGGCGTTTGCCTCTTTGCTTGGTGTTAACAGAGGATTTGCTCAGTTTTTTGGAGGTACATCGCTGTTGATTTTGGTGGGTGTTGTGCTTGACACCCTGCAACAGATAGAAAGTCATTTGTTGATGCGCCATTACGATGGTTTGTTGAAATCAGGCGGACGTATTAAAGGACGTACCGGCGGTGTTTCGGCCTATTAAAAGATTGTAAAAGACATTGATATTTTTTTATATTACCAATATTGTTATATTGTAAGTTTGTAAATGGTCAGTCGCAATAGATGATTTTTCTCAAAACAGATGAAGAGATAGAACTGCTTAGAATAAGCAATCAAATAGTTGCCAAGGCGTTGGCTGAACTTGCGTCTATGATTGCTCCCGGGGTGACTACGGCTCAATTGGATAAAAGAGCGGAGGAATTTATCAGAGATCACGGAGCTGTTCCCGGTTTTTTAGGATATAACGGATTTCCGAATTCAATTTGTACTTCTGTGAATGAACAGATTGTGCACGGAATACCTTCAGATAAGACAGTCTTAAAAGATGGAGATATAATTTCCATTGATTGTGGTGCCTATATAAACGGATTCCACGGTGATAGCGCTTATACATTCACTGTAGGAGAGGTAAAGCAAGAGATTCTTGATTTACTGCGCATCACCAAAGAATCCCTGTATTTGGGTATTGAACAGGCTGTTGAAGGGAAACGACTCGGTGATATTGGAAATGCCATTCAATCACATTGTGAGGCGCATGGTTATTCTGTTGTGAGAGAAATGATCGGACATGGTGTCGGTCGCAACTTGCACGAATCTCCTGAAGTTCCAAATTATGGTCGAAAAGGATACGGTACTTTATTGAAGTCGGGCATGACGATCGCCATTGAGCCAATGATAAATCTGGGCAAACGGCATTTGGTGTTTGAGAAAGACGGATGGACTACCCGTACTGCCGACAGAATGCCCTCGGCACACTTCGAGCATTCGGTGGCTATCAGAAAGGGCAAAGCAGATATTTTGTCTTCTTTCGAGTATGTAGAACAAGTTTTAGAGACTAAAATAAATTGATATATTATGGCTAAACAAACAGCAATAGAACAAGACGGTGTAATCATTGAAGCTTTGTCCAACGCCATGTTCCGGGTTGAATTAGAAAATGGTCATGTGATTACGGCTCACATTTCAGGAAAAATGCGGATGCATTATATTAGAATTCTTCCGGGTGATAAAGTAAAGGTTGAGATGTCACCGTATGATTTGTCTAAAGGAAGAATAACATTTAGATATAAATAAGATCTCCTGCTTAATGAAGAGGAGCTTAGAGGAAAACAGTATTAAAAAGTACTATAATATATAGATTATTCATGTCCAACTATTAAAAAGCCTCAAGTAGTTGGCAGTTCTCCGCAAGAGATTTTAGAGGCTGACATGTAAGATGAAAGTAAGAGCTTCTGTAAAAAAGCGTAGCGAAGAATGTAAGATTGTTCGTAGAAAAGGACGCTTGTATGTTATTAACAAAAAAAACCCGAGGTTTAAACAACGTCAGGGTTAAACCATTTTATTTAAAAAATAAATAGTTTATGGCTATAAGAATTGTAGGAGTAGATTTG
>JAAYQF010000122.1 GCA_012519425.1 Bacteroidales bacterium | reverse complement strand
GTGGCATCCCATCGCAAATGATTCACCTCGATTTGAAAACCCCCTAATATTTCAGGACGGATATGTTTTTCCAGTTCAACCGTTCCGCCTACTTGAGCTTCAATCAATTTGATAAGGCGTTGTTCCGTTTCTGCATCTATCGGAGCTGCCGTTGTCAATTTGGTATGGTTGATTTTGTTGTCTTCGCGGTAAAAATCTATATACTTCAACATTACCTGCTTAAGTAAGGATTCACGATTGTTCTCCAACAACAGGTCCATAAAACGCTTTAAGGTGTCGCTCAACTCTTTTCCGGTCAGTTTCAGCATCAACTCACGCTTGTCTTCAATAGGCAATTTCGGATTTCTCAGAGCCGGATTGACTTCCTTTGTTTTGTTTAAAACCAACACAATTACCTTGGCTTCTTCATATACCGCCTCTGCGCTGTAGTTTTCGTTAGCAAACTCCAGTAAAGCTTTTGCATATCTTGCCGGTATCAATCCGATGCTCATGAGTGTTGAAAAATGTTTATGATTTATGGATGTTCATTTCGTCAATCAGTTGATTGATGACAGCTTCTTGTTCTGCCTGTTGATCTAAATTTTTGCGTAACAGTTTTTCGGCTATGTCAAAGGAGAGGTTGACCACTTCTTTTCTAATATCCCGAATAGCATCATCTTTTTCTGCTTCTATCTGTTTGCGGGCAAGATCAATCATTACATTGGCTTCTTTCCGGGCTTTATCCATCGCGTCGCGAATGATGGTTTCGCGGGATTCAACAGCTTCAGCTAAAATTTTAGCCTGTTCTTTTTTAGCCTGTTCGAGTATTTTTTCTCCGTCTGCTTTTACATTTTTGAGATCTTCCCGGGCTTGCCTGGCTGCTTCCAGGGACTCATTGATGTACTTATTCCTGTCTTCTACCCCTTTGATGATAGGGGGGAAAGCAAATTTAGTCAGGATAAGGATGACTATTCCGAATGCGATCGACATCCAGAAAACCAATCCCAGATCAGGTGTAAGTAACGACATGGCGAATGATTATAAAATAAATCCGGCAACAACGATGGCGAAGAGTGCAACACCTTCAATCAATGCAGCAGCGATAATCATGCTGATACGGATATCACCACCTGCTTCAGGCTGGCGGGCAATGCCTTCCATAGCGGAAGATCCGATTTTACTGATGCCGAATCCGGCTGCTAAAACTGTTACAGCAATAGTAAGAGCTTTTCCTATAATACCGATGTCGGTAGCAACTTGTAATAAAATACTTAGTAACATAATTGTTTTTTATTTATTTGTTAGTAATTCCTTGAATTCAGTATTTATGTTGATTCGAGAGATTTTTCGGTTTTTGGTGGTTTGACCCTTGCTCCATTGATGAATATGGCCGTGAAAATCGTAAACACATAAGCCTGGATATACGCCACCAGCATTTCTATGAAATAGATGAATATGATCAATACCACTGAAAAACCTGTCATGGATGAACTGAGGGCAGCCCCCATATGTGCCGTTATAAAAATCAAACTTACCAAACCTAGCACGATGGCATGTCCCGCCATAATGTTGGCAAAAAGACGGATCATCAGCGCAAAAGGTTTGGTGATTAAACCTACCAGCTCAATGATAATCATCAGGGGGAAGGGAAATTTCAACCAAACCGGCACATCGGGCCAAAAAATTCCTTTGTAATATTCCCTGGTTCCCGTTAGGTTTACAATTAAAAAAGTGGACAAAGCCAATGTAAGTGTAACGGCTATATTTCCGGTGACGTTTGCCCCTCCCGGAAAAATAGGCACCAACCCCAAAATATTATTGAAAAAAATAAAGAAAAACAGGGTTAGCAAATAATACCTGTACTTCTTATAATCTTCTCCCACAACCGGTTTGATGACATCGTCATAAACGGATAATATAAAAACCTCCATAGCTCCAACCAGGCCTTTTTTAGGTTTGACGGGTTCGTTTTTGTAGGCGCGGGCAATGAACAGCATGAGGATAATTAACAAAAAAGAACCGATGAGCAGGGAAAGGGCGTTCTTGGTCAACGAAAGATCAATCGGTCGGATTTCGTTACCGCTTGCGTCTGTCTCCACTACTTTTCCCTTGTACTTCCCGGTTTTGCTGATGTAAAAACCTTTGTAACAACCGTTGTTTTGGTCAAACTTAGCAGAAGAGAAAAGCTGTGCTCCCGAGTTTTTACTGTACAATATGATGGGTAGAGGGATGCTGATCTTTTTATTCTTATAGGTGGCTATATGCCACTCGTAATCGTCTTTTAAGTGCTCAAGTATCAGTTCTTTAGCATCCAGTGGTGCTGCTTCCGGATTGGAACCTTCAGCTTGTGGAACAACTTCAGCCGACAAAGAGGTGCTCATTGCCAGGAACATCCATACGGATAAAAAATATTTAAGAGTTTTGTTGAACATTGTTCTTAATTTTTTTCTCTACCTGTATAAAACTCCACGTTTCGAAAGCAAGGTATGTCAGATAAAATACGACAAAAGTCAGGGCGAAGCCTTTTATGTCTTCGGGCTTAACTATATACCAATACAACAGAAAGAAGGCACCTCCCAGGAAAATTTTGATAACGCGCACCAACATGTATTTGTTAGCCCTCTTCCTGCCGTTATTTTTATGTGTGATCCCGTTTTTAGTAATCGTCAGAATAGACATTATACCGACAAACAAGAAGAATACAGGAATAGAGACATAACAAGTTGTGATGTCGTGTTTATACACAGCAACCACTAAAAAACACAAGATACCACCAACACCGGCTAAAGTGGCGGTCAGACAGAGCTTGAGTTTTTTTCTGAGTTGTATCATCACGAACGTTCGGAAGAAGTTAAACAAATGGTGATCACATCGAGATTCACCTTAATAAATCCACCGGAAATTTTCAATTTGTTTTCAGCTTGATTGTTTTTGTATTTAACAGTACCCTTTGTCAGGCTCGATACTATGGGAGCGTGATTTTTCAGGATGGTAAACGGTCCCTTAGTTCCCGGAACTGTCACAGATTCGACATCTCCGGAAAACAAAGTCTGTTCTACTGTTATAATTTCAAGATACATAAAATTCCTGTTGAAATTTTTGAGATATTATTGATCCGTTTGCCTTAGTAAATCCTTGCCTTTCTCGATGGCTTCATCTATGGTTCCAACATTTAAAAATGCCATTTCCGGATATTCGTCCAACTCTCCATCCAATATCATTTTAAAACCGCGTATGGTTTCTTTGATGGGTACCATCGCTCCGGGCACGCCCGTAAACTGTTCAGCCATAAAGAACGGTTGCGACAGAAACCTCTGTACTTTCCGGGCACGTCTGACTATGGTCTTATCCTCATCTGACAGTTCTTCCATGCCTAAGATGGAGATAATATCCTGTAACTCCTTGTTTCTTTGTAGTATTTGTTTGACACGTTGAGCCGTTTGGTAGTGTTCTTCTCCCAAAATCTCGGGACTCAAGATGCGGGATGATGATTCCAGGGGATCAACCGAAGGGAAAATACCTAATTCAAATATTTTACGGCTCAGGACAGTGGTTGCATCCAGGTGTGAGAACGTGGTTGCCGGTGCCGGGTCTGTCAAGTCGTCAGCAGGCACATAAATGGCCTGTACTGAAGTGATAGAACCGTATTTGGTAGAGGTGATGCGTTCCTGCATAGCTCCCATTTCTGTGGAAAGGGTAGGCTGATAACCTACAGCAGAAGGCATACGCCCCAACAGGGCAGAAACCTCTGAACCCGCCTGTGTAAAGCGGAAAATATTATCGATAAAGAAAAGGATGTCGTTTCCGCCTCTTTTGTTTTTGTCTGTTCCGTCCCGGAACGATTCGGCAACCGTCAAGCCCGAAAGAGCGGCTGAAGCCCTGGCTCCGGGAGGCTCATTCATCTGTCCGAACAATAGAGTAGCCTGTGATTTCTTCAGCTCCTCATAATCTACTTTCGACAGATCCCAGTTACCCTCTTCCATGCTTTTTTTGAATTCATCACCATAACGAATGACACCGGATTGGATCATCTCTCTGAGCAAATCATTGCCTTCCCGGGTACGTTCTCCCACACCGGCAAAAACCGAATAGCCACTGTGTGCCTTGGCTACGTTGTTGATCAGTTCCTGGATTAGTACTGTTTTTCCAACTCCGGCGCCACCGAAAAGTCCAATTTTTCCACCTTTGGCGTAGGGACCCAGCAAGTCGATGACTTTAATGCCGGTAAAGAAAACTTCCGTAACTGTGGATAGATCTTCAAACTTAGGGGCTTCCCTGTGGATGGAATATGCACCTTCACGACTCAGATCTTGCATGCCGTCTATGGGGTCTCCGGTAACATTCATCAGTCTGCCTTTAACCTGTTCGCCTACGGGTACTGTGATAGTCCCGCCATATGTACGTACAATCATGCCTCTTCGTAAACCGTCAGTTGAATCCATAGCGACTGTCCGCACTGTGTTTTCTCCTATATGCTGTTGGACTTCAGCGTATAAAATTTGACCGTTTTTGCGCTTTATCAGTAAAGCATCATGAATAGCCGGCAGTTCCTCTTGTTTACTTGCATCCAGGTCAAAATAAACGTCCACTACCGGTCCAATAATTTGTGAAATAGTTCCTATTGATTTAATCATACTCAAACTGAGTTCTATATGAGTGAGCAATAATTCGCAAAAATACAAAAAAAAGAAGAGAGATTTGGAATAATACTAATAAAAAATACGATTCCTTATTTGGAATCGTATTTTATAGTATTTTCTCTGGGGCTGTCTCAAAAGCAACGCAGCAGTTGGACACTTCTAAGACACCGCCATAAATTAATTTACACGGAAACGCTCCTCACCGGTTTTTAAGTACCGAACGATTTGGTTGGCTGCAGCAATTCCTGCATTGATATTTGCTTCTGCTGTTTGTGCACCCATTTTCTTCGGGGTAGAGAAATATCTTCCGGGGAATTTTTTACACATTTCCTCATGATTGTCAGGTTTGATGTCAGTCAGATATTTAATATCGGTGCGTTCTTGCATAAATTGCAGCATTTCTTCTTCATTGACAATTTCCTTCCTTGCGGTATTAACTACTATCGCACCTTTTGGAAGTAAATTCAATAGATCTCTGTTCACGGATCTTCTTGTTTCCGGTGTTGAAGGAACGTTGAGGGATAAAATCTCGGCTTTTTCATAAAGTTCCTTGATGGAGTGCAAGGGCACCACATCATCTGCCGCAATTAATTCGTCACTACAAAGAGTGTCGTATGCATATATTTCCATGCCTATGCCTTTGGCTATACGAGCCACATTCCGGCCAATATTGCCGTATGCCTGTATTCCCAATTTTTTGCCTTTTAGCTCAATTCCAAAACTTCCGTCGTAAAAATTACGTGCTCCATAAATGAGTAACCCAAAAACCAATTCGGCAACTGCATTGGAGTTTTGTCCCGGCGTGTTCATGACACATACATCTGCAGCAGTTGCTGCTTTCAAATCGATGTTGTCATAACCTGCACCTGCGCGAACAACGATTTTTAAATTTTTTGCAGCAGCAATTATTTCCGCATCAATGATATCACTACGTACAATGATAGCTACGACATCAGATACAAGGTCAAGTATTTGTTTTTTTTCAGTGTAGTTTTCAAGTAAAACCAACTCGAAACCGGCAGCATCAAATACTTTTCTGATACCATCTATCGCTGTCTTTCCAAATGGTTTATCGGTAGCAACTAAAACTTTCATAAAAATTATTTATTAAAAGATTGTAAGTCGTCAATATAAGATTATTTTTTCAGAGTTTCAAACGCTTGCATGCAATCCACTAAAGCCTGTACGCTTTCGATGGGGAGTGCATTGTAAATAGATGCTCTGAAACCACCAACTGAGCGGTGTCCCTTAATGCCAACCATGCCGTGTTCAGAGGTGAACTTCAAAAATTCATCTTCTAAATGAGCATATTCGGGTTTCATTACAAAACATACGTTCATACGTGAACGGTCCTCTTTGACAGCTGTTCCTGTAAACAATGAGTTACGGTCAATTTCATCGTACAAAAGTGTAGCCTTTCGGATGTTTCGCTTTTCCATTTCCTTCAATCCTCCAATGGACTTAATCCAGTGCAAGGTCTCTAAAGCACTGTAAACAGGCAATACCGGCGGTGTGTTGAACATAGAGCCGTTATCGATATGGATCTTGTAATTCAACATGGAAGGAATATGACGCGTTACTTTGCCAAGTACTTCTTCTTTCACAATTACGAAAGCAAGGCCTGCAGGAGCGAGGTTTTTTTGTGCTCCTCCATAAATCAGTGCATATTTGGACACATCTATCGGTCGCGAAAAGATGTCAGATGACATATCAGCTACCAAAGGAACAGGAGAGTCAATGTCCTTTAATATTTCAGTTCCGAAAATGGTGTTGTTGGTGGTGATGTGAAAATAATCAGCATCAGCGGGAATCACGTAATCCTTGGGGATATAATTAAAGTTAGCTGCTTTTGAAGATGCTACTTCGACAACCTCACCAAAGCCTTTCGCTTCTTTTAAGGCTTTGCTTGCCCAGGTACCTGTATTCAGGTAAGCTGCTTTTGATTCCATTAAGTTGTACGGCACCATGCAAAATTGCATGCTGGCACCTCCTCCGAGGAATAAAACCGAATAACCTTCAGGAATGGACAAAATCTCTTTGAAGAGAGAAATTGCTTCATCTACCACTGCCTGAAAATCTTTGGAGCGGTGAGATATTTCTAATACCGATAACCCTGAGTCGTTAAAATTTAATACAGCCTGTGCTGTTTTTTCAATCACCTCGCGTGGCAAAATAGAAGGACCCGCATTAAAATTATGTTTTTTCATTTACAAAAAAATTACATTGAATTTTAGTTGAATCTTTACATTTTCGGGATAGTCAAGCACACAGATTAAGGCAGCTCCGACCTTTTTCGAGAGCAGATATTCCGACTAAATAGAGATTTTTTCTTTTTTATTGCTTTAGGGCACAAATGTAATACTTTTTTTGTTTTTCACCTTGAAATCTTACATATTTCTTTTTTTCTTGTGAAAAAACTGCAAAATAATTAAGTTCATCCTGAAAATTGGAATGGCGGCTTCTCATAAGTGCCCAACTGTTTTCGGGTTCCGTGGTCCGTGGTTCGGGTTCACGGAGTCAAAGTGTTGCAGGGTTAAATTGACCTTGACTGATGAGCAGAGCTTATTCAGACGGAAATTTTTTCCTTTTTTCTCTTGTCCAACCAATAAAATTTCTTACTTTTGCGTCTGCAAATTTGAAAAAATCTTTTGAAATGGACGAAGGCCCGTATCATAGTCAGCAAAATTTATTAATCCCCCTGTAAGGAGACGGATGTTTCCTTATAGTGTTAAATTGTAAGGAGACATCATCATGGTTGAACTCAAAACCGACTTTCAACATCTTATTGAAAATAAGGATTGGAAGGCATTAAAAGGAGCCCTGAATGCTTATGATTCCATCCAGATAGCCGAGTTGATCGAGGATTGCTCGGAAGGCGAAGAAATTATCTATTTCAGACTGCTCGGCCGAATGCAGGCTAAGGACGTGTTTCAACTGTTATCGCACGATATTCAGGAGCAAATCATTGAGGGCCTGGCCAATAATGTACAAACGCTTTCCAATTTGTTGAACGACATTGAACCTGACGACAGGACGGCTTTCTTTGAAGAACTTCCCGGAACGGTAACACAACGTCTCATGCAGTTGTTGTCGCCGGAAGAACGCAATATCACCACACAACTTTTAGGATATCCGGAAGATAGTATCGGCCGTTTGATGACTCCGGAATATGTGGCTGTGAAACCCCATTTCACCATTGAGCAAACTTTCAATCATATCCGAAAATTCGGCAGAGATTCTGAAACGCTGAATGTGATTTATGTTGTGAGTGATGACTGGAAGTTGGTCGATGATCTCAGGATCAAAGAAATTATCCTGGCTTATC
>JAAYQF010000121.1 GCA_012519425.1 Bacteroidales bacterium | reverse complement strand
TGCGTATGGCAAAAGTTGTTTCCGGAGGAAACATACCTGAATTTACAATTATTTCGGTTGCCAAATCCTTGATGGAGGAGACCAGTGCAGGAAAAACGCCATCAGGTTTTTTGTCATCGGGCATGATGTCCACCAGCGGATTGACACGTGCTTTCATATAAGGCCTCGTAGATACTATCTCCCCCAACTTAAACCGCAGTTTCCCTTCTAATATAACAGTTGTAGAACCATCCGGCATTTCCAGGATACGTACAATCTGAGCAACGGTCCCTATTTCATAAAGCTGATTGATATTGGGGTCTTCCAACTTTTTGTCAACTTGCGAACAAACACCGATCAGTTTTTCATTTTCATGTGCATGACGGATCAATTTGAGCGATTTGGGTCTGGCAACTGCAACCGGCATCAGTACTCCCGGAAAAATAACCATATTCCGCAAAGGAAGAATGGGCAACACGGCACCCTCATCCAACTGTATGTCCTGTGAACGTTCATCAAGTGAAATAATTGGAAAAACTTCCGCCGCACCCATCATTTCCTCCGAAAAGTATTTATCAAATTGATTACTCATTATAAAATTATATGTTTTCTGCCAATATGGCACTAATTAATAAAATTAAAGATTAAAATCTCCTACAACCACACAAAAAAGTCGCTGAATCACAGCAACTTAAATCCTTTACACATGGAAAGGACCTGCATAGTCAATTGATGTGCCAAAGTTAACCATAATCTGCGAGTCTCTAAAATCCTGTCTGTTTTGGCAAATTTGAAAAAAAATGTAATTTTGTGCTCGTTAAAAAAAATTAGATTCTCCATGAAAAAAATTCCCATCATCCTCATAATCGGACTACTGACTTCCTGCATACATTCCAATAAATTTACCGTTACCGGTACCATAGAAGGTGGTGTTGGCGAAATGATATATCTGGAACACAATGGATTGGCGAAAAACACTTTATTAGATTCTGCTCGCATTAAAAAAAACAACACTTTTCGTTTTAGAGCTAAAGCACCTCTATATCCTGATTTCTACTGTTTAAAATTAGGCTCAAAACAAATCCATTTTGCTGTTGATTCAACCGAAACCATTGAAATCAACGCACCTTTTGACGGTTTTTCCACAGACTACACCATCACAGGTTCTGAGTCCAACACAGATATTCAGACGCTCAGGAAATCCATAGGAAAAGTACAACAGAAAGCCAATCAGATTGTTAAGGGTTTAAGCAATGCTGAGAGAAACAATCTCATTGACGAGCTCACTCTTTTATTAGAGGAACATAAAAATTTAGCCAAGCCCATCATTTTAAAGAATCCACGCTCTGCCGCCGCTTACTACGCTATTTTTCAACAAGTTAACGATGTATATGTTTTTACTCCATATGATAAAGAAGACAGACCTTATTGTGCTGCAGTAGCAACGTCTTACAATACTTATATGCCTAATTATGACAGGAGTAAAAATCTTTACGCGTGGGTTATGGATGCTATAAAATCAGAGCGTCAAGCTCGACAACAGGCAGCCTGGAGAGAAATCATCGAGCAATCGGGAGTTGGTTTTATTGATATCGAACTGCCGGACCATAATGAGCAAATGCGTAAACTATCGGATCTGTCAGGCAAAATTATTCTGCTTGATTTCTCTACATACGATTCACAAGAAAGTATTTCTTACACCTTCACCTTGAGAGAGTTATACGATCAGTATGCCTCCAAAGGTTTTGAAATCTATCAGGTTTCTTTGGATAGAAACAAATTTGTTTGGGAAGATGCAATCGAAAATTTGCCCTGGATTTGTGTTCGCGATGAAAACGGCCCAAACACGCGTTATGCTGCCACCTACAATATTAGAGCTATTCCCAGCTATTTTTTAATCGACAGATCAGGAGATATTGTCGGTCGTGATATGGATATCAATACATTACGAAAAGAAATCGAAAAACGACTTTAAAGGTGTCTTGAAAATGCCCAAAGCTGTACTTCGACCTCATTCAGTAACCACGTTACTTTCGCTGGTTGCTGAGCATGTCGAAGCACGGGGTCCGTGTTCCGGGTTCCGGGGTCGTGAGGTTCATATGCTTGACGTTTTAAGGATGTATAAATTCAGTTTTCAGTTATATAAGAACAATGGAAACAAAAACTTTACAGGTTGATTTCATAAAAAACGCTGCTCTATCGGTGGGTTTTGATGCCTGTGGAATCGCCCGGGCAACTGAACTGACAGATGATGCAAACTTCTTGCGCTCGTGGTTAGATGCCGGAATACAGGGTGATATGCACTATATGGAGAGAAATTTTGAAAAAAGGATTGATCCCCGTGTGTTGGTACCCGGCTGCAAAACGGTAGTAGTTGCGCTGCTCAACTATCATCCTGAAAAGATACAAGACCCCCAACTCCCGAAGATTGCCAAATACGCTTATTCAAACACTGATTACCACCTGGTGATCAAAAAAAAACTGCTGCAATTAGAGCATATCATCACTGAAACATACGGCTCAAATTGTGTTTCCAAAACACACCAACATATTTTTACCGACAGCGGACCTGTATTTGAAAAACGCTGGGCAGAAAAAGCCGGCCTGGGATGGATTGGCCGCAATAAACTTTTAGTCACCAAAAAATTCGGGTCGAGTATATCGATTGGTATTTTGATGCTGAATGTAGAAGTCGAATCCGACCACAAACCAGTACCTTTCAGTTGCGGTCATTGTA
>JAAYQF010000120.1 GCA_012519425.1 Bacteroidales bacterium | reverse complement strand
GATATTGGATGGTAGCGAATATTCACTTACCTTCCAAGACGATGCTTGTGACGGATTTCCTTTTACAATTGATTCTATAATTCTCGAAATCAATATTGCGGTCGTCAGAAATTGAAATGTAATTTTCTGTTTCTGAAGTTCGAAATAGGCTTGCCTTTTTGGGCTTGAATGAAGCTCCGAAGTCAATATTGAACTCCTTATCTTTTTCATGCTGATTAACGATTACAACGACCATCGTTTTTTGATCGGGAGAAATTGCTGTCAATGTGTTTTCATTGTCATTTTCGATGAAAGTATATCCTTGCTTTATCAGATGCGTAAACTGTTTCCGGCAATAATATCCCATTGTGCGTTCATATGCCTTTGTTCCGAGGTTATATCCTACTAACGACCATACGCCCCCGAATCCTCTTCCCATGTACTGCCAATCACACCATACAACAGGTTTAAGTTCTTTCATGTCAGTAACAATACGTTGAGCCATAAAAAGAAAATTATCCGGGCCTTTCTTTTCCACCCATAGTGGACCGGATTCTGATTGCCACAGCGGAATTTGATGCCTGTTCGCAAATGCATTTAATTCTTTTCTTTGAGTACCGGCATAACTATGCACATTGATTTGTTTGATCATGGATAGGATACCGGCTTTTTCATAGCCCATGAGTCCTTTCAGACATTCATCTATGCTGTTTGCATCCATGACAGCAATTCCTGTGTAGGATAACATGTCGTGTTTCTTAAGCTCCAGATATAGTTCCCGGATGATTTTTTCTTGATTTTCCTGAGAAAAAGCGCAACCTTCTTGTGTCCCTCCGGCTTTCCACCAATTAGAAAATGGTTCATTGATAGGTGATATGGAACTGAAAGTAATATTGTATTGTGCTTTGTAGTACCTGACAACATCTGCGAGATAACATGCGAAATCATCGTAATAATCATCCTTTAAATTATCCAATCCCAGTGAATCTCCGGCTGAGCAACCACTTTTTGTCATCCAGTATGGTGGTGAATAATTTGCTGCTTCGTAAATTGCATCAGGACGCATTGCATTTACTTTTAACAGAATATTACGTTGTGCAGCATTGCGTGACCAATCGTAATCATTAAATTCAGCTGTTTTATAACCGGGAACCTGTGCATCGGGGCGCATGTGATTGTGAGACGGGTCGTCCCCGCCGCTGATATTGTAACGGAATACGTTCATGTTTAATTCCTCGGGATCAGTCAACCACCTGCAAAAAACATCCAGATCTTCATCTGAAAACTTATCCCCTACATCATGTGCCCACCAGGATAAGGATATACCCCATCCTTCCAGTGTCTGATATTTTACGTCAGGGTTGATAAAGATTGTTTGTTGCCCAATGGCTACCTGACATAAAATAAGTAATGTAATAGAAAAATAATGTCTCATGGTTTGGGGGTTTCTCCAATTGAGTAGAACCAGCTTAAAATATCATTTGCAACGATTTGGTGTCCTAATTCATTTTGCGCTGTAGAAAATATTATAACTAATAAACTTATTGTAGTTAAAATATTTTTCTTCATATTTTATTGTTTAATTATTTTCTCTGTAAGCTGGTTTTGATTTATGTCTTCTGCTCTGATGAAATAGACTCCTGAAGGAAGGTAGTCAACGTTAGTAGAAAAATTTGTCTCTTTATCAAGTGACTTACTCATTACTTTTACACCGGCGTAATTATAAATTTCTATGTGAGTTAAAGGTGATTCAGACCTGGTGTATAGTTGATTTAGAACGGGATTGGGGTAAGCATTTAAAGAGAAATGAACCGGTTCGTTTACCGCAGACGATGCAACACTATGGGGAGCGAAACTTAAAGCAGTGATGTAGTAGAAGCCGTACGAATTGTTGTTGTTTGGTCCCGGACCAACTTCCAGTTCAATTTCTCCGTCATCATTGGGAGCTATTCCAATAGCTTTAACCAGCTTTCTGTTATTATTACTTATATTCAGATAAAGAATTGTGTCCTCCGGGGTCTTTCCTGAAAACTTGTAATAAGTTTCTCTGTTATCTGTAGAGTTCATCCTGCTTCCAAATATTGCAAAATCATAGGTCTTGTCTTTATCCAAGGAAGTAAATTTAATTTTTGCAGTTGCTGTAACAATTCCGCCGAATTGCTTTTTATTGCCAAAAAATGACTTTTTGCTGACATCGCCGGGCATATTCAGCTCTGTCGCTGTTGCAGTGGGACCGTCTTGATTTACTCCGCAAAACCTTTCAGTAACTACAACATCAACATCGGTTATGTCGCTGTAAATATCTTTCAGGTCATTTGTGCCGGAACCAACAGTGAAACCTTCCAAAGCATTCCAGGCTCCCTCAGTAGTTGAACTTCCAAAGCTTAAATTAATTCTGTTGTTGAACGGCACTTTCTCTGTATCGTCTACCAGATGAGCCAAAGAAGTAACTTGCTTCGGATTTTCTACGGCATAATGAGCCGCGTGTTGTGCCACTTTTGCTTGGAAAGCAGTAACGGTGAATGGTCTGTATTTGTTTCCAACCACGACTTTATTAAACAGTTTTTCGTACCAGGTACAGGCAGCTGTGTATCTTCCGTAAGTCAATTCCAGGTGAAAACCATCCCTGCAAAAATTATCTCCTATAATGCTCGACCTGCCGTTTTGTATGGCTGTTCCGGCGGGAACAACAATGCTGATGCCGGCTTCTTCTGCTGCTCTGTGAGATGCATCTACAATGGCGTTATACATGGTCATTTGGTCTCCATTGTAGTAGTTGGTAAAGTTTGAATTATTGAAGTTTTGGGCATAAGCCCATGTTGAGTGAAAAACAAATTGCACATTTGGATTGGTTGCACGTTCCCCGACATAAGATTTTAGGTTGTTTAAATGAGGAAAGTAACTATCATACAGACCCGAGAGCTGACTGGCTTGCTGAAAAGAGATATAATCCCAGTCTTCTTCCGCTAAAGCCGTTTCAATAGAATAATTTGATGTAACGGTGCGTGTACCGTTCACAATCTTTCTATAAGAATAAGAAGCAATATTATTGGCAGCGTTGGTGGCATGCGTTTCCAAAGTAGCACCACCGATGTACATGTTGGCGATAATCATAGTATCGCCTTCTGCTAGTGCCAGTTCATAAAGATTGGCTTCTATTGCATCATCTGAAAAACTATTTCCAATAGCCAGCAGCCTTATTGTTTTTGCGTTAAGGGAAGAACAACCAATAAGCAGTATCAGGAAGCTTAATAAGAAATTTTTATACATAGCTTTAAATTAATTTTGACGAGTTCATTATTCTTTAATAAATGCAGAAGTGTAAAATGTTTCCCTATCCGATTCTATTTTAACAATATAAGTCCCTTTAGCCAAATCATCGATTGGTATTTTGTTGGAATCAGTTATACTGAATTTTTTGATTTTATTACCAATTAGGGAGTAAATCGATGCTGATTTTATCACCTCATTGTTTTTTAGGTTAAAGCGGAGCTCATGTGAAGCCGGATTGGGAAAAACAGAAAAATTACTGTTTGCACCCACTTGTTCAATTTCAGAAAAAGACCTGGGATAAATTTTAAATAGCCGGACATCTCTTCTTGGCAGGCTTTCCGTCCAGGAATCAATTTGTTCACAGAAAGTATTGGTCCATAATTCATGAACGACGTACCGCGTACCTTTAGTTAGTCCGATTTTATTAAAATCAATCAAAGTGGGCTTCGTGTTGATGGTATAATTCAGCGAAGCTACATAGGTTGTATCTGCCACTGTGGTGATAAACATATCGGCAGCGGCATCACCTTCTGCAGAATCTACCGGACGAAAAGCTTTGCAATTATGCACAATTCTGCTTATCTCCGGTTTGGTCAATAATGAGGGAGCTCTTACTTTGGGTATTTGCGGACCTGTTTCACTATAGTCATCACCAATTGTAAAAATGCCCGTAATGACAGAAGAGGTGATCCTTGCCCTGTTCTCGCCAATATTAACACCATCCAGCACAACATTATCGGCATCGTTGTAATTATACACATGATCAAGCCACCAACCGTAGGTTAGTGAATTCAAGGTGTATTCCGTGCTCATATCCCCGGTCATTGCTGCATAGGCATCACATGCTATCCTGCGCCCGTGTGCGTGATGAGCCGGGAAAAGAGGTGCGATTGAAAAGTTTATATACATTGAGTTGTCCAAATAATCCACAATGTGTTTTAAACCTTGATTGTAAGCCTGTATTCCGGTATATATCGTGTCGTCATGGTACGCATCTGCTTCTAAGGATCCATGAGTCAGAAAATCCAGTTTAAGATACTCAAATCCGGCTAATTTGAACTGGGAGATATAGGTTTCAGCTCTTTTTTTAGTGGCAGGATGAGTCGGGTCCACTGCGTATGCATCAATATTAGTTGTCCTTATAGGTTGTCCGTTCGCATACAAATAAATGTCCCTGTAAAAAACATTACTTGAGCCTTCAACCAACCGATCGGGATTTTTAGCCCAATCCACAAAAGGACTCCAGTATATACCTCCTTTTTGTCCACGGGCTTTGCAGAATTTGACAAACTTGATCCTGTCCGTTAGTGTAATATTATCCCAGTAGGAATCCAGTCCAATGTAAACAACACCATCTGTGTCACAAAAATTATTACTTTGCAGGTTATTGTAAATATAGTCAGCTACTTGTGTTGAGTTTGTGTATGAAACATTCGTTTGAAGTGCACCCCAGCTATTCCAACCAAAAGGTTTCGGCTTATCCCATGGAAGTTTGGGGGCCACTATGGCATTGGCATCACCATAAGTTTCCATTCCTACGCGCCAATCATCAAAGTAGCCGATAAAAATTTTGGGAGATTTGATCTTTTTCCCTTTTACCTTCCCATGGGCAAGAACATCTCTGGTTTCTTCCGACGTAATACCACCGTACACTTCCATAGATTTTACGGAATTGAAGATGTTTGTTGATATTACAATACCGGTTTTCCATGTGTCATGCTCTATAGAACCAAGTACCAGGCCTTGCTTTGAAGTGGCGTTAAATACCAGGCCAACCTCATAACTTGTGGATGAGGTTCCAAAGTTGACGGCTTTATAGCGAACCCACCTGTCGTTGTCAAAAGGAACAAAGAGTGTCTTATTGTTGTTGTTAGGTAAAAAACTTGTCGTTGTTGATGTTTTAACCGGTGCAAGATAATTCGATGATATGTCTTGAGTTGATTCTACCGAAAATTCGGTTAAAATATAATCTTTATTGTTATAAAGGTAATAATGATGATAAACTTTGATCCCACTGCTTTCCCGGGCTGAAATGGTAACAAGTTTTCCGCTACCGAAAGCATCGGTAATGTCACTTATTTGAATTCGTCTGGCTAATAACTGTTCCTGACTTCTCGTTGTATTGTTTACAGTATAAGAGCATTGATTATCGGCAATTAACAGGGTGTTTTGGTTGTATATATTTGCCTTTCCGTTTGTTTCATTGATCACCAACCGCCATTTTCCTACACTAACTTCCGCGGCTGAAACGTAGGTATTGGAATGAAAAAAGCCTATCAGGCCAATAATAAGTAAGAAACAGATATTTTTGTATTTATTCATTTTTTTGCAAAAGCTAATTTTATAATATTGATGATTGTCATTGGGTTGAATTAGATTTGTCAGGCAATTTACGAATATTTTTTGAATAAAAATTAATTATGGGAAAGTGCTGCCACTTTCCCATAATTAAATAGAGATTAATTTACTATCACCTTATCAATTCGTGCATTTCTGCCACCATTGAGTTTTACCAAATAAACTCCTTTGTTGTATATTGAAATTGAAGAATTTGAGTTTGCATTGATAATGTCTGAATTGATCAATCTTCCGTCGAGAGAAAGAATATCACATGACAGCGTATTTTCCGAATTATTTGTTATCAAAATTGCGTTGTTTGAAGCGTGAACTCTGACATTATCCAATGTTTCGCTTTGTAAGCCTGTTGCAGGATCATTGATGACCATTGTAGCGAAAGCACTTGAAGCATAGGCCTGATCAACGGCTGCAATTCCAATTGTGTAAATTCCTTTCGGAAGATTTAGTTTTGCACTGTTGGTTTGGAGGAATGATTTGAGACCGCTCACTTTTAACTTTCCGGTAGTAGTGTCTGCAGGTACGAGACAAAATACTGAATTGTCTTCATATTTAATGTACAAATTATAGCGGATGGCATCTTGTGGGGTAATGTCATCAGTTGATTTAGTCCAGGTTACAGTATATTGGCCGTCACCACCGGTGAATGCTAAATTTGTCGGTACTGAGGGCGGAGTATTTACCGGAATTCCATCCCCACGAGAGTTCTTTACAAAAACATTGGGCCACGTAACTGTGTTTCCGGTACCATCTCCTGCTTTATATCCGAAATTGGAAAAATCAAGGCTATAATCATTGTTAAAATCAACCATTTCTATTCTACCTGATCTTGCTCTTGCTGCTTCTGGTAAAGCTTTGACAGTGAATGAATTATCCCCATTATTATAGAATAAGTTTGAGTTTGAATTCAATCCTACAGCCATTAGGTCTGTATAACCGTCATTGTTTACATCACCTGCGGCAATTCTTACTTGCCCGCCTGTTAAATTTGAAGTTGAACTTTCAATTTTAGTTACCGTATTATTTTGATTATTTATAAATAAATTAGCAAAACCGGGTCCAATTTCCACAATATCATTCCAACCATCACCATTAATATCTACAAATAGAGTTTCTCCCCTATAATGACCTGTAAAAGTAGTAGGGTTGTAATGCAAGAATGTTCCATCTTGCTGGTTGATATATAAGTTTGTAGTAGCGGGGTATCCGGATACTATGATGTCATCAAAACCGTCATTATTGGCATCACCCACATGGATTGAACCACCATTTACACTATGGAAATGATTATTCTCTGTATTAGTAACAGGACTTGTTTGTAGTTCAAAAGTTCCCTTATTGTTTTTGTAGAGAGCTACCACGCGCTCACTACCGCTTACCCAGTTTGTACCATGATTCCCATTGATAAGAACATCTGTCCATCCGTCATTATTATAATCAAAAGCTTCTAGTATCCGTGAACTGTAATCTCCTCCCTGATATACATCAACCAAGTTGGCAGTATTTTCATTATCCACTACGAAATCATAATTCGGAGCACCGGAGTTTTTATATAATATAGTTTTATTTGCATTTGCTGCATCATCCTTACCGGCAACTAATAAATCTAAATTTCCGTCGTTATTGTAATCCAGAAAAACAGCACCTGCGTAACTAAGTGGTGTTATACTTGTAGTAATGCGAGTGAAGGTTTCATTCCCATTATTTTTATATAACCTGACTAGCGGACTTCCTTGTCCTGCTATCATAAAAGCATCCAGGTGTCCGTCATTATTGTAGTCGCCCCAGATTAACGCACCGGAAGCTGACATAGCGAGTGATGATCCCGGTACGGGTTCTGTTAGAACATCCCATGTTACTTGCTTGGGAGTAATAGCCCAAGACATCATCGTGGTAAAGAGTACCACAAAAGTTAGTAAAGTTTTTGTTTTCATGACTTTCAAATTGTTTTTTGTTAGTAAATAAATTGTTTTTAAATGAGTTATTTCTGAAGTTTTTCATTCACAGGAAAAGCTATCATGCTCTTCCTGTGAATGAGAAATTAATTTATAAAATTGAAACTTTAATAGTTTGGGTGCTAATACCCTGAGATAATTTAACCAAATACACTCCTGCAGGAAGTTTTGAGTTTGTTTCTACTTGATTGGAAGTAGGACAAATTCCATTTTCAACCAATTGTCCTGCAAGGTTTACGATGGACCAGCTTACATCATTTGATGTGTTATTTACAATATTGATCCTATTATCTGTAGCGTAAGCCCGGGCACCTTCCAGGGTAGAAACTTCATCTACACCCGTTCCTGTGACAGAAATTACTGTAAATGCACTGGTCGCATTTGCCTGATCTACTGCCTGTACACCAAAGGTATAATCCCCTTTCGGTAAATTCAATTCAATAGAATTGCTTGTAATAAAAGATAAAACGCCTCCGCCTACTTTCAATTTTCCGGTGTTGATATGAGCCGGTACATAAGAATATGTTTTTCCATCTGAATATTTCACATAAACATTGTAGCGTATGGCATCTTGTGGAGTTACATCATCGGTGGATTTATTCCAGGTCAATGTATATTTGTTGTCTGCGTAAGATGCAGCGAAGTTTGTGGGAGCACTTGGAGCCTTATTGCTTGCTATTCCTTCTCCCAACATGTTTTTTACAAAGAAATGGGGCCATGCCGGATCACCCTCGGCTCCCGTACCTCCGTCGCGATAACCGAAGATGGAATAATCCAGATTACCATCGCCACTGAAGTCAACCAAGTTGGCAGTACCTGCTCTGGCTCTGGTTATATCCGGTACATGTACTCTGGTAAATACATTTTCCCCATTGTTGTAATAAAAAGAGGCATCACTTGCCCATCCGGCTAAGAAAATATCAGTCAGACCGTCATTATTGATATCTCCTGCAGACACAGATGGAGCACCACCTACAAGATTGGTTATTTCACTTCCTACTTTTGTAAATGTGTTATTTTGATTGTTAATAAATAAATTAGCGAAACTAGTCCATTGCCCTTCCGCATTTACGCTTCTACCTACCTCTACTATGTCCGGCCATCCGTCGGCATTTGTATCCACAAAGACGGTTTCACCTTGTATCTGTCCGGTAAATACATCTTTTGAACCAGCCCAGTGGGTAAATGTCCCATTTTTATTGTTGATGTAAAGGTCTGTTACCGTTAAATCGGTATCATGGTACCCGGATACTATGATATCTGCATATCCGTCATTATTTACATCTCCTGTATGGACTGAACCACCGTTAACAGGGCGGAAATGTCCAATTTCTGTAACAGGACTGGTTTGAAGTTCTAAAACACCCTGATTGTTTTTGACCAATGCAACTATGCGGGAGGAGCCGCTTCCACCGGCTTCTTCTTCCCAGGTACCACCCGCGTTTCCATTTACAAGCAAGTCCATCCATCCATCGTTGTTATAGTCAAAAGCCTCCAGAATATGATTTCCATAGTTGTCGCTTCCAGGAGAAACTCCTGCCAGAGAGAATGAATCATCTTCTTCGAACTCATAGTCAGGTGCTCCGGAGTTTTTATAAACAAAAGTAAGTGTCCCTGGAATTGTTGCATCCAAAGAACCGCACACAACCAAATCTAAATCTCCGTCGTTGTCATAATCAATAAAGGTAGCAGAACCCCAGGCAACCCCGTAAATATAAGGCGTGTCAACCAATGTAAATGTACCGTCGCCATTATTTTTAAATAATTGAGCTACAACTCCATCTGCACTTTGTCCTGCAACAATAAAAGCATCAAGGTGACCATCGTTGTTATAGTCGCCCCAAATCAATCGTCCCGATGCTGTCATCGGAAGTTCTCCTTCTGTCAGCGGGTTTTCAATAATAGACCACTCCACCTCCTTGGGAGTAGTCGCCCACGACATCATAACGGTAAAAAGTACCGTAAGAAATAGTAAAATTCTTGTTTTCATAAGTGATAAATTTTAATGTTAATTAATCTTGTTTTTAATTTAATTTCTTAAGTGTTATTTCTATAAAGACCGTACAAAAAGGCTTTAATCAATTTTTAGAATTAGCTTACTACATCATTATCTTAATAACCGGGATTCTGATCCCCTTCCGTGATATTGGTATTTTGCTTGATCTCTACGTGCGGAATAGGAAATCTTTCGTGAAACTGTTGTATGGTTCCCGATTCTTTTGCCCAACGATTGTGTGTTTTAATTTTTTCCACAAAATTTCCCGTGCGGATCAAATCCATGCGTCTCCAACCTTCAAAGCAAAGTTCACGCATGCGTTCATCCATGATTTTACTTCTGAACTCATCTTGAGACATAGCTGTGTTCCATTTTAGTTCTGCAGGCAAATTACCGCCCCAGGCGCGTGAGCGAATGGTGTTGTTTATAAGATTGACCGCTTCTGCTGTATTGTTCTCTTCATTTAAGCATTCGGCATACAGTAACAACACATCTGCATATCTTACCAGGTACACGTTTTTACCTGAATTGTAAAATGATTTTTCCCCATCAATTCTTTTGTCTTCATACTTCTTGATGTGCGGTGATGTTTGGTCTTCGCCAAAACCCGCTACCGGAGCTGGCGCTTTACCATTATAGAAAAAGTTATAACGTATGCTTTCATCTTTGCGCAAATCACCTGCTTCCCAAATTCCTCCATTGTCTGTTATTTCGTAGCAATACTTTGTAGGTAGTCCTAGATCATAACCTCCCATGTAGCAATTCGGGTCACCGGACACGGCACGAGACCCCGCATACCATTGCAATTCATTGGTGTCGGGCCATACATTGTTAAAGTAAAAGGCGTAGATTATCTCACTTGAGACATCTTTGTTTCCGTCCCAGAGGTCAGCGTACTGATTGACTAATCTGAAGCCTCCTTCTGTTATGATACTGTTCAGCAATACTTTTGCTTTTCCCAAATCCCTGAAGCCGGATTCGGGCAGTGCCGACATGTACATTTTTGCAAGCATCGCTTTTGCAGCCCAGGTTCTTGGTATGCGGACATCGCCACTTGCCTTCTCCGGTAAATATTCTGCCGCTTTGTTGAAGTCAGATTCAATCATTTCATAAACCGTTTGGAGTGGCTTTCTGCCGGACAATACTACTTTTTCTCCCTGCAGGTCGGGAATGGGCAACTCACCCCAATATTGAACCAGCTCAAACAATGCACAAGCCCTGTAAAAAGACGCTTGTCCTATATAAGATTTAATACTTGGAAGATCTGTTTCCGAAGCATTTTTCTCCATATCATTCAAATGTGAAAGAGCCATTGTGGAAAGCGTAACGACGGGCCAACGCACATTCCAGAGCTGGGCAATGGAGTTGTTCTCCGGAAAGTAAAAGCCGTCATACTTATCCAAGCCACTTTGCTGAGCTTCAGTTCTTACCTGATATTCACCCTGTTGCACCTCATCGGTTCCTAAAAGTAAAAAGAAACCTTTCCGGTTAACCCTGGTGTCTCTGTATTTGAAATAAATACCATTCAGATAGGGTTGAATGTTGTCTATATCTGCAAAAATCTGTGCAGTGGACATGGATGTTTTTGGATCTTCAAATAAGAAATCACTACATGATGATAAACCATAAAGAAGTCCTATCAAAATCGATATTATATATATTCTTTTCATTTTCATGTGCTTTATGATGATTATACTTTTTCAAATCTTAAAAGGCTATGTTCAGTCCAAAAACGACTGTTTTAGATGAAGGATACCAGTCGCCACTTTCAGGGTCAAAACCCTTGTAGTTTGTAAATACAAGCGGGTTGCTTAAAGTTGTATAAATTCTTAAGTTACTCATGTAGATTTTATTGATCCACTTTTGGGGTAAGCTGTAAGACAAAGTCACGTTTGATATCCTGAAAAATGAAGCATCCTGAATGGCCCAGTCCATTTCTCCCAATCCATATCTTCCTCCATCCGAATAAGCTCGTGGAATATTGGTATCAGTGTGTTCGGGTGTCCACCTGTTCAACATATCAATATGGGCAGCAGAAGTACCGTAACCTCCCATCAAGGTTTCGTAGAGATAACTGGTACGCTTTGCACCCACGGAATAAGTAGTGATCACATTGAGAGCAAGGCCCTTGTAAGATAAGTTTGTGGTAACTCCACCGTAAAAGTCGGGGTCTTTTCTTCCCATGATGTATCGGTCCTTGTCGTTTATTATTCCATCTTCAAATCTGTCCTTTGGCAGCGGATCTCCGGGTTTTACAATACGGGAACCCACATTCAAGGAATTTACATAGTCCATATCGGATTCCTGAACAATCTTATCAAACTCATAGACATAAATATTGTTGATGGAATAACCTACAAACAGGTTTCCTTCGCGTTGAATTTCATTGTTCGAATAACCTCCTAAGTTGTAGATTTCTTTTGCATTATCGAACAGCTTTGTAACCTTATTTTTATCAGCGGAAAACGTCATTCCGAAATTCCACTGAAAGTCGGTTGTCTTGATTACAGCCACATCCAATGATAGTTCAACCCCTTTGTTTTCCATTGCTCCGACATTATCCACTTCGCCCACAAAGCCGTAGGAGGGAGCCAAGGTTCTTCCCATCAACAATCCATCGTTGTTTATGAAAAAATAATCGGCGACCAAGTTTACCCTGTCATGCCACACACTCAAATCCAGCCCTGCATTAAACTGTTTTTGAGTCTCCCACCTTAAAGTCGGGTTGCCAAGAACTCCATCATTGAATAAAATGGTTGTTCCCAAAGAACTTCTGGGGTTGAAAAGTGTCAGGTAACGATAGGAAGGAATGTTTTGGTTTCCTGCATGTCCATATCCAGTTCTCAAACGCAGATTATTTATAAAACTTTGGTCTTGCATGAAAGATTCTCCCGTTATATTCCACGAAAAAGCTACAGAGGGGAAGGTTCCCCATTTGTTGAAAGAGCCGAATTTAGATGCCCCATCTCTACGCAAGGTAGCTGTAAGGTAATAGCGGGAATCATAGACATAATTAAGACGGCCAAAATAGGACATCTGTGACACGGTTGAGAAGTCCGAACTGATGTAGAAATCCTCTTTTTTAGTGGCCCCATCCATTTTTTTATAGTCGAACCAGTCATTTCCGAAGCCCACGGCATTGATGCTGTTCCAGGCATTGTTGTACATGGACATGTTAAACCCAACCATAGCTGAAAACCTATGGACATCAGCAAAAATGGTGTTGTATGATGCGGTATTATCCCATTGCCAGTTCAGATTTTTACTTTTTGTCTGAATGGCCTGACCATCAGCCGAAATCTTGTAAGATTGAGTAGTTTCTGTTGAATTATAGGTATAATCTTCCTCCAGCAAAGCATCAACGGAAAAAGTGGAGCGGATATCCAGGTCTTTTATGGGATTGACGCTGACAAAGCTGGAATTAAAAAACCGGATTTTATATCTGTCTTTTACAACATTCAAGTCCCTTAAAGGGTTGTTGGCGCTTTGATTATCAATTTTCCCCTCACGCATATACCAGTATTCCTCAGAGATCGGTAAAAGCGGACTTGCACGCAATGCAACAATAAATGTGTTGTCCGTGGCTACCGGATTTTCTTTTGAATAAATAAAAGAGTTGTTGGAGCCTATTTTCAACCAGGGTTTTACATCATGCTCCAGATTCATTTTTCCTGTATATCGTTCATATCCGGAATTTAATAATTGTCCTACCTGGTCATTGTATCCAAAACTGACATAATAACTGCTGTTTTGACCACCGCCGGAAAAACCCAAAGAGTGATTTTGCTCCAATCCGGTTCTGACAATTTCATTTAACCAGTTATAGGAAAGACCTTCTGCGTAAGATTCTAACTCTTCCTTTGAGAAGGCCCTGTTTCTTACCGGATTTGTATGTGTCAGAAAATCTTTTACGTATTTTTCTCTGTCGCGGGTAGGATTCTTATCCATGTATGCATTTGCATAAGCATCCACGCGAAAATCATACAAATCATTTGCAGACATCAAAGGCATTTCATTAGAAAAAGTGCTGCTGCCGTACCAGAAATCATAAAATACATTTCCTGTGCTTACTTTTTCTTTTTGCCCTTTCACTCTTTGTCCTTTTTTGGTGGTGATCACAATCACACCATTTGCACCTTTGGCACCGTACAAAGCTGTGGCAGAAGCATCTTTTAAAACGTCAATAGAGGCAATGTCATCCGGATTCAACATGTCGATTCCGTTATCCATCATCACGTTGTCAACCACATAAATTGGACTTTGACCAAAGTGAATGGAGTTGGAACCTCTTACTTTGATTCCGGCGTTGGCTCCCGGCTTTGGGTTTGTTTCTATATATACCCCCGGAATTTTACCCTGCAAAGCCTGGTTGATATTAGCTGTCGGAAGTTCTTTCAACTTCTCGCTCGTTACCCGTACTGCAGCACCTGTCAAATCCGATTTCTTGATGATAGCTCCAACGACAACAACCTCTTCTATCTCCTGACTTACATCTCTCATCAATATTCTTAGAGGAGTACTGCTGTTTACCGTTATTGTTTCATCGTCATAACCTATGTAAGAAAACTTCAGGTTTGCACCTATGCTAACATCTAAAGCAAAGTTTCCATTTATATCTGTAATAATCCCTTTTGTCGTGCCTACAACTACCACACTTACACCAATCATAGGTTCACCGGTAGCTTCGTCAACAACGGACCCCGTAATCCGTATACTTTGACCATACAGCTGAAATGGAACAAAAAGAAGAGTTAATAAAAAAAGAATAAGAGTCTTTTTCATGATCATATTTTTTTAGATGATACTGTTCAATTTTTCAGTCATTAGGGAACAAACTCCCTTGTTATAAATTGTTAATAAACTCATTGTTGTTCGTCTACATACGTTACAATCCCTTTTTAAAACAGAATAGGGTAGTGTGTATTGAATCAAATCAACAATTCTTAAAATGATAAATAATTTGTTCTTTCCATATTCTTCCCTTTTCAATGAAAGAACCAATAAAGTTTCTACGATTTACAAAATCAGTAAAATATTGAGCTTCCAGGCAAACTCCCTCAAAGGGTAAAAAATCATCCCCCAAATAGTCACCGGTATAAAATTGTACACCGGGCATTGTGGTCTTAACTTCCAACAAAATTCCCGACGATTCTTCTTTTAACTCTGCTGTCTTCTTCAAGTCTGATGTCGGGCTTTCCTTGGTAATAAAATAAGTATTGAATCCCTTTATGTTTTTTTCATTTTTCAAAAGCATATTATTGCTGATTTGTTGAAACTTTCTGAAATCAAATCCATCATTCAACGACCCATTTAAATTTAAAGGCAAGATTTTGCCCGTAGGTATAAAGTTCTCATCAAATTCTAATCGTTCTTCGGCAAAAACCTTTAAAAAATGGCTGGTTGCGTTTGACTGCTTTCCTGATAAATTGAAATATGTGTGATTGGTCAGGCTAACAGGGGTCAGTTTGTCAGATTTCACCTCATAATCAATAATTACTTCATTATCGTCTGTAAAAGAATAGGACACCCTGACATCCAAATTTCCGGGATATCCTCCTTCTCCGTCTTGACTTACAGTTGAAAAAACTACTTTGTCTTCCGATACCTCATAGTCGAATATCTTTTTATTCAGTCCTGAAAATCCTCCATGGTTGGAGTTTTTTCCATCATTTTTCTCTAAATGGTAAATTTCACCATTGACTGTAAGTTTAGCATTTGAAATTCTGTTGGCAATCCTCCCAATGGTTGTACCTATGTAATACTCATCAGCAAAGTAAGCTTCAAGATTTTTATATCCTAAAATCCTGTTTTGCAATTCCCCTTGGTAGTCAGGAATAACTGCTGAAACTAAAGTTGCCCCATAGTTTGTTATTTCTATATAGGCTCCACAACTATTTTTAAGTCGAAACAAGAGAACTTCTCTGTTGTCTAAAAGAGTGCTATTTTGAATACTTACTTTCATTGTCAGGGTTTCAAATTGATTCTATTAATATCACTGCACTTGGATTCCAAAGACTAACCCGCGAATTAATTCCTATGTTCATTAAAAAATCGCCTGAATATATTTGCTCTTCTTTATCATCCTGATTATACTTATTGATTTCTTTTACCCGATAGTTTTTAGCGGGGTCCAATCCTTCAAGTCTGATGGGTCTTAAATTGGTGTCAGCATTGTAGCGCCAGTTCGTCAGGTAATTGAACATTACCGAACGCGTTTTTTCCTCATTGACAAACATCAGGGAAGCTATGTCTTTTTCATGTGGGTTTACAAGCCTGTAAAGATCTCCGTGCCACACAATGTCTTTGAAATTGTCATAATTGTTTACAGCTTTTCTACAGAACTCTTTATCTTCCTTACTCATCTCATCGACCCTGATGTCAAAACCTAATTTCCCCATGGACGCTACGTCTATTTTGTACTTCAGAGATTTGTCGCTCGTACTTGTCACATGATTACACATGGTCATAGCCGGGTAGTGGTAAGAATAATCCCATTGCATGAAAATCCTTTCCACCGGATCAGTATTATCACTCAACCAGAATTCAGTAAAATATTTAAATAAGCTGTAGTCCGTTCTGCCGCCTCCACCTGAACATAACATCATAGGCACGGTGGGATACTTTTCTCTGATCCTTTGCAGTACATTATCCAAACCTCTTGTGTATTCCACATAAAGATGAGATTGCGGGATTTTCTTCTTTTCTAAATATTTCGAATGTCCATTGTGTATAGGGGCGTTGCAATCCCATTTGATATATGCCAGAGACGGGTTTTCAACAAACAGGTCATCGATCACACTAAATACAAAATCCTGGACTTCCGGATTTGTAAGGTCTAAAACCAGTTGGCTCCGAAAATATATTTCAGGGCGCTTTTCTTGTCTCAACACCCAATCCGGCTTTTGTTCATAAAGCCTGCTTTTGGGATTTACCATTTCAGGCTCTACCCATATACCAAACAGCACCCCTTTTTCTTCCGCCTTTTTTACCAAAAAAGGAATTCCGTCGGGAAGTTTTTTCTTGTTCACCTGCCAGTCACCCAAGCCGGCTCTGTCATCGTTTCTGGGATATTTATTTCCAAACCATCCGTCATCAAGCAAAAACATATCTACACCGATTTCTTTTGCTCCGCCAAACAAACTAACCAGTTTATCCTGGTCGAAATCAAAATAGGTGGCTTCCCAGTTGTTTAGCAAAGTCAATCTGCTGCCTTTGCCGTCAACCAATTGGTAATTACGCATCCAGTCGTGCAGGTTTCTGCTTGCCTTGCCTTTACCCTCAAAAGAAAGGGTGTAAATAAACCGGGGAGTTTCAAATGTTGTGTTCGGCTTGAGTTCAATGGCAGACTGATAAGGATTGATACCGGCCACAATGTGCATATTCCGGTACACATCAGTCTCAAACTGTATGGAGAAATTTCCATTCCAGGCCAATTGACCAATCATAACGGAGCCTGTGTTTTCCGTACTTATACCGTCAAGTGAAAGCATAAAGTTTGGCGAAACATGCAAATTCTCTCTCGTTCCCATGCGTGATGCTATCGTATGAATACCTTGTTGCAAATGGGTGAGTGAAGGCATCATTTCTTTTGCCCAGGCTCCGTTATAACTTGTCAGGTAGTAATCCTTATTGTAAAAATAAAGATTGGCAGATGCATACTTGTTAAGAACAACACTTTCTTTTTCGGTATGCCTTATTTCACTCCACTGTTCAATCACATCTTCATTTTTCCATGCTTTATAAAAAAGATCTACATAGAACGGATATACCGGATCTTTCAGTTCAATTTTCGTTAATGTAGCACCATCATCTAATGAAGAAGTGGAGTGTTTCACATATTTCAAATCCACCGAGTTGTTATTGTCCGCATGCACAACAGCAATTGCCGGTTCCATAAAATTGACAATTCCGGCTACGGTGAATGCAGAGTTATTCAAAGATGCTCCTTCATTATTATAATTGTAGCTTGCAAAAATATTGCTGTAATCAGCTTGTGATCTCAATGATCTGCCGGTATGAACAATTCTTAGATTATTCAAATGATCTGTTTGTAAAACTATCGATACATTTGCCGTCTCAATTGGAATTGTGACATCCTGACTGAAAGCCACAGCCGATGATAAAAACAAAAAAGCAAATAAATAAATAACAAACCGTTTCATGATTGTGGATTTTTAAATAATTATTATATCTTACTTGATCTGAGATATGAACCAGTTGGCTCCAATATGACTTACGTCCATCTTAAGCACTTCTTCGAACGATTTTTTAGCTTCTGCTGTTTTCCCTAAGCCTAAATTGCCCAGACCTATCACGTAATGGCAATGTATTCGGTTTAACTTATTGAGATCTGCATCCCAAATAGCCAGGTCAGGCAGTGAAACCGCAAAATAATCCATTACACAATGGTCGTCCATGTGTTTTTTGCCATGTTCAATAAGTGCATTAAATCTCTCATTTGATTTATTCAAATTTCCGAGTAGCTTCCATGCCATTCCCTGATAGTAAATTTTATCAGGACCCTGTTCATTGTAGTAAAAAGCTTGCTGTGGCTCTTTATTGCCTTTAGCAGCTTTTTGAAGCCATTTTGTGGAATTTTCTTTATCTCCAAGCTTTGAATAGACTAATCCTTTGTAGTATTCCACATCATTTTCTGCGATGGTAGAAAGTTTTCCTTCTCCCAAATTGTGGGGATAACTGTCTGTTTCGTTCAGTAGTTGCAGCGCTTTTTTATAGTCTCCGGTCCTCATGGCTTCTTCAGCCAGAGCAAATCTGCTCAACACATACTGTCCGACAATTTTACCTTCACCACCTTCCCATGGGTGGAAATGACGGGAGTTGATTAAATCGTAAGCTGTTTTATACTGACCAGTGAGATTATAAAGGGTAATCCTCTCTACACAAAGGTCATCTCTGTCTTCAACAAGATTTTTATACTTGTCGTAATTCGAGAGTCTTTGAGAAAGTGGCACATTCATTTTTTTGTACAACTGATCCAATTCCATAAAGATTCTCGAATCTGTTTTATCCAGTTCAAATGCTGCTTCAAGAAGTTCTTTGGCCTCTTCTTTTTTGTTTAGCTTGTTATAATAAGCTAAAGCTAAGTTTCTTAAAGCTGTTGGATAAGTGTTGTCCAATTTTACCGACTGCTCCCAGCATGTCACAGCATCCGGATACTGACGATGTCCGTACCAGAAGTTTCCTAAATAGTAGTAAGCCTTAGCCGTGTCAGGATTGATTGAAATCGCATTTTCAAGCACTAAAACTTCCTCCAATTTATTAGGGAAACAGTAGTTAGGAGACATTTTTTCAGCCTTTTCATAGCATGTCTTTGCTGTTTTTGTATCGTTCTTCAAGAAATGAAGGTATCCCATAAAATAGTGTACCATGGGATATGAACTGTCTTTGATGATGTCTAACAAGCTCAAAGCTTCATCATACATCCCTGCACCCATGAAGTCAATGGCATATTCAATATAAGTATGAACCTTAGATTGGAGCAATGATCTTATCTCATCTAATACTTTTGAATCTTTGGTTATCAGATATTTTTCAAAAATAACACCGATGTTAAACATATCTATTTCCAAAGAATCTTCGATAAGCTTCAATGCCAAATCTTTTTTACCAAGCTTGCGCAGGATGGATGCTTTTAGCTGACGGGCTTTGTGATTATGCCAGTTTTTGATCAATGCCTTATCGACATGCTCCAGGGCAAGCTTAAAATCTCCTCTTTTACAGTCAATCTGAGCTATTGCAAAATAGGCCGCGTCTTGCCATTCACTGTTCCAGGCCGACTTGTAAAATGCGTCGTAAGCTTCATCGAATTTACCCTGATATTTCAAGGAAAAACCCAGGTTGTAATAAGGCTCTCCATTGTATGGGTTAGGATTATGTCTTGTAATACTCTTTACAGCCTTTTCAAAATAGGGTTGAGACATTTTGAACTGACCTCTTCTCAGGTAATACAATCCCAAAGCATTGTTACATCTGACATCGCGATCGTCTCTTCTCAATGCTTCTTTATAATAATCAACCGGATTATAAGTTGCGTGTCTGTATTGTTCCAGATGAAGTCCCGACAAATACAAACCTTCGTTTGTTTTAATCTCATCGACTTTCAATACGGCTTTTGCAGGTTCCGGTGTTTCTTTTTCCGGTAATTTTTTTGTACTGTACTCAAGAAGAAGTTTCCCGTTTTTGTCAAAAATGTTTAGAACCAGGTATTCCTCACCGGTGTAATCAAACTGATACTTAGCCGTATTTTCAGGTGAAACATCCACCGTTTTATCAAAAACAGTGTTTCCGGATTTATCCCGGATCAGGATACGAACGCCTTCAAATTTTGAAGTCGTATAAACGATGATATTACCTACTCCTTTTTCTACATAAATATTTGCCAATACATCCTTCGTTGCATTTTTAACGTATTCTACGTCGGAATAAGGCATAAAGTACTGCGACCATGACTTCTCTTCAAATGGGTGCAACCAACTGAAGTCCGGTTGGTTATCGGTATAAACTCCGGTCATCAGTTCTATATAAGGACCGTCCTCATCCGTAAGGTTTCTGTCCCAGGCCTGCCCAAAGTCTCCACAGCCCCAGGTCCATTGTTTCTTCCCGGGTGATACGTGATGGTTGGCCACATGTAATAATCCGGCTTGTACATCATCCTCATAACCTCCGACGAAATCAAATTTTGACAACACTGCCATATAGGAAGTAGGAACAGGAACGTTTTTATATTTTGAAATATCAACGCCTGCCGAATAATCGTGCTTGTAATACGTTCCGGTAGCGATAGGGAAGGTAGAAACTTCGCGTTTACCGTGATCGAAAACCGCATGAATATCGGGCGGAAAAACTGATTTATAATGATCGTTTACAACCACTGCCGGATTTGCCCACCAAAGAAAAGTTTGCGGAAAATTGGTCCTGTTATAGACTTTCACCTTAATTTCCACATAAGCCTTGTCGGGATACAGCGTAAACCCTTGCATGCCCTTGGTCCTGAACATTCTCTCAACCTCGCTGCACCAAACAGTTACACTGCCATCTTCATTTTCTTCGATCAAACTTTCTGTTGGCAGAAAAGTACTCGGGCGATGATGTTGTGGCCAGTTGAATTCAATTCCTCCGGAAATCCACGGTCCTGTAAGCCCTACTAGTGCAGGCTTAATGACCTGATTGTAATAAACAAAATGACGTTTTTTAATTTTATCATATCCCATTTGTAATCTTCCACCTAATTCAGGAAGGATCATTATTTTCAAATAATAATTTTCGAGAAACACAGCTCTGTATGCTTTTTCAATTTTCTCGTCTTTTATTTTTTCAATAACCGGATATGGATATACAACGCCGGAACTACCTTGATAAACTCTTTTTTCGAGAAACATTGGATTTTTTTCATTTTCCCCTGTTTCATAGGTAGGAAGCATGATTGTTTCTTCCCAGGCTTTCACTTCCCCATATTTGTCTACCGTAGGTCTGATTAAATACTTCGTTATTTCTTGCATAATAAAAATTTATGTAGTTAATAATGCGATTTAAAATCTCAGCGGATACTTGCCTTATCCAACAATTTCCTTTTCAATTTCTTCTAAGCTCTTTCCTTTGGTTTCCGGCAAGTTTTTCCTTAAGAAAAAGAAACCCGAAAGACAGATCAGTCCGTACAACCAGAATGTTCCATAAGCTCCAAGTCCTTTGTTGAGCAGTGGAAATGAGAAAGTAAGAATGAAACAAGCGGTCCAGAGAGCAAAGGTTGATATTGCCATGGCTTTTGCTCTAACTCTGTTTGGGAATAATTCGGAAATTACTACCCAGGTGATAGGCGCCAACGTCATAGCATAACATGCTATCGCTAAAACAACCAAAATCAACATAGGAATCCCGGTAACTTTAAAGTAATATCCGGCTCCTAAAATGGCATAAATACTTGTCAGTCCGACGGTACCCAACAACATGAGAGACTTTCTTCCCAGTCTGTCAACTGTGTACATGCCAACAAAAGTAAAGATGACATTTACAATACCTGTAATGACGATGTTGAAGAGCATATCAGATACGTGGTATCCCGCAGATGAAAATATTTCTTGTGCGTAATTGAAAATCACGTTGATCCCGCACCACTGTTGAAGTACTGCTATCACTATTCCGATGATAATAATTTTTTTCATCTTGCCCTGGAAAAGGGACTTAAGCTTGATGTTGCCACTGCTGCTTTCACCTTTCGTGGATAAAATTTCATTGACTTGAGTTTCGGCATATTGCTTACCTCCAAGTTTGTTGAAAACCTTAAAAGCCTTTTCTGACTTGTTGTTTATTGCCATCCACCTGGGACTTTCCGGTATAAAAAACACCATTATAAAATATAGCAATGCAGGAGCAGCGCACACCCAAAACATCCATCTCCATCCTGTTTGTACGTTCCAGGATAAAAGAAAATTTTCTGAGGCAATAATAGGTTTAGCAATTAACCAATTGACTATCTGTGCGGACAAAATGCCTAAAACCGTGGTCAATTGGTTTATGGAAACGAATTTTCCTCTAACGGCTGCCGGAGAAATCTCTGAAATGTACATAGGAGAAACGGTTGATGCAATTCCGATTGCGACACCTCCGAATATTCTATAGGCAATGAGTACAGAAATAGTATGAGAAAAGCCGGTTCCGACGGATGCTGCAATAAAGATCAATGCGGCGATCATCATCAGAGGTCTTCTGCCATACTTATCTGCAAGACTTCCGGCAATTGTAACACCAATCAGGCAACCTAAAATGGCACTTCCCATCACCCAGCCTTGCAATGACGGTAAGTGACCGATATTGAAATAAGCTTCATAAAAAGGTTTTGCTCCCCCTATGACAACCCAATCATATCCAAACAGGAAACCACCCAATGCGGCGGTCAGGGACATTAAAAGTAAATAAGCAGTATTAATGCTTGAAGTGCTCGTGTTCTTCATACGACAATATTGTTGTGTTCTCAAAATTAATTTTGTTACTGCAAAGTAACGAGATAATAATGAATGAAAAAATGTACACTACTATGTAAAATATGTAAAAAAAAACTATATTTTTATTTGTTTTTACTCAATAAAAACTATATTTGCAAATAAAAATGTAAAAAACCATTGAATGCCGCATGCTGTCGGCTTTTACAGTAAATCAGTTGTTTCACAAATCATATTTTATAAAATGAGCAAAAGAATAGGAGAAGGTTTTAAGGGCGAAAGGGCTATTATATTACCTTATAATATTAGAGATTTGTTAGCCACAAATCCAATCACAGAACAATTATATGTTACTCATATTGGGTATTATCCTTTTGCGAAATACCATTATAGGAAACGCGAAAAAGGTACCAATCAATATATTCTTATTTATTGCGAAAAGGGTAGTGGCTGGATAGAATTTAACAATGAGGTTCACAGACTTACGCGTGATATGACATTTATTTTACCGCCTAACCAACCTCATGCTTATGGTGCTGACGATAAAACTCCCTGGAGTATATACTGGATACATTTTATGGGATCGAAAACTTCTATGTTTTCACAGATAGTCAATAAGACAGTTGACACTTCTATTTCTTTTGATAGTAGAAATTTGGATAGGATTCTATTGTTTGAAGAGATTTATCAAAACTTAGAGATGGGGTATAGTATTGAAAATCTGGAATATACCACTTTTTGTCTGATGTATTTTTTGGCTTCACTGAAATATTTAGTTCAATACAGGGAGGTAAAAAAACCTAAGGAACTTGATGTTATTCAAAAAAGTATTTTATTTATGAAGGATAACCTTGAGAATAAGATAACATTGGACGACATTGCTAATTCGGTTGGTTACTCAAGCTCTCATTTTAGCAACTATTTTACCCAAAAAACAAATTTCCCTCCATACGATTATTACAATCAATTAAAAATTCAGAAAGCTTGTTCTTATCTTCAATTTTCTGATTTAAAGATCAAGGAGATAGCCTATAAACTTGGATATTTCGATCAATTTCATTTTTCAAAAGCGTTTAAGAAAGAGACGGAAATGAGTCCGAAGGATTACAGGAAGAAGTATAATCCTTAAGTGGCGGTGTCTCATAAGTGCCCAACTGCTGCGTTGCTTTCGATATTCGGGCTCAGTCACATACTTCAGTATGCTCCTTCGCCCTCAATCTCAGCGCCTTGCATTTGAACACTTCTAAGACACCTCACTGTTTTCTAATTGAATAATTGTTTTGAGACAGCCCTAGGATATATATCTAAAAAAACTGCCTCAAAATTATTTTGAGACAGTTCTTTCATTATATCAAACTCTTCTGAAAACCTTCTTTTAGAGGATTATGCTTTGGCAGTATCTTCCTTTTCTTCTGTTTTCTTGGTAGTTGTTTTTTTAGCAGGTGCTTTTTTAGTTGTTTTTTCTTCAGCTACCTCCTTTTCAGCTTTCTCGGCTTTTTCAGCTGGTGCCTTTTCAGCTTTTGCTTTCTTAGTTTCTACCTTTTCTTCGGCGGGCTGTTCGGCCTTTTTAGTTGTAGCTTTGGCTTTCTTTTCTGCTTTTGCTTCTTTTTCGGCCGGTGCCTCTTCTGCAGGTTTTTCTTCTGCAACGGCTTCAGCCGGTTTTTCAGCCTTCTTCGTAGCTTTTTCTTCAGTTACCACCTTCTCAGCTACTTCAGCTTTTTCTGTGGCTTCAACCTTTGCTGATTTAGCCTTGGCAGCCTTTTTAGCCTTTTCAATGGCAGCAGTTTCCATTTGATCTTTCAAATCGGCCAAAGATTGGATGTCTCCTAAAGTAGTTTTTTCAATGCTTGTTACCGGAGCAGTATCCTCTTTTTTAGTGCGTTTGCCGGTCTTTTTAGCCGGAGCAGCTTCTTTTTCAGCACGTTTTTCATCTTCATGAATGCGACTGTGTGAAAGAATGATGCGCTTTGCATCCTTATTGAATTCAATTACTTTGAAAGGTAATTTTTCGTCCAACTGTGCTTGAGAACCGTCTTCTTTTACCAAATGTTTGGGTGTGGCAAAGCCTTCTACGCCGTAAGGCAGAGATATAACTGAACCTTTATCCATCACTTCGATGATTACGCCTTCATGAACACTGTCCACTACAAATAAAGTTTCCAATGCATCCCATGGATTTTCTTCAATTTGTTTGTGTCCCAGGCTTAAACGACGATTTGCCAGGTCAATTTCAAGTACCTGAACTTCTATCTCACTACCAATCTGAGTAAATTCTGATGGGTGTTTGATTTTTTTCGTCCATGATAAATCTGAAATGTGAATCAAGCCATCAACGCCTTCTTCAATTTCGGCAAACACTCCGAAGTTAGTGAAGTTACGCACTTTAGCAGTGTGTTGTGAACCTACAGCGTATTTTTCCTCTATGGTATCCCATGGGTCAGCTTTCAGCTGTTTGATACCCAGAGACATTTTGCGTTCTTCACGATCTAACGTAAGGATAACGGTTTCCACTTCGTCACCAACTTTCAGGAAGTCTTGTGCGGAGCGTAAGTGTTGTGACCAACTCATTTCTGAAACGTGGATCAAACCTTCCACGCCCGGAGCAATTTCTACAAATGCGCCGTAGTCAGCCATTACTACCACCTTACCCTTGATCTTATCACCAACTTGCAGGTTGGGATCCAGGGCATCCCATGGGTGAGCTGACAATTGTTTCAGACCTAATGCAATGCGCTTTTTGTCTTCATCAAAATCAAGTATTACCACATTGATTTTTTCATCCAGGCTAACAATTTCTTCCGGATGAGAAACACGTCCCCAGGAGAGGTCGGTAATATGAATCAATCCGTCAATACCGCCCAAGTCGATAAACACACCGTAAGAAGTAATATTTTTTACGATACCTTCCAGGATTTGACCCTTTTGTAGCTTGCTGATAATTTCTCTTTTCTGATTTTCTAATTCAGCTTCAATCAGTGCTTTGTGTGATACAACCACATTTTTGAATTCATGGTTGATTTTGATCACCTTGAATTCCATGGTTTTATTAACGAACACATCGTAGTCGCGGATAGGTTTAACATCAATTTGTGAACCCGGTAAGAAAGCTTCTATACCGAAAATGTCGACGATCATACCGCCTTTGGTGCGACATTTTACATAACCTTTTACAATTTCTTGTGTTTCTAATGCTTCATTGATGCGATCCCATGCACGTGTCATGCGTGCTTGTTTATGGGAGAGGATCAGTTGTCCTTTTTTATCTTCCTGGCTTTCAATATAAACTTCAACTACATCACCAACTTTTAAATCAGGATTGTAGCGAAATTCGCTCATAGGTACGATGCCATCGGATTTGTAGCCAACATTGACAACTACCTCCCGTTTGCTGATAGAAATAACTGTACCGTCAACTACTTCCTTATCCTTGATGGCGGTCAGTGTGCTATCATAAATTTTTACCAGTTCTTCTTTTGCTGTAGCATCTCTAAAATCGTCCTTTTCGTAAGCATCCCAATCAAATTCTTTTTCCTGGGCAGGTTCTTCAATTTTTTCAGTTGCTTTAGAGCTTGCTTCCTCAATTACCTCAACAGGTTTGGTTTCCTCTTTTTGTTCTTCTTTTACAGCGGCAGGCGCTTGCTCTTCAACAGGAACCTCCTCCTTAACTTCCTTAGCTTCCTTAACTTCTTTGACTTCCTTAACTTCTTCTTCTTCCTCCTCCTTCTCAACAGGAGTCGTTACTTTTGCTTCTTCAGTTTCTACTTTGTCAACAGCCTTAACTTCCTCAGGTGTTGTTTGTTGTGGCTCTAATGCCGGATCTTGATTTTCTTTCATTTCTGAACTTTTTACTAAAAAATTAGTGGGTTAGACAATATATTAATATATAACACAAAAAATGCGGCTGCAAAGGTACAAAATAATATTGAATGTGTCAATATGTTTAAGCACAAGGATTTTAGATTTTATCAATGTTTAGAACTTGCTGTATACCACATTGACCTTAATGGGTTTTTTGCTGTGGTTACCACCACAAATGGTCACACCACTCAGCAGGAATTGCTGGGAAACATCTATGATAACGTTATTGCTTGACAGTTTTAATCTGATTGGCACCAACAAAAAGTTAATATTATCGGGGAGTGTCAGGTTGTTTTCTTTTGCCTGCTTAAATTCATGGGCGAGCAATTTTGAAATATCGAAGGAATAAAAGTAGTCAATCTCCTCGGTGTCAGGATTGATTTTACGATCGTAGCTACCTACGATGGCGCAAGTGTCCGCGGGGAGTTCTCTTTTGTTGAAAAATCTTTCGAGTGAGTTTTCCTTGATCAGCAACACATTGGATGGGATGGGTAAGGGAAAAGTTTCCTTATTCAGATTGTTGATATCAACCCTCAGTTTTGCGTCGTTGATAAAGACTCTTGAGCCTTCCGATTCAATTTTTTGCTGCATCTCTTTGATTGGCAGTTGAATACGCGTGTATATATTAGCCGGTGAAGAAATATGGTGAACCTGTTCCGGTTGATTGTTCAACTGATTTATGATGTTTGCCTTATCAGGATTGAGGAAACGATTAACTTGTCGAACCCATGTGTTTGCAGGAAAAGTAACCGAACTGTTCACAGTTACGATAGAATCTTGTCCGGTTATGTCTTTTAATGTGTAGGTATAGCTGTGATAATATTCCAAATCAATTTGTCGCACATACAGCATGGAGGCTGAACCGAAATCGGTTGTAATGTACATGCCCTTGAAGAAATCGAAAAATTTTGAATCTTGTGAGTAAGTGTCGGATTGTACGTTGCTGAATCGCTGCAAGAAATCATTGTTTAGTTTGATGATTACGTAGGGTATGGCGTTACTTCCACTTGCATCAACAGCGGTGAAGACCTTTTCACCAATCAATAAGGAAGGATCAGATTTATCCACATACTCATCCGGATTTAGATTGCTGGGGTAGGGCTTCATGTAATCGAAGGTTTTTTTATTCATTTCATACACACTGACGTGCATGGGAGCATGTTGGTCGCCGAAGAATTTCTTATAATACATTACCAACAGAATTGAATCCGGCTTTGCATGACTAGGATAGACGTGATTTTTGGGATATTCTACCTGAGCCAAAATATCGGCATGGACTGTCCCGTAAGTATTATCGGAAAAAGTACCCAACAAAAATGAGTCGGGGCGAGAATACATGAAATCGACAGAATAATCTTCAGAATTGATGTTAAATCTGTCGAATGTAACTGAAATTTTATCGCCGGGAGGTTGAATACTGCTTCCCATATCTGTTATGTTGCTCTCGTTGCATGCGGAAAAAACAATCAGGAGGGATGCAAAGAGCTTCAGTATGCGGCTGTTCATACGTGTTTTGTGATCAAGTTTTTGTTAAAGAAACACTATTATAAAATTTAACGTATTCATCAGCATAATCCTCATCCGGTGTGTAAGGAAGGAAACTTTTATTCTTTTCTTTGATGTATTTAAGTATCTCCGGATTTGTATCGGCTTCGGATTGTATGATGCCGTCAGAATAATCAATGGCAAGTTTACTCAAAGCCAAATAATCAATTTCTTTGCCTTGCAGGTGAACCAGGTCTTTTGACTCAATGCCTTCCAAAACTAATTTTTCTGTAAAAATATCTCTGAAAGGCTGTTTGAAATCATCTTTAAACAAAGAATATATGACTTTTGAATGTCTGAAGAATGGATCTTGGTTGAATGCCCTTTTAACATATAAGGGTGCCAAAGCTGTCATCCAACCCAGGCAATGAACGACGTCGGGCGTCCATCTTAGTTTTTTTACTGTTTCCATCACGCCGCGCACAAAGAATATTGTTCTTTCGTCGTTATCAATAAATTCTTTTCCGTCTTCATCATAAATGGTAAATTTTCTTTGAAAGAAATCTTCATTGTCGATGAAATAGACTTGCAAACGAGCAGATTGGATAGATGCTACCTTGATAATCAGAGGGTAATCAGTATCATCGATGATTAGATTCATACCAGACAACCTGATGACCTCGTGCAATTGATTGCGTCGTTCATTAATTACTCCGAATTTGGGCATGAAAGTTCTGGTTTCTTTCTTTCTTTCTTGCATTGCCTGTGGTAAATACCTGCCCATATCCGCTACCGGGGATTCCGGTAAAAAAGGAAAAATCTCCTGAGAGATGTAAAGAATTTTTTTATTTTTTTTCATGAATAGCGAAACGTGCCAGCCCTGAATTCTGGCAAATAGACATGCAAAGGTACAAAAAAAAGTTGGAATATTTTATTTTACGGGTGAATCCCAATAAGTTTTTGTACTTTTGGCAAATTTTATCATTTATACAAAGCATTTAAAATGGTCATAGCTAATACGGTTAATCAGGTTGAACAGGCGATGCAGCATGTTCGCATGTCTGGTCAGCGTGTGGGATTTGTGCCTACCATGGGGGCTTTACATGCCGGACACCTCAGTCTGGTACAACGGTCTGTAGCCGAAAATGATTTTACGGTGGTGAGTGTTTTTGTAAATCCTACGCAGTTTAATAATGCACAGGATTTAGAAAAATATCCGAGAGATTTCGCAAAAGATGAAGCTTTGTTGTTAAAGAACGGATGTGATTTGATTTTTGCACCGTCTATAGCCGACATGTATTCGGAAGAAGACTTGAAGAAGCCCTTTGAATTCGATTTTGCAGGCTTGGATAAAATGATGGAGGGTAAGTATCGTCCGGGACATTTTAATGGAGTGGTGCAGGTTGTTAGCAAGCTTTTTAACATTGTTGAGGCAGATAAGGCTTATTTTGGTGAAAAAGATTTTCAGCAGCTGGCCATTATACATCACATGACCAAAGTGATGGGGTTCGATGTTCAAATAGTTGATTGTCCGATTGTTAGGGAAAAATCCGGATTGGCTATGAGTAGCAGAAATGAGAGGTTAAGTCCGGAAGAACGAGAAATAGCAGCCGGAATATCGAAAGTGTTGTTTGAAAGTCTTAACTTTGTACCGTCATTTTCACCCCGGAAACTTGAAACCTGGGTTGAGAATGAGATTCGGAGTATTTCGGGATTGGACCTGGAATATTATGAAATAGTAGATACAAAAAGCTTACAGCCGGCACAAAACTGGGATAAACCCACGGTGGGATGTATAGCAGTTTATTGCGGAGGCGTAAGGTTAATTGATAATATCAGATGTTCGTAACAGTATTAAAGTCAAAGATTCATCGTGCTTCTGTTACAGAAGCGAATCTGAACTATGTAGGCAGCATTACCATAGATGAGAACTTAATGGAAGCTGCTAATATCATTGCCAACGAAAAAGTAGCTATTGTTAATATCAATACCGGCGCCCGGTTTGAAACTTATGTGATAACCGGAGAGCGTGGTTCCGGTGATATTTGTATCAATGGTGGTGCAGCAAGATTGGTTCAACCCGGCGACCTGGTTATTATCATGGCTTATGCCGTGATGGATTTCGAAGAGGCGAAAAAATTCAAACCAAAGGTAATCTTTCCGGATGCCAAAAATCACCTCTTGAATCAGTAAGCCCCGGCTTTACTCTTTCCCTTTTATGAATTTCAAACTTTTACAGACAGACTTAAATTCAAACGCGCGTGCGGGTTTGATCGAAACTGCTCACGGGAAGGTTGAAACACCTATCTTTATGCCGGTTGGTACAGTTGCTTCTGTGAAAGCAGTGCATTTTCATGAGCTGAAGGAAGACATCCGGGCACAAATCATTTTAGGTAATACTTATCATTTATATTTGCGACCCGGATTGGAGATTTTGGAGCAAGCCGGTGGTTTGCATCGTTTCATGGGTTGGGACAGACCTATTTTAACGGATAGCGGAGGCTTTCAGGTTTTTTCCTTATCAGCCAATCGCAAATTAACCGAGGAGGGTGCTTATTTCAGTTCGCATATCGATGGTAGTAAACACTTGTTTACGCCGGAGAAGGTGGTTGACATTCAGCGTATTATAGGTTCAGATATCATGATGGCTTTTGACGAGTGTCCTCCGGGAGACGCCTCTTATGATTATGCGAAAAAGTCCATGGAATTAACCCATCAATGGCTGAAACGAGGTTATAAGCATTTTCAGGAAACAGAAGGCAAATATGGTTATTTTCAAAGTTTTTTTCCCATTGTGCAAGGATGTGTGTATCCGGATTTAAGAAAACAATCGGCTGAGTACATCACTTCTGTTGGTGCTGATGGTAATGCAATCGGAGGTTTGGCGGTAGGCGAGCCTGTCGAAAAAATGTATGAAATGATAGAGGTGGTGAATGAAATTCTACCTCAGAATAAACCACGATATCTGATGGGTGTTGGTACACCAATCAATATTTTGGAAAGCATAGAAAGGGGAGTGGATATGTTCGATTGCGTGATGCCAACCCGCAATGGTCGCAATGGTATGCTTTTTACTTCCGAAGGTATCATGAACATGCGGAATGAAAAGTGGAAAAATGATTTTTCACCATTGGATCCCAATGGTACCTCTTATGTTGACCGCGCCTATACCAAAGCCTATCTGCGTCACCTTTTTGTCAGCAAGGAACTGTTGGCAATGCAAATAGCCTCCATTCACAATTTAGCCTTTTATCTATGGCTTGTGAAAGAGGCTCGTCAGCATATTTTATCCGGAACATTCGCCTCCTGGAAGCGGGATATGGTATCCCGCTTAGGCAGAAGACTTTAATTGATTTTTTGGGGTTTAGAACCAGCGCACGTAACAGAAATCCTGACGATGCGGTAAGTCCTGGTGCTTGGGGAACATGCGGAAAGCATACTTGATGGTTCCCGAAAGATTTAATTTGTAATCTAAACTGAAACGCATTTTTGAGCCTTCAGTAGCAATCAAATCCATTTCTTTCACTTCATGCAAAGTATCTTCATTGTTTTTGCATTTTTTCAGTACTACCAATTCAATTCCAACACCTTTATCGTTCAAAGCTTTGGTGTTGATGGTAACTTCCATCTTGTATTTTTTTCCAACCTGTGCATTGTGATATAGCTCCTCAGGAATTTGTACTTGTTCAACTTCTATGGCATCCCAATGAGAAGACATATTTTCCTTCCAGGCCGCGATTTCTTTTGCTTTCGTATAATTCTTTTCTTTTAGTAAAGCAGCACGTTTTCCCAACTTGTAGTAAAACTTATTGAAATAGTCATCCATCATCCTTTTTGTGGTGTAAATCGGTGTGATTTGAGCGATGGAATTTTTAATGTATTGTATCCACTCAGTAGAATAACCTTTGGTGTTCTTAGCATAATAAAGTGGTATAATTTCATTTTCCAATATGCTGTAAATGGTTGCTGCATCCAGTTGGTCCTGGTGTTCCTGGTTTTCGTAGGTCCGCTTGTCTGTCAATGCCCAGCCGGCACCTTTCACATAACCTTCATACCACCATCCGTCTAAAACTGAAAAATTCAGCACACCATTCATTTGGGCTTTTTGTCCTGATGTACCGGAAGCCTCCAGTGGACGAGTAGGGGTGTTGAGCCAAACATCCACGCCGGATATCAATCGTTTTGCCAATCGCATGTCATAATTTTCCAGGAAGATGATCTTTCCTAAGAATTGGGGCATACGCGAAATTTCAATGATTTGTTTGATCAATCCTTGTCCACCTCCATCAGCCGGATGTGCTTTTCCGGTGAACAGGAATTGTACGGGTCTTTGTGGGTTGTTTACTATTTTCTCCAGTCTTTCCAAGTCAGTGAAAATCAGGTGAGCGCGCTTGTAAGTAGCGAATCTGCGACCGAAACCAATGATTAGCGAGTTGGTGTTGATGGAATTCAGCACAGAAACAATTCGTGAAGGATCGCCCTGATTTTTCAGCCAACTGTCATGAAATTGCACTTTGATATAATTCACCAATTTGTTTTTCAAGACCATTCTTGTATCCCAAATCACCTGATCTGGTATTTGATGGATAGCTTCCCAAATTTTTTTGTTGGATTGGTCATCGTAGAAAGAAGCATCGAAATACTTTTCATACACCGTTTTCCATTCGGAGGCAGCCCAGGTGGGTAAATGAACGCCATTTGTCACATAATCAACATGCAATTCTTTTGGGAAATAACCTTTCCAAATGG
>JAAYQF010000026.1 GCA_012519425.1 Bacteroidales bacterium | reverse complement strand
TATGAAAATGTTCAGGTTGAAACGATTTCGTCTTCGTCGCAACATGTGTTGGATGCAAATTTTGATATTTCATCTTTACCCAACAATTTGAACTTGTTTAATATTCGCTACAAAGACGAAAACGGAAGGTACAGTAGTACTTTAAGCAAGTTGTTTGTGAAACTGCCTAATGCTGAGATTGTTGATAATAAGTTAACAGATTATATATACTGGTTTGACGATGATTTTGAAAATGCGACCACAGTGACTTTGCCGGAAAACGTAAAAACTCACCATTGGGCTGAATTATTGACTTTGCCGGGTAATATGGCAGGAGGGGATCACGAGATAAGCATCCGTTTCAAAGACAGTTTGGATATGTGGAGCGTTCCATTTACGAAAGCATTTGTTAAAGATTATAACCCAAGGGCAGAATTTGACGGAGTGGAAAGTGAATTTTGTTTGGGTACAATGCTCGAAATAACGCCTGATGCAATAATTGATGCCGACAGCATCTATTGGGATTTTGGGGACGGAACAGAAATAAAAGGAAAGACTGCTACCAGTCTTGTACAACATTTCTATGCCTCAGCCGGTGCTTACACGGTTACAGCAACAATGAAGCATACAACAAGCGGCGTTTCCAATGACACAACTTTTGCAATTACCGTTCATCCTGCTTATGGCATTTTTGAAATAGCCGAAAATTATATTGAAGAAAACTTTGAAACAACTGCTGTTGGCAGTTTACCTGACGGCTGGGTGTTGCAATATGATGGAACAGGTAACGCTAATCAAAAAGTGGTGGATTCACCGGTTAAGAATGGAGCAAAAGCTTTGCAACTAGAAGGTGCTACAAATTGGGCAGCACATTTATATAAAGTTCCTTCTGAGTTTCCGGATAAATTTGTAATAGAATCGTGGATGCAAACAAATTCTACTGCAGGAGGAGGAACGGCTGGTGCAGGTAGTTTATCAATATCAAATTTTAACGTTGGCTCATGGGGGACAGATGTTGCCAGAATTGTTTTCAACGGTGGGAATATAACTTATTTCAATAGACAAGGTTCCAGTTACAGCAATATATTTAATTTGCAAACCTATCAAATTAATGAATGGTATCATGTTAAAATGAATATTGATTTAACAACTAAAACAACCACAATTTTCATTAATAATCAACAAATTAGCGCCGATGATGGAACAGGGAATATGATTAGCGATTTCCCCATTCATTCAACTGTAAATCCAACAGAAGTTTCTTTAATAGCAGGAAATGACGGAACAAGTAAAATGTTTTTTGATGATGTAAGCATGTATACTGCTAACACCATTAGCAATCTTCTTCCTGAAGTCAATTTGTCGGTTTGTGAATCGGAATTGCCTTATAGTTTTGGAACACAAAATTTGACAACTGCCGGCACATACACGGAAACCTTCCAAACTATTCATGGCTGCGACAGCATTGTTACGCTGAATTTAACAATCAACAGTGTTGATGCTTCTGTAACTCAAACAGATGAATTTACATTGAAGGCGAATGCGGAAAATGCAGCTTATCAATGGGTAGATTGTAACAATGGTAATGCTCCGATTGAAGGAGAAACAAATCAATTCTTTACCGCAACTCAAAATGGAAGCTATGCCGTTGAAGTTACTCAAAATAATTGCACGGATACGTCTGATTGTTATGAAATTACAAATGTTGGAATTTTGGAAAATACTTTTGATAACAACATAACTGTTTATCCAAACCCAACTGATGGCATTTTGATAATTGATTTGGGTGAAACCTTGCCTGAATTTATTGTCAGCATAACAGATGTAAGCGGGAAATTGTTAAAACAATCAACTTACAAAAACACGCAAAAGCTTGAATTGAATTTGGATATTCAGCCGGGCTTTTATTTGTTGACAATCGATTTGGAAAATAAAAAGGCAATCAGGAGGTTGATAAAGAATTAAGGTTTGCTAACACCTTGTATATTCACAAATATAGTATATTTGGGTCGTGAATCAATTGGATGTTGCGTGATTTAAACAAACAAATATGACAAAAATAAGTGTGATCTTAACCACTTACAATGGTGAGAAAACGGTAGAAAAAACAATACAATCAATCATTAGTCAAGAAGGTAACGGAATAGATCACTCAATTGAACTGATAGTGATTGATGATTGCTCAACAGACAACACTTATTCCCTCATCAGACAATACAACTGCATTGTATTGAAGAATGAGGTCAATTCAGGAGGTCCTAACAAAGGCAGAAATAAAGGCTTATCCATTGCAACCGGAGATTTTATCTGTATAGCAGATCAGGATGATATCTGGAAAAAAGATAAAATCAAAACTATGCTTCCTTATTTAAATTTGGCTCCCATCATCACCTCCGGATATGAAGTCGTGAATGTTAAAACAAATCAAACCATCTCGCGAACTCAGTCATCAACCAAGGATTATATGCTTTATCGTAAAAACGAAACCTTTCTCAAGAGGCTGACAAAATCCTCTGATGGACAAAATACTTATATGGGTTCAATGATTTACTCCAGTCAATTGAAAGATATTTTGTTTGAAGAACATTTCGGCATGGTCGATTTTGATTGGCTCTTGCGGCTATTTCACCAACAAACATCTATCGAGGTATGTAAACCATTGTACGAAAGAATATTAGACGACACTAATCTATCTCTGAATGAGACCTATAGAAAATATGATTTTTATTATTCCCTCTTGACCCTGGAAGGGTATGACAAGTTATATCCCAAAGAAACAGCCCTTGCCTATAAAAAAATACATGGTAGTCGCGCAAGGTATTACTACCTCACAGGCAATATGCAGAAAGCCCGTTTTTACTTTGCCCGTTCACAATGGAATATAAAAACATTATTCTATGTTATAACTTCCTTTGTCGGAAGTCAATTTGTAAAAAAACACTTTAATGTATTCGGTTAATCAATTAAAAAAACTCGCTAATCAAAAGATACAAAATATTCGCTCTTACCTGAGAAAGATCAGGTTGCGTTTGTGTATTGATCCAAAAAAGGTCAATCACCTTAAGCCAACTATTAACTGTAAAAAACGATGGTACGGCAGTAGTTACGGTGGATTCTTTGTTAATCCCGACTTGCTGAATGAAGATTCTATCGTTTATTCATTTGGGATAGGGAAAGATATCAGTTTTGACCGAAAAATTATATCTAAGCATAAATGTCAGGTGTTCGGTTTTGATCCCACTCCGAAATCCATCGAATACATTAGATCACTTTCGAAAGAACCTTTGTTTTCTTTTTATGATTTTGGTATTTCTACGCAAACAGGAATTGAAAAATTCTTTTTACCTAAAAATGAAAAAGCAGTATCTGGTTCATTGACCTTAAGCAAATTTGTAAGTGAAGAAAAGCTTATTAAGGTGGAAATGAAAAGTTTTGATGATATTTCGAAAAAACTTGGTCATCAACACATTGATGTTGTTAAAATGGACATTGAAGGTGCTGAATATGAGGTGTTAGAGACATTAATAAGTACTAAAGTTACCATCCATCAGCTTCTCGTAGAATTTCATGATCGTTTTTATCCTGGAGAAATCAAGTCCAAAAGAATAACAGAATTATTAAATAAAAATGGATTTGAAATTTTTGGGGCCTCTTTAAACTATGAGGAAATTTCATTTATAAACACGAAAATCTAAACACACCCCACAACTTGTGTGTAGCAATAGTGGGTGAAGTGCAATTCTCCTCAAGATGGATTGAATTCCTCAAAAAATTGATATATTTGCAGCTTCTGTGACAGTCACTCGGTAAGTGTTTTAAGTCGCTGATATCGAGTTTGTTTTTAAATGTATTTTTATGAAAAAAACTTTTCTATTTGTTATAGCAATATTATTCTTGTTTTCATGTTCCCGTGTTATGATCACAGGAAGAAAGCAGGTTGCTTTGGTGTCGGATGCGGAGCTCTTAAATATGAGTCTTGTCAGCTATAAGGAATTTATTGATTCCGTGCCCCTTTCCACTGATTTACAGCAGACTGCCCTGGTTAAAAAAGTAGGTGAAAATATAGCCAACGCTGTTGAAAGCTACATGAAAAACAATGGTTTGACTGACGAGATTGACAATTATGCCTGGGAGTTTAATTTGGTACAGGATGAGACTGCGAATGCGTTTTGCATGCCCGGCGGCAAGGTGGTCTTTTTTGAAGGCATCTTGCCTGTTTGTGAGAACGAGACCGGTATTGCCGTCGTGATGGGACATGAAGTCGCTCACGCAGTCGCCAAGCACAGTAAAGAACGCATCAGCCAGCAGATGTTGTTGTCATACGGATCGGCTGTCACAGACATGCTGCTCACACAGAAGTCAGATGCAACGCGCCAAAGTGTTCAGTTGCTTTATGGTTTGGGTGCACAATATGGTGTTATCCTGCCTTATTCCCGCAACCACGAATCGGAAGCCGACAGGTTGGGCTTGATCTTTATGGCAATGGCAGGATATGATCCTAACGCGGCAGTTGGTTTTTGGGAGCGTATGATGGCAGGAGAGTCGGCTGCCGTTCCTGAATTTCTGAGTACCCACCCGGCGAGTGCAAAACGGATAGCCAATATCAAAAAGTTTTTACCGGAAGCTTTGGAGTTTTACAGGCAGTAATCAACTTACATCAAATTGTTCTTTAAATTCGGACAAATACTCATGTGCCGTTAGGTCAATTTTGGTAGGTACCACTGATATATATCCGTTCTCCAATGCCCATTCGTCCGTATCTTCACTATCCGGCTCATGGTTCACAAAATATCCGGTCAGCCAATAATAGTTTTTACCACGCGGGTCCACGGCAGGTGCAAATTCCTGCGACCAATACCCTTTACACTGGCGGGCTACTTTGATACCTTTAATGTTTGATTCGGGAGCATTGACATTTAAACAAATGCCTTCCGGCAAGCCGTTTTCCAAAACATGCCTGGCGATTTTTAATATATAGGGTTCAAATTCTGAAAAATCGGCATCAGGAAGAAAATTACAAAGTGAGAATCCGATAGAAGGAACTGAGCATTCACAACCTTCCAAAGTAGCTCCCATCGTACCGGAGTAAATAACATTGATAGCAGCATTAGAACCGTGATTGATGCCGGAGACCAATAAATCAGGTTTCCTGTCTAACACCTCATTGAAGGCGAGTTTTACACAGTCTGTGGGTGTTCCGTTGGATGAGTAACGTGCCAATCCCTCTCTCTCCTCAAGTTTTTTGTAGCGAATAGGCTTATAAACTGTCAACGCATTGGACTGTCCCGAGCGGGGACCGTCAGGAGCCACTACAACCACATCGCCTAACTGCATCATTAATTTGGTTAAAACACGAATACCCTTGGCATCATCGCCATCATCATTGGTAATCAAAATCAACGGTCTTTTTTCTGACATAATAATTTATTTAATTTTTAATTTACGAACAGTAAGATATAAAAATAGCGTACATACAACCAGGAAATAAAGCAGGTCGGTACTGTCTAATACGCCTCTGCTGATGGATTTATAATGAAAATGCATTCCCAGGCTTTCAACAGCATGAATGTTGGCGCCTGAATAGAAAAACATAGCAATTAAATCGAACCCATAATATATAAAAAATGACATGCCGAATGCTATAATAAATGCTAAAACTTGACTTTTAGATAAAGAAGAAGCAAAGATGCCGATGGCCAGGTAAACCGCAGCCAACAGCAATAAGCCTGTGAAAGAGCCCCAAAATGCACCTAAATCCACGTTCCCAACCGGCTCTGCAATATAATAAACCGAAATCAGAGAAATCAAAGTTGGTAATAATGCCGTTAAAACCAACAGCCACGATGCTGTATATTTGGCCAGCACAATTTTGGTGACTCCAACCGGTTTACTGATCATCAAATCCCAGGTCTGCTCCATTTTTTCTTCAGCAATTGCCTTCATGGTGATGGCAGGGCACAAAAACAAAAACAACCAGGGAGCCAACTCAAACAGGCCATTCAACTGCGCATATCCGCCGTCGATGATGTTGTATGTGCCGGGTATTACCCACAACATCAACCCCGTGGCCAACAAGAAAACCCCAATAACCAGATACCCGGTTACGGAACTGAAAAATGATGATATTTCTTTTTTGAGTATGGAATGGAACATGAAAGGAAAGTAGTTAGTAGTTAGTAGTTAGTAGTTAGTAGTTTGGAAGTTAAAGAACTTAAAGAAGTTAGGGAAGTTAACGCGTTCCGGGGTCCGGGGTCGCGAGTTCAGTTTTTAGTTCTTAGTTCTTAGTTCTTCGTTCTTAGTTAATTTGTCTTTTCTCCTTGTTCTTTATTCTTTTGTCTTTGTTCCTTGTTCTAAAAAATGCCTCAACTCCATCTTCTCTCCATCAAATACCCCGTAGGAAAAAATCTTAATAAAATCTCCGAGGATGGTTAAATTAGCACCATTGGACAATGTCCTGTTTACAGCCATGTGCCTGTGTCCAAACACAAAAAAATCAATGGGTGGATTGGATTGATAATTTTCAGCAAAGCTGAGATATGGAAGTTCCTCCTGAATTTTCGGTTTGGAAAAACATTTTTTACGGTCATTGTACAGTTGGTTACGATTGCGTTTTGACCAATTATAACCGAAATGTTGTCCTAAATAAGGAGGTACCAGTGAAAAAAGTTGTTGGGCAATTTTTGAATGGAAAATTGACCTTAAAATTCTAAAACTTTTACCCGAATCCACAAAGTCATCTCCGTGTGTCATAAAGAACCACTTGCCATGGTGTTCAACAATAAGTGGTTCACGATGTACCCGCAGTCCGACTTCTTGCTCCAAATAACCAAAAGTCCACAAATCATGATTGCCGATAAAAAAATGTACTTCAATTCCTGCATCTGTGATTTCTGCCAATTTGCCTAATAATCGTACAAATCCTTTGGGGACCACCGTTCTGTATTCGAACCAAAAATCGAAGATATCGCCCAACAGGTAAATGCATGTTGCATCTTTTTTAACCATATCAAGCCATCTCACCAATTTCAATTCGTGCGAGAGGGGGTCTTTGTTCAACCTTGAACCTAAATGGGCATCAGCAAGAAAATATATCATAAAAATCCAAGTTCTAATTGTGCCTCTTCCGACATCATGCTCTTATCCCAAATTGGATCGAATACAATTTTAATGTTCACGCTTTTTACGCCTTCTACGCTGCTTACTTTCATATGTACATCTTCTACGATAAAGTCAACAGCAGGGCAGTTTGGAGAGGTCAAAGTCATATCAATTTCCAGATGACCGTTTTCTTGTAAGTCAATTTTGTATATCAATCCCAGATCATAGATATTAACAGGTATCTCAGGATCATAAACTGTCTTGAGCATCTTGACGATATTCTCTTCAACAGCCGGGAATTCGTTTGTATTCTCCATATTGTACGTTTTACGTTTCAGTTTCAAAACAACAAATATACGTAATACTTTGTATTTATGTTGATATCAGAGCGTCAAATTCAGGAATAGACGGAATGAGTTTTCCTTTGTCAACCACCACCGTATCAACTCTTGCCTTGATGCATAGTTTCTCGTCTTCTTTTCTGAAGATTTTTTGATGAAAAACATATTTATAACCTTCCTTACGTACATTGAGTCTGACAATAAATGCATCACCGGGGCGCAAAGGAGTCTTGTATGCTATGTCAACGCGTGCCACTACCGCATCCAGGCCTCTGTTGTGCAATTCTGCAAAGCTGATTTGATTGGCTGTCAGAAATTCATGACGGGCATGTTCCAGGTAGTTTTGGTACACTGAATTGTTCACGATCCCTTGTAAGTCACATTCGTAATCGCGAACTTTCATTTCAATTTCAAAAGTATATTCCATAAAATCATAATTATTTTTTGCGAATCAAAGTTAAGCCGTCCCGCAAAGGTAATATCAACTTTTCGATACGTGTATCCCGGGCTATGTTTTCGTTGAATGCCAAAATGGCTGCTGTTTGTTTATCCCGCCTGCCATCTTCATCCAACACTTTGTCATTCCATAAAGTATTGTCAATCAACATAAATCCACCTGGCCGCAATTTGGGGAACACAGCATCATAATAAGTTTGATACTCTCTTTTATCGGCATCGATAAAAATAAGATCAAAAGTATCGTGCAAATCGTAAATTATATTTTTTGCATCCCCTATATGAAGTTCAATTTGCTCATTATATGGGGATTCTTTAAAGTTTTTACGGATAAAATCTTCCAGTTCATCATCACATTCAATGGTGTGTAATTTACCTTTTTCCGAAAGTCCTTCCGCCAAACACAGGGCAGAATAGCCGGTGAAAGTTCCTATTTCAAGGATAACATCCGGCCGGATCATTTTGCTGAACATGGCCAACACCCGTCCTTGTAAATGACCCGACAACATCCTCGGATTGAGAATTTTTTGGTGAGTTTTACGATTGATGGCTGATAAATAATCCGGCTCTGCATCACCATGCATCAATATGTAATCTTCTACATTCATGTGCTAATAATAGGTTAGAGAGGACAAATTATCTTCATCAAATACTTCGCAAGCAATTTCTTGTAGTTTTTCGGCAGTGATCGACTGAACAGAATCATTGATTTTATCCAGACCATCCACTTTTCCGTAGCGCAACAAACTCTTGCCTAAGTTGATGGCTTGATGTTCTTTCTGCTCCATCATAATCGCCAACTGTCCGATAATCTGGACTTTATATTTTTTCAGTTGATGCTCGGAAATTTTTTCATCCCTGAGTTTCCGAAGTACTTGTTTCACAAGCCTATCACATTTTTTGAAGTTTTCTTCATCACAACCAAAGTAAACAGACCATATTCCGGTATCCGTCAGAGGCTGATATACAGAATCAACATTATAGGCCAGGCCGTGTTTTTCCCGCAAAGAAAGATTCAACAGGCTGCTCATGCAGGGACCGCCTACAATATTATTCAACAGGTACAGCCCTATCCTGTCCGGATGGTGAATATCGTAAACCCTGTTGCCAAGCATGTGGTGCAACTGATGGGTATCCTTGCTAAAAGATTTGTGTTTGGGAATATACACAGATGGAGACGATCTGACGTAGCCATTTTTACGATTTTCGGCATCCATAAAGTATTTCTCTGCCCATTTTATCAGCTTGGTTTCTTTGACATTTCCCAAGACAAAAAAGACCATTTCCTGCGGGAGATAGAACTTTTGTACAAATTGCCTGATGTCTTCCGATTGATATTTTTCCAATAATTCAGGTTTACCTAAAATATTGTGTCCGATGGGATAATCAAAAACTATATCTTCAAAATCATCATAAATCAATTCAGAAGGACTGTCGTTATAGGATTGAATTTCATCCAAAATAACTGTTTTTTCTTTGTCTATTTCCTTTTGAGGAAAAGTGGAATGAAAAACGATATCCCCAATCAATTCCACAGCTTTTTCAGCGTGTTCGTTTAAGATAGCGGCATAGATCACGGTTTCCTCTTTTGCAGTGAAAGCATTCAGCTCTCCTCCAACGCTTTCAAGTCTGTTGATGATGTGCCCGGAGCGCCTCTTGCTGGTCCCTTTGAAAAGCAGATGTTCAACAAAATGAGCCAATCCTTGCTGGTTTTCCTGTTCATCGCGTGATCCCGCATTGATTACCATACCACAATAAGTTACCGGCATATTGTCCGGCTTATAAATTAACCTCAAGCCATTTGGTAACGTATGTAAATGATATTCCATTCTCAAGTCTTTAATCTTAAACGAAGTGCAAAAATACAAAATAAACCCTGATAAATCATATTTTTAGAAAAGCTATGAGGCGGTATCTCACAAGCACCCGGGTTGTGCTATATGCTTGATGGCGTGACTGACCTCGGCTGGTGAACCGAAAAATAAGTGAGAACAACGTTAATAATCGTCCATGTTTGAGCGAGGAACGAGCGAGTTTGGACGATTTAGTTGTTCGAGCGCTAATTTTTCGAGTGAAGCAGGCGCAGTCTTGAACTTTTTTGCTTCGTTTTTTGGTTCAAGCCAAAAAATGAAGGAACATGATAAAATCACGAAGTCTCGTGATAAAAAAGAGCTGCCTCGTTTTGAGGCAGTCTTATACTGTTCTTGTAAAAAATTAATATCTTTGTGCAAGCATAAAAATCCAACAAACAAATTAATGTAGTTTCATGCAAGAATTAACACTTATAACACCCACTTTCCTTTTTTCGGCTGTTTCACTGATTTTGTTAGCTTATACGAATCGGTTTTTATCTTATGCACAGCTGGTCAGAAATCTGAAGGATAATTATATGGAGCATCGTTCTGCTGTGACCAAAGCGCAAATTATGAACCTGCGCAAAAGGTTGAAATTGACGAAATTCATGCAATTGATGGGTGTGATGAGCTTATTGCTTTGTGTCGCAACTATGTTTTTGATTTATATAGGTTTTCAAATTATTTCTGCTTACGTATTTGGGGTTGCTTTGCTACTGCTCATTGTTTCATTAGGATTGTCGGTATGGGAAATACAAATTTCTGTGAAATCCCTGGAGATACATTTGAGCGATATGGAAATTGATTGTCAGTAATAATGCTTAAAATGTTGATTTAATGACTAAAAATGCGATTATTATGAATTACGGTTTCGTTCGTGTTGCTGCAGCGGTTCCTACAGTGAAAATTGCAGATTGTTCGTTCAACAGTTTGCAGATTTCACTATTAATGGAACAGGCAGAAAAAGAGAAGGTTGAAATTATTTCTTTTCCTGAACTTTCCTTAACGGGCTATACCTGTGCTGATTTGTTCTTCCAGCAACAATTGTTGGCGGATGCAGAAAGAGCCCTGCGTGATTTATTGCTTAAAACCTATTCGCTGAATATTATAGCCATTGTAGGGATGCCCCTGCGGGTGCAGAGTCGTTTGTATAATGTAGCCGTTGTGGTTCAATCCGGTAAGGTGTTGGGCATTGTACCCAAATCCTATCTGCCTAACAACAATGAATTTTTTGAATACAGGTGGTTCACATCCGGTATGTCTGATGAAATTAAAACCCTGAATTTTAATGGGGAAGAAGTGTTATTTGGAACCAACTTGTTGTTTAATTATCAGGATTCCCTTTTTGGTATTGAAATTTGTAAAGATCTATGCGTGCCTGTTCCTCCTTCCATGCAGCATTGCATGCATGGTGCTGATATGATATTTAATCTGTCGGCGAGTAATGAATTGGTTGGCAAGCATCCTTATCGTTGCAAACTCGTTGAAGTGCATTCTGCAAAATGTAAATCTGCTTATATTTATGCTTCTTCCGGGTTTGGAGAATCTACTACAGACATAGTTTTTGGAGGCAGCAGCCTGATTGCTGAAAATGGAAAAATCATAGCATCCAATGCGACAAGATTTTCCATGGAGCCTCAATTGATTGTCACGGAAATTGACACTGAAAAGCTGCGGTCAGAAAAACTCAAAGATCCCAATTTCTTTCAGGCAAAATCTGATGCAAATTATCAAATTATCCCATGCAAATCGTCAAATTACAAATTTGACAGTTTGCGGAGGACTATCAAACGACATCCGTTCATCCCATCAGAACCCAATAAAAACAGCTACTTTGAGGAAATTCTTTCCATTCAGACTCAAGCTCTGGCGCAACGTTGGACACACACGCAGGCTGAAACCTTGCTGCTTGGAGTGTCAGGAGGGTTAGATTCCACCTTAGCCCTGTTGGTATGTTTAAAGACAGCAGAAAAGCTTGGCTATGACCGAAAACGAATCATCGGTATAAGCATGCCGGGTTTTGGTACCACGGATCGCAGTCGGCAGAATGCAAGCAAACTGATAGCATCTTTGGAAATTACGAGCTACGAAGTATCCATTGAGGAAGCTTGTTTGCAGCATTTTAAAGATATCGGGCATGATAAAGATACGCACGATATCACTTTTGAAAATGTCCAGGCACGGGAGCGTACACAAATATTGATGGATATGGCTAACAAGTTGAACGGGCTGGTGATAGGTACAGGAGACTTGTCTGAGTCGGCTTTGGGCTGGTCAACTTACAACGGCGATCACATGTCCATGTATGCCATTAACAGCGGAGTTCCCAAAACTCTGATCAGGCATTTGCTGGCTTGGATGTCGAATCAGTTTGACACTAAGGTGCAGTCTGTTTTACAAGACATCATTGATTCGCCCATCAGTCCTGAATTACTGCCTCCTGCCCATGATGGTACAACATCTCAGAAAACAGAAGATGCAGTCGGCCCCTACGAACTGCATGATTTCTTCCTCTATTATTTTGTTCGTTATGGTTTTACGCCTGAAAAGATCAGATTTTTAGCCTTACAGGCTTTTAAAGGAGCTTACTCGTTCGAGGAAATCACAAAATGGCTGAAACTCTTTCTTAAAAGGTTTTTCTCGCAGCAATTCAAGCGTTCCTGCATGCCCGACGGACCAAAAATCTGCTCGGTTAGTTTGTCCCCAAGGGGTGATTGGAAGATGCCAAGCGATGTAAAGGGATTCACTTTGGAGGATTTCAACAAAGAATAATTAGGCCTCGTTTTTATCTAAACTGAATGCCATCGGCAACAATTTTTCTGCACTTGATATATGGTAAATGTATTCTGTGCCGAACAGGTATATGCTGATAGGTGATTGGAATCGTCTTTCCACTTCTAATAATGATTGGCGACAGATGCCACACGGAGCAACAGGTTGTGCGGAAAATTCCTGCTGTGCATAAGCAGCGATGGCAATAGCCTTTACGGGTTCATTCGGGTATTCTGAGTTGGCATAGGAAAGTGCAACCCTTTCAGCACAAATGCCGGCAGGGAATGCAGCATTTTCCTGATTACTACCTAAAAATAAGGCTCCATTTTCAAGTAAAACAGCAGCTCCAACGTGGAATTTAGAATAAGGAGCATAGGAGTTTTTGGTTTGTTCCTTTGCTTTGGTGATCAGTACTTGTATTTCAGGCTCTAATTCTGTGAAACGATAAATATTGACGATGGTTTCAATGACTTTTTGCTTCATGATCAAAATTTTTATTTATTAACCCGAATAAGCCAACTTAGGGTTGCTGAGGCGGTTATAAGGTTTGAATTATCGAAATAATCTCTCCTGTCGTTGGAGTATATATCACTTGCGCTGAAATTTCCCCTAGCCTCAAGCTGCAGCACCTGTCTTTTGATGTGGAATGAAAACCCCAACCCTGCAGTCAGACCGTATTTAAATTTATTCTGAATGGCACGTATATGTTGTTCGGCTGTTGAGCCTGGATTGCTGTTTTGTAATATCGTCTCGTTGATAAGATATCCGATTTCCGGTCCCAGGTTCAGAAAAAAACGTGCGTTTTTTCCGAAATAAATATGCGTAAGAAAAGGTAATTCAATATAATCCAATCTTTTGCTGAATGTTTTGCCACTCTCACTCCAGCCTCTTTGTATATAATTTAATTCAGCTTGAACGCCTAAATGTTTCTCAGAGATGTACCTGAACACGAATCCACCCTGATATGCCAGGAGATAGCTTTGCTCAACTATGGGTTTGAAATAGACCATGGACCCGGTCGCTCCACCCGATAAGCCCACATAAGTCTCTTTCCGAAAATTGTTATTTTGCCCTATGGTAAAAGGTAAAAACAAAACAGAAAAAAGACTCAAAACAGCTATTTTGGCCCAATGTAAGTTTTTCATTATTCGTAATGAATTAACAAACGGTTCAGATAACCTCCGCGAGGCGAAACTTTTTCATATTGCATATCTGACTGTATTCCTTCTGAAAAAGGATAATAATCGACTTGTGCTTCGTTTTTTGGAAGAACGTATTTGATAAAATAACTCAGCAAATCGTAGCCTAACAGATCATAACGGGGCAATCCTCCTGAAGGTGACCAGTCGAATAAATCCGCAAAACTGCTGGTGTAATGATCATATTGTTCATTAGGAAACTCATTTTTAAAAGCGGAAAGGTAAAAGGAATGTGGTTTCTCTAACTTAGAGTTTCTCCAGGAATACGGTTCGTAAATTTTCATATTTACAAAAGCCGACAAGCGATTGAACTCACGCAGATACACGTTTAGACTATTGATTCTGGTCGTGTTGAAGAAAATGATGTTTTCTTTCCAGGGGTCTAACCCGTTCCAGAGATATTCTAATGAATCGGGGTAAAGTTGAATGGTTTTGTAAGGGGTTTCGGATGCATTTAAGTGATGTTTGAGCATGTTGGTCAGCGTCGACCCATCATCATTGGCACTTACCTGAGGCAATTCAGCAAATACTATGTGATTTTGAGCACCTTCAGTACGGAGGATTTCAAGTATTTTTTGCAATTCAATTTCTTGTCCCGGATTGAACTGGTAGATATAGGGATTTGACTCGATGTCGTATATCCTGGACGAAAAAGGGATCAGGGTTTTGATTTTGTTGTTGCGGGCATAATCGCTTACAATGGATATTTGGTTGGAATAGGCAGGTCCTATGATTAAATCAATATTCCATGGCAAGCTGTCTTTCAGCACTTCCATTATTTTGATATCGGACTTTTCAGTGTCAAAAGTATAGATGTTAAATGATATTCCCTCTTGCTTACCCTGATCTATTGCTGCCAGGGCCCCGGCATAAAATTCTATGAAACGTCTGTCAACTGCATCTTGACTTTGATCTAGCAAAAAGGGCAGCAAAAAAGCAATTTTTACGTTTTGCGGCTTTCTTGTTGCCAATCGGTCTACCTTTAAATCTTGTCCGCTGAAAATCTCATCAACTTGTTGCTGAATCCCTTTTTCTGAAGGCTCTGTATCTTTTTTTACTTCCTCAGCTACTTCTTCAACCTTATCTCCTCTTTTTCCGGGAATCCTTAACACTTCGCCCGTCTGAATTGCTCTGCCGGTTATTTGTGGATTGGCCGCAAGCAACTCTTCCTGGGTAATGTCGTATATTTTGGAAATTCTATATAGAGTCTGTTGCCTTTCAACCACGTGCTCTATGTAGTTTTTTTCTTCAGGTTTCTCCTTGTGAACCGGAATGTAAATCTCCATACCGGCTTTTAAACCATCGGCTGCATGGGGATTATAAGCCCGAATGATATCTTCCGTAGTATTGAAGTTTTTACTAATTCTGTAAAAACCTTCGGCTGGTTTTACTTTGTATACAATGCACTCAACTCCATCGACCATTTTGATGGGATAGGACGGGACTTGCGCAGACAATGAGTAAAATTGAAAAAAGAAAAAAATGGTGATGAATAACAGGCAAGCAGAGTGATGAGCTTTCTGTGTGTGATGTACCAATTGTTCCTGCATTTTCTATAATCTTTCGGTTTAATATGATGGTATTGAAACGCAAATTTACAAAAATAATGGTACTAAAGTAGTAAGTGGGTAATAAATCAAACAATTTTTTGTTATTAAATTGAAAAACTTACTTTTGCACTCGTTCATTAAACATACGCTATCCAACTTGATTTAATATGATTTTTAACAAACAGTGTCACGGCTATATTTTGAGGAAGAAAATCTTTTTTATACTGGTTTTTTTGTCAATCATGACAACTGTTTCAGCTCAACAGATCAGAATTTCTTCCGGGAAAGGGAAAATATATGATCAGTATATTGGGGTTGACTACCTGGTTATGATGTATGATATTGATGCTGCAGCTGAAATTTCTGTGATTCTGCCGGCAAGCACGCTGACAGTCAAATGGTTTCGATATCCCGGTAATTTTGAAATAAGCAATCAAAACTTTATCAATCCCGACGATAACACGGGTTATTTACTCAAGATAGAGGGTACTTTAAATGGACAAGTTTACAATAAGGAAATGAGCATATGGGTGATAGATTATAAATTGTATGAACCTGCCTTGACTGCCTTGAAATTTCCTGATCCTGCCTCGACTGGTTGTAACCAACTGAGTTTAAGTGTAGAAGGACAAATTCCTGCTATGTTTTACAAAGCACCTAATCAACAACAATACTCTATCGACAGGGAGTTTAATTTACAGTATGAAAGTTTGGAGTTTGAAGATGGTGAATGGCGTGACTTACCAATGGAAATGCCGGTGCTCATAACGGATAATACCGTAGAAATCAGTGAGCCACCCTTTAAAGATACGTATTTCACACTGAAAGGTGACCAGTTTGCCCGGGATCTGGGTTTAGAACCATATGAAATACGAAGCAGTCTGTATCAGGCCATCCGTGTGTCAGCTCATATCAAAACAGAAACAGAAGTACGTGAAGAGAAAAATGAAGGAGATCGCCCGGATGAAATTACTGTTCTCTCGGGCTCTGCTCCGTTGGATATTAATTTTACTTCTTTGTCCAACGAGCCGGTGGCCAATTTTTTTCGATGGGAAATCAATGCAGACGGACAAGAACCATTTATTGTCAGGACCGGAACTTCGCATAATTATTCTTTCAAAGAAGCCGGAACATTCACGGTGAAACTGATAGCGAGCAATAATTATTGCACTGATGCAGATTCTGTTGTGGTGAAAGTCTCTGAGTCTGCTGTTTATGCTCCCAATGTTTTTACACCTAATGGGGATGGAATTAACGATGAATTCAGGGTTGCCTACAAATCCATCATCGAATTTGACTGTTGGGTTTATAATCGTTGGGGACAAGAGGTTTATCATTGGACCGATCCTCAAAAAGGCTGGGATGGTACCGTTAAAGGAAGACCAGCTTCTGAAGGTGCTTATTTTTACGTCATTCGTGCCAAAGGCGCTGATGGCATTGAGTATAAGTTAAAAGGCGACATCAATCTCTTGAGAGGTAAAGAAAATCTGTAATATTCTTTTCACCAAACACCAATCACTAACCACCAACCACCAATCATCAAACACTTTCATGTCCAAGTTCATCATTTACCAGGTACTCCCTCGTTTATTCGGAAATAACAACACTACCAACAAACCTCATGGCAGTGTTGAGGAGAACGGTTGCGGGAAGTTCAATGATTTTACGTTAAAAGCTTTAAAGGAAATAAAAGCCTTAGGTGCCACGCATATATGGTACACGGGTATCATTGAACATGCCACACAAACTGATTATTCTGCCTATGGTATTCGCAAAGATCATCCTGCAGTGGTAAAAGGAAAGGCCGGGTCTCCCTATGCTATCAAGGATTATTATGATGTAGATCCGGATTTGGCTGTGGATGTAGCCGATAGGATGGGGGAGTTTGAAGCATTGGTTGCACGAACGCACAAAGCAGGTATGAAGGTGATCATTGACTTTGTACCCAATCATGTGGCAAGAGAATATTGCTCTGATGCTCGTCCCGAAGGTGTACAGAACTTAGGAGAAGGGGACGCAGAAGATAAAAGTTTTGCGCGAAACAACAATTTTTACTATTTACCGCGTCAAAAATTCAAGCCTTTATTTGACATTCAGGATTATGAAGAATATCCCGCCAAAGTAACGGGCAATGACCGGTTTACGGCATCTCCGGGCATCAATGACTGGTATGAAACTGTGAAGCTCAATTACGGAGTTGATTACCTAAATGGCAGACAACAACATTTCGACCCCGTGCCCGATACCTGGCATAAAATGCTGGATATTCTGTTGTTTTGGGCTGAAAAAAGGATAGATGGGTTCAGGTGTGATATGGCAGAGATGGTGCCGGTTGAATTTTGGCAATGGGCAATTGCCCGTGTGAAAAAACAGTATCCGGCCATTATTTTTGTTGCTGAAGTATACAATCCGCATGAATATCGCAATTACATCTTTACCGGAGGTTTTGATTATCTGTATGATAAGGTGGGAATGTATGATTTGTTGCGTAATATTATTTGTCATCAAGATGCAGCATCTCAAATCACGCAAGCCTGGCAGGCCTTATCGGGCATAGAACATCATATGCTGCACTTTTTAGAAAATCATGATGAACAGCGCGTTGCATCGGATTTTTTTGCAGGAAATGCATGGACCATCATCCCGGCACTGATTGTCTCGGCCACGCTGACCAAAGCACCTTTTATGTTGTATGCAGGACAAGAGTTGGGCGAGAGAGGCATGGATGCAGAGGGTTTTAGTGGGTTGGACGGTCGTACAACCATTTTTGATTATTGGGGAGTGCAGAGTCTGCAGGATTGGTCGAATAAAGGCAAATTTGATGGTAAGTTATTATCCGATGAAAAGAAAGAATTAAGAGCTTTATACAAAAAGCTTTTAAATCTGTCTTTGACAGAACCGGCTATTGCAAAAGGTAAAATGTATGATTTGCAGTATGCAAATTTCAACAATCCGAATTATGATGCCAACAGGCAATTTGCATATATTCGTCAATATGATAAAGACCTGTTGTTGATTGCAGTTAATTTTGCTAACTCAGCAGTTGATATTTCAGTCAATATTCCTCAAGATGCTTTTGAATACCTGGCTTTGGCTTCTTCATCAGAAGTAGAGATACAAGACTTAGTGGATAAACAGTATCAGTTGTCTACAACCTTATCCGCTGACAATCAGATCAAGCTTACTATACCTGCTCATTCCGGCAGGATTTTAAAAATCAAAACAAGCACTTAGGTTCTTATCACCCGCAACCCCGCGCCCAGGAACCCGGAACCCGTACCCCGGAACCCGCAAACTCATTTTTTTATACTACCTTTGTAGCCCGAAATTTTATTCATTTTTTTAATTCGATACAAATGTCTTTACAATGTGGTATAGTCGGACTTCCGAATGTAGGAAAATCGACACTTTTCAATTGCTTGTCGAATGCAAAGGCACAAGCAGCCAATTTTCCTTTTTGCACCATTGAACCCAATCTGGGTGTGATCACGGTGCCGGATGAACGTCTGAATAAATTGGCTGAATTGGTAAAACCGCAACGCATGGTTCCTACTACTGTTGAAATTGTAGATATTGCCGGTTTGGTAAAGGGTGCGAGTAGGGGTGAGGGTTTAGGTAATAAATTCCTGGCCAATATTCGTCAAACGGATGCCATTCTGCATATTTTGCGCTGTTTTGACGACGACAATATTGCGCATGTGGATGGTAGCATAAACCCGGTCAGGGACAAAGAGATCATCGATACCGAACTTCAGATAAAAGATTTGGAAACCATAGAAAACCGCATTGACAAGATACGCAACCACGCAATAACCGGTGGTGATAAAAATGCCAGGATAACCTATGACATTTTATTGCGGTACAAAGAAGTTCTGGAGCAAGGGAAATCTGCCCGTAGTCTGCAATTGGACAGGGTGGAAAAGCCCTATGTAAAAGATTTGTTTTTGCTGACCAACAAGCCGGTGATGTACATTTGCAATGTGGATGAAGCTTCGGCTGTGCATGGCAACGCCTATGTAGATGCAGTCAGGGAGGCAGTAAAAGATGAAGATGCAGAGATATTGGTTGTAGCAGCCGCTACTGAGGCCGAGATCGCCGAATTGGATAGTTATGAGGAACGTCAGATGTTTTTGGAAGAAATTGGTTTGAAAGAATCCGGTGTTTCTCGCCTGATAAAATCAGCCTATCGATTATTGGATCTGCAAACATTCTTCACTACCGGTCCGCAGGAAGTCAGAGCCTGGACCTTCAGGAAAGGTTGGAAAGCTCCACAATGCGCCGGCATCATTCATTCCGACTTTGAAAAGGGCTTCATCCGTGCAGAAGTCATCAAGTACGATGACTTTGCTGCACTTGGCTCCGAAGCAGCCTGCAAGGAAGCCGGTAAAATGAGCGTAGAAGGCAAAGAATATTTGGTACAGGATGGGGATGTGATATACTTTAGGTTTAATGTATAGTTTGCCCCCTTTCCGAACTTACTTTTCAATCTTCAGCAACCTGCCGCTTTGCGGATCAATGCTGATTTTGATGTTGGGTGTAAGTACCAGCGATTCCGGCAGCGGAATAAGCTCGCCGAACTGAGGCATGGCTACATCACGCTGGAAAAGAGTGTTTACACCGTCACTAATGGTAACAGTGGTTGTAGCCGGCAAAACGGTGTAGAGTCCGACTTTTTCTGATTTTTTAGATTTGGATTTTGTGTTTTCTACCTTTTTACCGATTGTTTCAGGAGTGATACTTATGTAATAAGGTTCGCCACTCAGGTCTTCTTTCGAAATAATACCGCGCTTAGCCGACAATCTGAAGAAAACCTCTTCTGATAAAGCTTCTTCCGGAAATAAGGTTATGGTATATTTGCTGATTTCCTTTTCCACCGAGCCAATAAAAAGTTCACTCAATTTCTTCTCCTTTGCATCCAATTCCTGCAGTATGATTTTCAAGGCTTCTCCTTCCGGCATATGATCTACCTCACCCGTCAGCAGGTTTAAGCGACTTTCCCGAATGGTGTAAATTTGTTTTGCAGCACCTTCCGCCATCTTGGCAGCAGAGCCGGCCATCATATGTTCTTGAGTAAGCGGCAGCAAATCCTGATATGATAGTTGTTGTTCATTTTTTATCGGGACATTCGCCTTCATTTCACATTTCTTCCCGGTAGAAACAGCAGGAACATTGACTCCACACAAAATACCCTGCTCGTTAACTGCCACTCCGAAAGCAGCGGGAGATTTCGGGAGATATTCTATGGTAAATTGACGGTCCATATCCGGCGCAGTCAAAATGCTTACCTTGATATCTGTGATTGAAGAACTGATCTTTTCTTCCATGATAACCTCATTTGTAGCGAGATATCTTTGCGAATAAAGATAAAAAATACCGGGTTTCTCTGTGATGGTCTCGACTTCAATTTCAAAGCAAAGTCCCGTCTTGGGCAAAGCGTACACATGTGAAGGTACATCACTCTTTAAGGCAAAATCCGACTGGGATTGAACAGTCAGCACACCTAAAAATAATGCTATGACAGGTAGTATCTTTTTCATTATAATTTGTTTTCAAATTGTTGTATGAACTATGTTGTGTAGTTTATCAGTTTACAAAGTTACTAAAAACTCCTGCTATTTACCCTTCGTCCTTTTTGTCCTCGTTTTCGTTTTTCCTTGTTTTTCAACCAATTCTTTACACTGTTCTGCCGTCAACGTTTGAGGGTCGATACTCTTGGGTATTTTGTAATTCTTCTTTTCAAAAGTAAAATATGGCCCGTATCTTCCGTTCAGCACTTTGTATTCTTCTTTGTCCCCCAATACAGCGATCAGTTTATTTTTATCGGCTTCACGTTTCAGGGTGATAAGTTCTATGCCTCTTTCTGCAGTAATACTCATCGGGTCATCTTCTTTCTGCAAAGAATAAAAGCTGCCGTCGTGCCTCACGTAGGGTCCAAAACGTCCTACTGCAACAATCATTTCTTTGCCTTCAAACTCACCAATTTTACGTGGCAACTTAAACAATTCAAGTGTTTCTTCCAGACTGATAGTTTCAATGGATTGCTCTTTCCGAAGAGGTGCAAAAACCGGCTTTTCTTCCTCCTCGGCAGTACCTATTTGTGCAATCGGACCGAAACGTCCAATTTTGACAGATACCTGACGCCCCGTTTTGGGATCTGTTCCCAGAATTCTTTCTCCGGACTGACGTTCGGAATGTTGTAGGGTGTTTTCCACAACAGGATGAAATCTTTTATAAAACTTGTCAATAGATTCTACCCAATCAGCTTCTCCGGCAGCAATGCTGTCAAATTCTTTTTCAATCTGTGCCGTAAAATTGTAATTCAGGATGTTTGGAAAATGTTCTACCAAAAAATCATTGACGACCATGCCGATATCTGTAGGGAATAGCCTGGCTTTCTCGGCACCGGTAGTTTCCGTTTTTGTCTGGTCTGTTATTTTTCCATTTTTCAGTTGCAGCAATACATATGCTCTCTTTTCGCCGGGCCGGTTTCCCTTTTCCACGTAATTTCTGCTTTGGATTGTGGTAATGGTTGGAGCATAAGTTGAAGGACGGCCGATGCCCAATTCTTCTAATTTACGTACCAAAGATGCCTCACTGTATCGTGCCGGCCTTTGTGTGAAACGCTGTTGTGCAACCAACTCATCTAAATTGAGCGATTGGCTCTTAAATACGGCAGGCAATATATCCGTGGTCTCTTCGTCTTCATCTTCTTTCGATTCCAGATAAACCTTCAGGAAACCGTCAAATTTGATCACTTCGCCTGTTGCAATATATTGATAGTCAGATGACGAGCTGTCAATATATATCGTTGTCCTTTCCAATTCGGCGTCAGCCATTTGTGATGCAATGGTGCGCTTCCAGATCAATTCGTATAATTTTTTCTCTTGCGCCGTACCGTCAATTGTATGCGTATTCATAAAGGTAGGACGAATGGCCTCATGTGCTTCTTGTGCGCCCTTTGTCCTGGTGGTAAACTTTCGGATTTTTACGTATTTCTCACCTGCCATCGTGATGATTTCAGTCTTGGATGTATTGATTGCCAAAGAAGACAGATTGACGGAGTCGGTTCTCATATAAGTGATTTTTCCGGCTTCGTACAAGGCTTGAGCAACGCGCATGGTTTGTGAAACTGAAAATCCCAATTTACGGGAAGCTTCCTGTTGCAAGGTAGAAGTGGTGAACGGCGGTGCCGGAGATTTCCTGGCCGGTCTGGTTACGATGTCACGTATATTGAAAGTGGCATCTTTGCTTTGTTCCAAAAAATCGAGCGCTTCTTCTTTTCTATCAAAGCGATGTTGCAGCTCTGCTTTTAGCAAACAGGGCTTACCATGAATGTCGGTAGTTTGGAAAACAGCTTGTACCCTGAAGTACGATTCCGCCTTAAACTGATTGATCTCCCGTTCCCGTTCCACAATCAGGCGAACGGCCACTGACTGTACGCGACCGGCAGATAATGAAGGTTTAACTTTTCTCCATAATATAGGCGACAGTTCGAAACCAACAATACGGTCAAGTACCCTGCGGGCCTGTTGGGCATCTACCAGATTGGCATCAATATCACGGGGATTCTCAATGGCTTTCAATATGGCATCTTTCGTGATCTCGTGAAAAACGATTCTCCTGGTATTGTCTTTTTTCAATTTCAGCTCTTCAAAAAGATGCCAGGCAATAGCTTCTCCTTCGCGGTCTTCATCAGATGCCAACCATACAGTATCAACTTCTTTGACCGCCTTTTTTAATTCGGCAACAACTTTTTTCTTGTCGGATGATACTACGTAAACAGGCTGATATTGATTTTCGAAATCAATACCAATACCTTTTTCTGCCAGGTCGCGGATGTGTCCGAAACTTGACATGACTTTAAAATCAGGTCCGAGAAATTTTTCAATGGTTTTGGCTTTTGCAGGAGACTCTACAATAACAAGATTCTTAGACATATATATTGATCAGCGTTTTAAGTTGTTTTTCCCAAAATCGTGGCGCAAAATAACAAAAACAATCTGGTACAAACCAAATTTTTGTTGTTTTATTTTTATTTGCAGTGGTATAAGCGATGGTTTACTCCCCGGGCATCATCACCACTTCCATTATGTTTCCTTGATCAACCAATTCTTTTAACTTCGCCTGAATAAGGTCTTCTGAAAGATTGTTAACGGCTTGGGTATAATCGGTTATATAGTTCAGATTATCCCGATAATATCTTGTAAGAGTACTTAACCACCATTGGTTTTCTCTTAAATCTTCCTTGTACTTCTTCAGCATGTTTTCTTTGACCTTTTGCAAATCGTCTTGCCTGGGTCCGTTGGTTACAATTTCGTCAACTTCTTTATGGATGATGCTCATCAAATAAGCTTGTTTTTCGGGATCAGTATCAAACTGCATCATCAAGATAGCTTCTTCGATGGGTGTGTTTCCTAACGAGCCGCGCACGCCTACACCATAAGAACCACCTTCTTTTTCACGAATGCTTTCAAGATAGCGAATATTTAGGATATTGCCAATAGCTGTCATTGTCACAGCATTCTGCATGTTGAATGGTATAGTGCCGGAATAGGTGATAAAATTGGAAGCTTTATTGATCTCCATCGAGCGGGTGAAATAATTATTGACTACACCTTTGGGTTTCCGTATGTTGTTGTCAACAAAATTTTCCTTTTTCTTTTTGGATTTCAGTCCGCCCAAATAAGTCAATACCGCCTGTTTAACTGCTTCATCTTCCACATCTATGTTTCCTGTGAAGATAAAGGTGAAATCTGCCGGAAGCGCAAACCTGTCCTTGAAAATTGCCAATGCCTTATCCTGGTCAAGTTGTTCAAGCGTTTGCAAGTTTAACACAATACTTCTGGGATGATGATCGTCAATCATCAGATTTACAGAGTCGGAAAAAGCCTGACGAGGATCGCTTTCTTTGTTGGCTAAAGCTGCTTTGTACATATTGACCAAAGCTCCGTAGGCATTGTCGTCTTTGCGGGGTGCAGTATAATATAAATATACCAGCTGCAACATGGTTTCAAAATCAGTTACAGACGAACTCCCGGAGAACCCTTCATAATAGCCGCTAATACTGGGGCTTACAGATGCAATTTTCCCCGTCAGTGCCTTGTTCAATTCCACTGAAGAGAATTCACCCAAACCGTTGTTGGCAACCACGGATGCGGCTAAGTTTCCTGAAACCAAATCCTCCGTGTTTTTTACTTTTGACAAACCGCCCTCACTGAAAGCACTCATCAATATTTCATCATTTTTAAAATCGGTTTTCTTGAATATCACCTTCACACCATTGGACAGCTGCCATTGTGTGGTTTCAAAGATTTCATCATAAGAAGCCTTTTTGATCTTACCGGCCTTGGGGGCTTTTTCAATAAGCGGCTTGTTTAAATCTTCTTCTTCTTTAGCAGTAAGTTCGGTTGCTTTTGCCTCCGCTAAAATTTGTAAGATTTCTTCTTCCGAAGGGATGAGAACCGTTGGTTTGTCAGGTGCCATAAAAGAAATGATCAGATTTTCATCTGTAATGAAATTCTTAAGGATTGCATTCACCGTTTCTGCTGTAAGATAAGGCATTATTATTTTAGCATTTTCAAATTCCCATTCAATACCGGGAATAACTCCCCCGTCCAAATAATGGCGAACATATTCCCGAACCAGGTCGCGGTTAGATTGATTATCCCTGTCGTTATAAGCATTCTCTAAGAATGTTAACAAATCAATTTTGGCGCGTTCAATTTCTGAGTTGGTCAATCCAAAGCGTTTGATCCTTTCAGCTTCAAGCATCAAAGCTTTCAAACCTTCTGCTTCCTGACCTTCTTTGGGGATAGCAATTAAATTGAAAGCATCTTTTGATTTGACCAGATTGCCGTAAAAAGCTCCGCCATTCACGAAGGGTGCGTCTGCCTGTTGGGTGATTTCGTCAAAGCGATAACCCATCACGGTTGATATGATGTTGTTCATAACGTTGAACATATATCCGGCAAGGGATTTTTTTACTTCATCCGGCATCACGTCATGCTTGTACTCCAACTCAATGCGGGTGTAACGCGCCTCCTTGTCTTTCACAATGGAAATGATGGGTTCTGCATTATCATGGATGGGATAAATCGGACGTTCACCTGCATTTTCTTTGGCAGGAATATCTGCAAATATGGTTTTGATCTTTGCCTCTATCTGATCAACATCTATATCTCCAACAACGGCTATGGCTTGCAGGTCAGGACGATACCATTTACGATAAAAGGCACGCAAAACTTCGTGGTCAAAATTATTGATAACAGCCGTATCACCGATCACATCGCGCTTGGCATATTGTGAGTCAGGGTATTTCAGGTAGTTGGCAGCTTTCCACATTCGTCTTTCCGGACCGGCACCCGTACGCCATTCTTCACGGATCACACCACGCTCAGCATCGATTTCTTCTCCGTGCAGAGAAATAAAACCCGACCAATCGTGCAGCACCAGCAAGGCACTATCCACAATACCTTCACGGATGGTCGGCACATTTGAAAGATTATAAACGGTTTCGTCCAATGAAGTATAAGCATTGATGTTGGCACCGAATTTAACACCTATGGATTCAAAATACTCAATGATCAATTTACCGGGAAAGTTCTTTGTGCCATTAAATGCCATATGTTCAAGAAAATGCGCCAATCCGTTCTGGTCGTCATTTTCTAAAATAGCACCTACATTTTGGGCAATATAAAATTCAGCCCTTTCTTTCGGTTTCTCATTGTGACGGATGTAATAGGTCAATCCGTTGTCCAGTTTGCCATAACGTACCTTTGGATCAATAGGAACATCAGGCATTTGTTGTGCAAATAAACCGAAGGATAAAAATAAAAACGCGATAAATAATTTGATGGATTTCATACGATTATAGTTTATTTTAAGTTGTCATATGGAACTCGATGAACTAATTTAATCTTGAGCATAAACACAATAATTAATTGATTTAGTTCATGTTCGTTTCATATGAATTATTTATTAATTTAATTATTGATTATTTACTTCTTAACCCCACCACCCACTAACTTCCTAACTTCTATAACTTCCCTAACTTCTTTAACTACTGACTACCAACTACTATCTACCAACTACCCCTCGTCACCACCTCAACTTTGCTCTCACGAATAAATTCCTGCCGGGTTCCAACCGATTGATTCCCCTTGCCACCGCCATTTGCTCCTCATAGGCTGTATTAAAGATGTTTTGTACCCCTCCGACGAATTGCAACTGAATAAGTTTTCCCAGTGAAAAGACATCTGTGTAAAAGCCAGCATTCAGTATTATAAAGTTCTGATCATCCGAAGGAACGTCACTGGAAAAATCATAGTCCCATTCCGTTTCAGCATAAAGTGTAAAAATGGCGGGCAATGTGTAATTGATTCGTAATATCCCATGCAGAGGAGGCATCAAAGGGAGTTCTTTTTTTGTAATGGCATCAGCTCCATACACATAAGCTACATTACCTTCCAATGTTACATCGGAAATGATCAACCATCTGAAATCCAATTCACCTCCCAAATACATGGCACGATCCACATTGGTATTAACCAAAGCATTGAAGACAGATCCGTCAACACCCTGGTAAGGACCTTCCTCTACACCTATTAAGTCGAAAACATAGTTTGCGAAGATATTGGTGTTCAGGCTGAATTTATTCTTCGTAAGTTTGTAGCTCAGATTGGAAAATAATCCCTTCTCAGGTTTTAGATCGGGATTACCAATCATAGGTGTACCACTTTGGTCTATGTATTTAAATCTTTCTTCCAAAGAAGCTACCCGATAAGCATTTGCCAAAGAGAGAATAAATTGGTGACTTTCAAACGGTTTATAGCTGAAATCGATATGAGCGGCATAGGCAAACTCATTTTTTGCATCCGCGAGAAATCTTGCGTTCTTATTGAAAGGTATGGATACTTTCTTTCCATCCACGTATTTGTACCTGGCTATTTCAGTGAAAGCCGTATCATTGGTAGTCCGTAGAAAATCCAGTCTCACCCCCGTGCTCATGGTCCAATGCTTCGGGTCGATCACCCATTTATGCTGTGCAAAAATACCGACATCCAACACTTGTGCCTTGGGTGTAGGTAATTCTTTTATATAAATCGTATCAGAAGTCTGATGTTTAATTTTCAATCGTGATGTTTCCTGGTCTCTGTGCCATCCGTCTATGCCGACCGTCATAGTTTCATAATCGTTGAAATACAGGTCAGCCGTGGCTTTAGCACCGGTGGTCACATTTAAGCTACCCGGGTAGATAGCCACTTTTTTTGCAGGAACGATATTTTCTACTTTTCTTTTGATGTTTTGTGTGTAAACCTTGACGTTCAGAGACTTGATCACATCGGTCAAATCCCTGAATATATATTCGCCGCTCAACTGGTTGCGTTTAAATTCCAGGTAACGAACCACGGCATTAGCCGGAAATGCACTACCTCCGGGCAATCCCACATCCCGGGCTTCAAAATGATTATAATTGACTAAAAACTCTTGATTTTCGCCATTGCGCATACCGCCTTTCACACCCCACGAAGCATCGTTGAACTGGCTGTTTGTCTGGACTCCAATTGGAGTCATGGTATTTTGCGCTGTTCGGTAACTGCCGTCCAAAGCCAGGTACCAGTTCTGATTGGTGAGATTTACATTCAGGTTGTTTTCCCAAAGTTTATTAACAGTGTGAAAACCTGATGACAAACAACCGGAACTGCTGAGATTATCAGAATATTCCGGACGTTTACTTACAAAATTGACGATCCCGCCCATGGCACCGGTTCCGTAAATCACTGAGCCTGCTCCTTTGATAACTTCTACCTTTTCAAGATTGCCTATGTTAACAGTAGACAGTGCCCCCGCAACATCCGTTGCTGTCAACATGCGATCTCCATCTGACAAAAAAAGTAATTTGGATTCGCTAAATCCACGAATATTAACTGTAGTAGCCCATGGTCCATCCCTCTCAACGGAAATACCGGGCAGACCATCCAATAAATCACCCGGTGTTATATCCCCGTCATCTAAAGCTTTTTTCCCCTCAACCACCAAATAGGTAAGATTGAGTTTATCGCTTAATAATCCGGTAACGGTTACCTCCGATATCTGTTTGTGCATCAATGAATCTGACGAACTAATTCTATTACCCTGACCATGCAACTGAAGTTGAATGGTAAAGGATAAGAGTAAAGTGAAAATAGTCAGATTTGTATTTTTAAACATTTGATTTTTGATATTGAACAATTTGCAAAGTTAGGTATTTATATTAAAAAAGAATGATATGGGTGGTGTAAATTTCTTTCGTAAACAATAATTTTCCAAAAATAAAACTTTATATTACCTTTGTTCGCCGTTTGTCAAGTAGTCCACAACGTTACTGATCTGTATGAGATTTTTCGTTACTTTTTTCATCCTTATATTTTCCTTTTTCCGGGTTTTTGCCTGTACCAATTTGCTGGCAGGTAAATCAGCCACCACTGACGGTTCGACTATGATCACCTATGCGGCAGATTCCTACATGTTATATGGTGCATTATACCACTATCCTGCCCGTACTTATCCTCCCGGATCCATGTTGGATATTTACGAATGGGATACAGGTGAATATCTTGGAAAGATCAAACAGGTTGAAAAAACCTATGCCGTGATCGGCAACATGAATGAGCATCAGGTTTCCATTGCAGAAAGTACGTTCGGAGGAAGGGAAGAACTGCGGGACAGCACCGGCATTCTCGATTACGGTAATTTAATGTACATCACTTTGCAGCGTGCCCGTTCAGCCCGGGAAGCCATTCGCGTCATGACTTCTTTGGTAGAAGAATATGGATATTACAGTACCGGAGAATCTTTTTCCATAGCTGATCCCAATGAGGTGTGGGTAATGGAAATGATTGGAAAAGGACCTAAAAACAAGGGAGCGGTTTGGGTGGCTCAACGAATTCCGGATGATTGCATCACGGCGCATGCCAATCAGGCGCGTATCACTACATTTCCCCTTGATGACAGGACCAATTGTTTGTATTCGGTGGATGTCATCGCATTTGCTCGGGAAAAGGGCTACTTTAGAGGCAGAAATAAAGATTTTAGTTTTTCCGACAGCTATGCCCCGCTTGATTACGGCGCACTGAGAGCCTGTGAAGCAAGGGTGTGGAGCTTTTTTCGCCGAAACAACCCTGAAATGGATAAGTACATTACATATATCAAGGGTGAAACCCTGGATCGCATGCCCTTGTGGATCAAACCTGTAAAAAAAATAAGCATACAAGATATGCAGGCTTTTATGCGCGACCAGTATGAAGGTACTGAATTAGATATTACCAAAGGGTTCGGAGCAGGCATTTATGGTTCAAAATTAAGGGTGAGTCCGCTCAGTTTTAAGGTTGACGGGGTAGAATATTATCACGAACGACCTATTGCTACTCAACAAACAGGTTTTTCCTTTGTTGCCCAAATGCGTAATTGGTTGCCACCCCATGTAGGAGGTATTTTGTGGTTCAGCGTGGATGATGCTGCTTCTTCTGTGTATATCCCTATGTACAGTGGCATCAATAGTGTTCCGGAATGTTTTGATGAAGACAATGGTAGTCTGTTGGAATATTCGTCAACTTCAGCATTTTGGGTTTTCAACCGCGTTTCAAATTTTGCTTATCCAAGATATTCTATGGTTATGCCTGATATCAAAAAGGTGCAGGAATATTGGGAAACAAATTTTCATACCCTGATACCCAGCATCGATAAAGCTGTAATCGGTATGCCGGTAGAAGATGCCCGCAGGTTTTTGACAAACTTCAGTCATACCCAGGCTGCAAATGTGATTGCATCCTGGAAGAAGTTGGATGAGTTTCTGCTGATCAAATATTTAGACGGGGTGATCAAAAAAGAAAATAACGGTAAATTTGCACAGAACGAAAAGAAAATTCCGTTGGAAGTGATACGTCCCGGTTATCCTGAATCCTATTTGCGGCAAATGATCCGGGAAAATCCCGGACTAAGGGTCAAGACACAAGAAGAAATGGACAGTCGGGTGTCTATGGAACAACTGGAAATCGAACGATCAGAAAAAGAGCAGTTAAGAATTGAACAATTAGAAAAAGAACGAGAAAACGACAAAGAACAAGAAAGTAAAGAAGAAACTGAACAATAATATGCAGGAAAAAATACTTATTTTGGATTTTGGTTCTCCTAGCACGCAACTTATTGGAAGAAGACTGCGGGAGCTGAAAGAGTATTGTGAAATCGTACCTTTTAACAAACTTCCCGGGGAAATGAGGGGTGTAAAGGGGATCATTCTTTCGGATGTGGCGCCGGCAATAGCCGATCAGTCGGTGTTTGAATTTGATTTATCCTCAATTAAAGGTCAATTTCCTTTGTTGGGCATAGGGTACGGTGCTCAGTTGTTGGCTGCTGATGAAGGTGCCGGGATACACTATGATGCTTTCAGAACATATGCTCAAACAAATTTGGCAACGACGGATTCAACAGATAAATTGTTGAAGGGTTTACAATCAGGTTCGCAGGTTTGGATGGCGAAAGGAAAAACCATCACGCAATTGCCGAAAAATATTCAGCCGGTTGCTACAACGGCAGATGATGAATTGGCTGCTTTCAAAATAAAGGGTGAGCAAACCTGGGGTGTGTTGTTCCTTCCGGAAGATGTGCGTACAAGCGGAGATACATTGCTTTTAGGTAATTTTTTAAATATTTGTGGTTGCAAATGCAATTGGACTCCTGCTTCATTTATACAATCTACCATTGAGAATCTTAGAACACAATTGAGAGATGATAAGGTTGTGTTGGGCTTATCGGGCGGCGTTGATTCTTCTGTGACTGCCGTACTTCTGCATAAAGCTATCGGTCCAAATTTAAGCTGTATTTTTGTTGATCACGGACTACTTCGTAAAAATGAATTTGAGCAAGTATTGGAAGATTATAAGCATCTTGGTCTGAATGTAATTGGGGTAGATGCGAAAGCGTATTTTTACAGGTTGCTGAAAGGTGTAAGCGATCCGGAACAAAAACGCAAGATCATAGGTGCAGCATTCATCGATATATTTGAGCAAGAGGCACATAAAATTGATGGGGTGAAGTGGCTGGCACAAGGCACCATTTATCCTGATATTATTGAATCCCTTTCTGTGACCGGCAAAGGTGTAAAATCACATCATAATGTGGGCGGATTGCCCGAAAAAATGAATCTGAAACTTTGCGAACCTTTGCGTTTGCTTTTTAAAGATGAGGTTCGTAAGGTAGGGAAGGAGCTGGGTATGATGAGCCATTTGATCAAGCGACATCCGTTTCCGGGTCCGGGATTGGCAGTTCGTATCCTTGGTGATATCACGCCGGAAAAAGTAAAGCTGCTTCAGGAAGCAGACCATATCTTTATCAATGGATTGCGAGAGTGGAATTTGTACCATAAAGTGTGGCAAGCCGGCGCTATTCTGCTCCCCGTACAATCGGTAGGCGTGAAAGATAGTAACAGAACTTACGAAAATGCTGTTGCATTACGGGCTGTTAGTTCCGTTGATGCCATGACGGCAGATTGGGTACAGCTTCCTTATGATTTTTTGGCAAAAATCTCCAACGATATTATCCAGCAAGTGGAAGGAATCAACAGGGTTGTCTACGACATCAGTTCGAAGCCTCCGGCAACCATTGAGTGGGAATAAGGATCCGGCAACAGAGAGTGATAAATGATAGATACGCATGCGCACATATACCTTGAAGATTTTGATCCCGACCGCAGGGAAGTCATTCAGCGGGCCGAAGATGCCGGTATCCGGAAAATCATTCTTCCCAATATAGACAGCAACACCATACAAGCCATGCATGATCTGGAGGCGGCCTATCCCGATTTTTGCTATGCTTCCATTGGTTTGCATCCTACAAGTGTGAAAGCTGATTACAAGGATGAACTGTCGGTTGTGCATGCCGGATTACAGAACAGAGATTACACAGCCATAGGAGAAATTGGTATTGATCTATATTGGGATGTTACTTATAAAGAGGAGCAAATCAAAGCTTTCAGGCAGCAGATCGAGTGGTCGTTGGCATACAATAAACCGGTTATTATTCACGTCAGAGAATCGCATCGTGAAACAATGGAAGCATTGTCACCCTATAAAAACAGCGGTTTGAAAGGGGTGTTTCACAGTTTCGGAGGTAGCTTGGAAGAAGCACGTGAAATTCTGTCATTTGGAGGTTTCCTGTTGGGAATTAACGGCATAGTGACTTTTAAAAACTCAGGATTAAGTGAGGTGTTGCGCCAGATAGACGTCAAACATATTGTGTTGGAAACGGATGCTCCCTATCTGACTCCGGTTCCGTTCAGGGGCAAAAGAAATGAAAGTGCATACTTAAAACATACGGCAGAATTTTTAGCTGGTTTGTATTCAATCTCTTATGATGAAGTAGTGAAACAAACGACAGATAATGCTTTTGGTTTGTTTAATTTTTAGAATTTTCGAATAAATTTTGTATGAGTTTTTCACAAAAAACATCATTTGAGTTATAATTTTTTCTTTTTTTTATTTGTATATCATAAATTTTTACTAACTTGCGCCGCTAAATAGGAGAGGTGCTCGAGTGGTTGAAGAGGTGCGCCTGGAAAGCGTATATACGGAAACGTATCGAGAGTTCGAATCTCTTCCTCTCCGCGCCGAATAATGATGATACAGACACAATTCGAGATATATAATCACTAAAATAATCACAAATAAAACACAAATTCAAAACAGAAAGTAAAATGAAAAAGGTATTTGCAATTTTTTCAATGGTGACACTTTTCACTTTTGGTATAACACTACAAGTGATTGCTCAGGAAGACAGTATTCAGGCAGAAGCAACGGATACGACAGTTACTGAAGTTGTCGAAACAACCGCTCCGGAGGTTGTAGAAGAGATGGGGATGCATAAGGCATTGAAACAAAAGTTTATTGAAGGAGATGCTTTGTGGATGGCTCCTATTGCATTTTGTTTGATTTTAGGTTTGGCTTTATGCATCGAGAGGATCATTTATTTAAGTTTGTCTGCAACCAACACAGAAAAACTGTTGAAAAGCGTTAGCGAAAGCTGGGAAACAGATGGTATTGAAGCAGCTATGGAAGTATGTCGCAATACGCGTGGGCCGGTAGCGTCTATTTTCTATCAGGGTCTTGCCCGTTACAATGAAGGCATTGAGGTGGTTGAGAAATCAATAGCTTCTTATGGCGGTGTTCAGTTAGGCTTGTTGGAAAAGAACTTAACATGGATTTCCTTGTTTATCGCAATTTCTCCTTCTTTGGGATTCTTGGGTACGGTTATCGGGATGATCCAGGCTTTTGATAAAATCCAGCAGGTGGGTGATATTTCAGCAACGATTGTTGCAGGAGGTATCAAGGTTGCTCTTCTCACAACGGTATTCGGTTTGATTGTAGCCATGATTCTGCAAATATTTTATAACTATATATTGACACTCATTGAAGGACTTACCAACGATATGGAAGATGCTTCAATTTCATTGATGGACATTGTGGTTGAACGTTCTAAATAAAATAAATTATGTTGAAAACAGTCAAAATATTTGGAATATCTATAGTAGTTATTTCCTTCTTGCTGTTGATTGCGTTTTTTGCAACATTGGGGTTGGGAGCAGGTACCATAGATAGTACTGCGGGGGAAGCAATGCATGTTCCTCTCTTAACAGACGCGGTTTTCTTGTGGACATATATATTGTTTGCCGCAGCAATAGTAGCAGCCTTTGCCGCTGCTGTGTATAAGTTTATAAAATCGTCCATCAGCAATCCCAGGTCTGCTCTCAGGGCTGTGATTCCTCTTCTGCTTTTTGTTGGAATTTTCGTCGTTTCTTTCTTTATGGGAAGTGGTGAAAGAATGGAAATCATAGGATATGAAGGAACTCAGAATGAGGGCATTTGGGCACAGGTAACTGATATGTTTATTTATACAACATACACCTTGCTTGTTCTGATAATTTTATCAATTGTCGGATCTAAAATTTATACTGCACTTAAGTAGAAAAAAATAAATATCATAAAAGAATGTCTAAAATTTCAAGAAAAGTAGAAGATATTAATGCGAGTTCGATGGCTGACATATCGTTCCTCCTGTTAATTTTCTTTCTTGTTACAACGTCTATGAACACCAGTATGGGGTTGCAAAGGCGTCTTCCTGAGCCGCTGCCACCTGACCATCAACCACAAGATGTTGACATTAAAAAACGGAATCTTTTTGTGGTAAAAATCAATAGCTTAAATCAACTGTTGGTTCAAGGTGAAGAAGGATGGGATATCCGTGATTTGAAAGAAAAAGCAAAGGAGTTCATATTGAACGAAAGGAATGAGAGCCATTTACCCGAAAAAGTATTGAGAGAATTTGAAACACTTGGCCCCATGGAATTTACCCGAGACCATGTGATTTCAGTTCAAAATGACGTTGATACGCAATATCAGGCTTATATTGATGTGCAAAACGAACTTATTGCTGCCTATAATGAGTTGCGTAATGAATTGGCGCAGGCTAAATTCGGCAAGCTGTATGATGAATTAGAAGAGCAGCAGCAGAAAGATATTCGAACAGTTTTTCCTCAAAATATATCGGAGGCAGAACCTAAAAATTATGGAGGAGTCAGATAATGTCAAAATTTAGAAAAAAAGAGAAAAGAGGAATGCCGGCGTTAAGCACCTCGTCTTTGCCCGACATTATTTTTATGTTGCTGTTTTTCTTTATGGCTGTTACGACCATGAAAGAGGTAACTTATAAAGTGAGGATTACGCCGCCTGCTGCAACAGAACTTCAAAAGCTTGAAAATAAGTCTTTGGTTCGGTATATTTATGTGGGGTCGCCATTGAGAGAATTCAGAGATCAATATGGAACCACATCCCGCATTCAACTTAATGATCAGTTCGCTGATGTCAGTGAGATTGAAACCTTTATTACGAACGAGCGTTCTGCCATGAAGGAGGAGGATCAAAATGTTATGACGGTCTCCATCAATGCAGATAAAGACACCAGAATGGGTATCATTTCAGATATCAAACAAGCTTTGCGCCGGGCATATGCACTGAAAATTAATTATCAGGCATCAAGTCGGGCTTCTTATTAAACTTACAAATACCTTTATATGATAGGGGCTGTCTCAGAACGAGACGGCCCTTTTTGTGTCAGGACAATAATTTCTCCAACGCCTGCTCCACCTTTTCAAAATTAAATTGTTTGATCAATTCATTTTTGTAGGCTAAAATTTCATCATTGCACAAATTGCCGATGCTGCCAGCATGGGTATGCTGAATATCCTTATCCGGGGTAAAGGTTCCGGCTTCAATGGCAAGTCCGACTTGTTTGTAAGCATCGCGAAAAGGCATTCCACCTAAGGTTAGCTTGTTGACAGTTTCTACACTGAACATGGCATCGTACCTGGGGTCATCCAATATATTTTCGTTGACCTGGATTTTAGACATCATCAGTTCAGTCATTTGCAGGCAATCCTTTAGTTCAGAGAAGGTCGGAATAAATACCTCTTTAATAATTTGCAGGTCTCTGAAATACCCTGAAGGAAGATTGTTGGCAATCAGGGTAATTTGCTGAGGTGTTGCCTGAATTTTATTGCATTTGGCGCGTGTAAGCTCAAATACATCAGGATTCTTTTTGTGCGGCATGATACTCGACCCGGTGGTAAATTCTTCGGGTAAGCGGATAAACCCAAAGTTTTGGGCATTGTACAAACATGCGTCATAAGCTAATTTTGACAGCGTAGCAGCAACCGAAGCCAGGGCACTGGCAACAATACGTTCCATCTTACCACGTCCCATCTGTGCATACACCACGTTGTAATTCATGCTGTTGAAACCTAATAACTCGGTGGTCATTTGACGATCCAAAGGAAATGAAGAGCCATATCCGGCTGCCGAACCAAGCGGGTTGCGATTGGTGATTTTCCAGGCAGACAACAATAATTGCAAATCGTCAGCAAGACTTTCAGCATAAGCACCAAACCATAAGCCGAATGAAGAGGGCATAGCAATTTGCAAGTGGGTATATCCGGGCAGAAGAATATGCTTGTACTGATTGCTTTGTTTGATTAAAGTCTCAATCAGTTGATTGACCAATCCTACCACTTCCATCAGCTCCGCACGGGTATAAAGTTTTAAATCCAATAATACCTGGTCGTTGCGTGAACGTCCGCTGTGAATCTTTTTCCCGACATCCCCCAATCTGCGCGTCAGCAATAGTTCAACCTGAGAATGAACGTCTTCCGCACTTTCTTCTATCGAAAAATTTCCAGTACCAATTTCACGATAGATGTTTTTCAGTTCCTTAAGCAGTAGCTGCAATTCGTCTTGCCCAAGTAAACCAACAGATGTTAACATGCGAATATGTGCCATAGAACCGAGCACATCATAGCTTGCCAGGAATATGTCCAATTCTCTGTCTTTTCCGACCGTAAATTGATCCACCCTTTTATCTACGTCCGTTGTTTTTTTCCAAATTTTTGCTGCCATGTTCAACCGTTTTTTATTAACCATCCATTTAACAAATCCTCAAACAAATCTGCAAAAGTATTGATGCCTTTTTCTAATTGCTTGTTAAACATCATTTTTAAAGTCCACGAAAGTTCAACCTGCACTGCAACTTGCAATTGGGTTTCGTTTCTTGTGCTTTCACTTAATAAAATTTCTCCGCTTGCATCCACCGGTAATTGAGTGATGTTGAAGCGAACAAGTTTATTCGCTTGCCTTTCAGAAATACGGATACCCACTTCGCCAAAATCATGAACAGTAAACACACAAGAATCCCGGTCATATTCAAGTATCTGAAATTTTTCTGCAGGCGACTCCATCTCGTTCAGAATTTGAAGATTATTCAAATCATTGACAACATTGAAAACTTTTTCTTCTGACGCAGAAATTACCTTTATGTCACTTTTGTATGTCGTCATCAATTGGTATGATTCGGAAAACTCAAGTTTGATCTATTACAGTGATTTCTTACCCCAGTCAGAAGGACTTAATCTCCACTCTTTCAAGGTTTCAATGTCTTTTTCTGAAATATAATTGATGGCTAAAGCTTCACCGAGCACAGTATCATAATTCGATAAAGACGTCAGTTTTACTTTTGCTTTTTTGAACATTTCAAGAGCAATCGGAAAGTCGTAAGAAAAAATGGCAATCACTCCCAATACTTCGGAACCGTCATTACGAATGGCTTCTACAGCTTTCAAACTACTTCCGCCGGTGGAGACCAAATCTTCTATCACTACTACCTTCTGTTTGGGTTTTAAATCGCCCTCAATCATGTTTTCCAGGCCGTGATCTTTGGGTGTAGGACGAATGTAAATAAAGGGTAAACCCAACAAGTCGGCAACCAAAGCACCTTGTGCGATGGCTCCGGTTGCAACTCCTGCTATCACATCAACATCAGGATAATTTTCCTGAATGATGCGGGCTATTTGAATTTTGATATAAGTCCTGATCTCAGGATAAGAAAGTGTTTTTCTATTGTCGCAATAAATGGGTGATTTCCATCCGGAAGCCCAGGTGAAAGGATTGTTGGGTTGCAACTTAATAACTTTAATCTTAAGTAGTTTGTCGGCTAATTGTTTGTTATAAAGTTTCATACGTTTATAATTTATTAAATTAGTGCATGCTCGTTTCATTTTACTAATTAACCGGTGGCAAGAAAGCATTTTCAATATGTGCGATTTTATAATCGTTTCCATCCGGCATCACCGAAATAATATCGAAACGTGTTTCTCCCATCCAATTATATCTTTTGATGTAGCTGCTTGCAGCATTTACCAGGTTCTTAATTTTCTGTAAACCAATAGATTCCTCGGGGGCTAAGAAAGTGTCCGTGGAACGTGTTCTTACTTCAACAATAACCAGCCAGTCGTCCTTTTCTGCTATGATATCAATCTCCAATTTACCCGCTTTATAGTTTGTGGAACGAATTTTGTACCCCCTCGCCAGCAAAAATTCACGAGCACGGATCTCTCCCGCTTTACCCAATTCGTTGTGTTTCGCCATAGTTAAAGTTTAATTTTGTTACAATGCTACAAAAGTATAGATTTTTTATGATTAATCCTTTTAATTAGAACATTTAATATTACTTTTGTAAGACTTTATCTAACTACATGGCAAATAAAGAACATAGAAAAAGTTCAAATCGGAAAAGACTTCATAGAATACATCGACATGAATTTATGTTGAATGAACTTGAGAACAAGGCATTAATGCGATATATCAGCCGATACCGCGTTACCAACAAATCCAAGTTTATACGTGAAACCTTAATTCGGGCGGTTTTACGACAATTTGAGGAAGACTCGCCCACTTTGTTTGATTAGGTCAGTAAAAGAATAGATGTTTTTGAGTAATAAATGAAACGGAAAGATTTTCTTCTTGTTTTTTGTGTCTTTTTTGTCCGGATATCCGTTTTTCCCTCTATTATTAATAGCCATCCAGCCGACAGTATTATTATTAGCACGAGTATAGATGATTTGATTGAGCGTGCCTTCAGTACAGGAAGCTCTGTTGCAGTTGAAGCGGATTCTCTTGAAACAGACTCTCTTGATCCGACATCTCCCGGTATTGAATTTTTGGAGGCTTTTTCCGATTCGCTGATTGATATATCGAGTATTGTTCCTGTTGAGGTACAAGAAATGATTTACGATACACTGGATATTCAGCAAGTCCTGGAAGAATATGAGGCAAGGAAGATAAAACCTGTTATTGTTCCGATTGATAAGAGATTCTTACAGACCAATCCCTTTTTTGTTGATTTACTGTTCCATGGATTTTCTACGAAACCTGTTCATCTTGAGCAACCTCCTGTTCGATATGCTTTCGCTAAAATGTGGGGTGAAGATTTGATTCAAGGTGCAACCTTGTTGAAAAATGAAACTCCTTATGGTGCTTTACAACAATTGAGAGATAAAACGACAAGAAGAATGGCAGCTGATGCTCCTTATCTGGTTGCTTTTTATATAGATGAACTTCCGGATATTTCTGATTTGATTAATTTTCAACTTAACATCAATCCTATCGAGGATTTTAAATTAAGTACCATAACAAAATCTACTCTTGAGCACCAAAGAATACATATTGAGAAAGTTCAGCCTTTGCATTGGAATATGAAATCGAATGCGTTGTTACAGTTTTCTCAAAGTTACATTTCTTCCAATTGGCATCAGGGGGGTAGCGATTATATTTCGATTTTGGGAATCTTGGATGGGAAATTCAATTATGATAACAAAAAGAATATACAATGGGATAATTTTGCCGAGTGGCGTATGGGATTTAACTCAGTAGAGGGCGACACACTCAGAATTTTAAATACCAATGATGATATTGTAAGAGCCAATAGTAAATTGGGTATTAAAGCCGGAGGTAATTGGTACTATAGTACTTCGGTTCACTTTTCGACCCATCTTTTTAACAGCTATAATGCAGTTAATTCTACCAGGAAGAAAGTTAAATTTTTAACGCCGGTAAGGTTTAATGCAGATATCGGGTTAGACTACAAATACAAAAAGGTTTTTTCAATGATGTTTTCTCCTTTAAGTTATAAGTTTGTTTATGCGAATGACACCACTGAAATCAATCAAAGATCTTTTGGTATTTTGACAGGTACAAAGATTTTAAGTCAGATCGGAAGTTCTTTCAGGGCACAACTTTCCTACAGCCCAACACGTGAACTGGATATTAATTCCAAATTATATTTCTATACCAATTATGAAAAAATAGAGGTAGATTGGGAAATTGTTGGAGATTTTAAGTTTAACAGATTCTTGTCAATCCGACTATCTCTGAATCCCCGATACGACAACACCGTATTCCTGGCTGCGGGAGAAAAAGCCAAAATACAATTCAAAGAATTGCTCACTTTTGGTCTTTCATACAGATTGCTTTGATGAAGTCCATTGCAGTTTATGAGAATCTTGCATGCCATTCTTCAAAGTACTGCAAATTGCTTTCGTCGTGTTTCTCAATGGATTGTCTGATTCTTTCCAAATCATTCATCACATCAGGTCTTGATTTGGAGAAAAACTTGTCTGCATAACAGATGATCTCTTCTTCTATTGATACCGGTCTCATGTCTCTGTGGGGCAACGGAAGGTTTTTTTCTATAATTTTTTCTTTTGTAAAACCGGTTCCCGTATGTCGCTCACATACCCTGGCATGTTTTTCCAATCCTTCTTTGCGTAAAATGTCAGCACCTAAATATCCATGTTCTATGTAATGATGCGTACCGTAACAGAAAATTTTGGGAGCGTCACACAAAAAAACTCCTATATCATGTAGCATCGCGGCCTCAGCAATGAAATTCTTATCTGCGCACAATTCAGGGTGCTTGATCGTAATTTCTATCGCTTTATTTTTTACTTGTTCACTGTGTTTGATCAACAGCCGATGTAGTTCAGGAAAGGGAGCATAATATTTCTCAATAATTTGATAGGGATTAATCATGATTACCGGTATTTTTAGAACACAAAAGTACGAAAAATACAAGATATTGATGAAAAACATCTAATTTTGTAGCTCGTCAGTTTTATGCTATACGCCGATATCATATTGCCTTTGCCGATTCCCGGCACGTTTACTTATGCTGTTCCTGCTGAATGGAAGGAAGCTGTGAGGACAGGCATGCGTGCTGTCGTGCCTTTTGGTTCCAAAAGGATTTATACGGGCATCATCGTTTTGATACATGAAAACGAGCCGAAGCATTACAAACCAAAGACAATTTTGAGTTTACCGGACGAAGAGCCTATTTTGAGAGTACCTCAATATCGTTTTTGGGAGTGGATCAGTGAATATTACATTGCACATCCGGGTGAGGTTTATCAGGCCGCGGTGCCTTCCGGTTTCAAATTAGATCAATATAAACCAAAAACCGAAGCTTATATCCGGCTTTCAACCTCCTTGTCGGATGAAAACCTGTTACTTCAATGGATGGACAAACTTTCAAGAGCACCTAAACAGTTGGAGTTACTCATTCGCTATCTGGAAATTTCGGGATTCACAGAGACTAGATCTATTCGTCCCGTTTCGAAAAAACAGTTATTAGGAATCAAAAACAGATTCAGTCCTTCTGCTCTCAACGGCTTGGTTGATAAGGAAGTATTTGAAATTTTTCAACAAGAAGTCGGGCGTTTGGAGGTATCAGATTTGGAAAGGGAAGATGCTTATCCGCTGAATGCCTCTCAGCAAAAGGCCATGCGTGAAATTGAGGAACAGTTCAACGATAAGCAGGTTGTTTTGCTGCATGGGGTTACATCCTCCGGTAAGACGGAAATCTATATTCATCTGATAGAAAAAGTATTGGCAGAGGGAAAACAAGTGCTGTACCTTGCACCTGAGATTGCGCTGACTGCACAACTGACCACACGTTTGAGACGGGTATTTGGTAATAAATTGGGCGTTTATCACTCAAAGTTTTCTGATGCCGAGAGGGTTGAAATATGGAATAATGTGTTGCATAACGAATCTTACGAAGTGATATTAGGTGTTAGGTCTTCCATTTTTCTTCCGTTCAGGGAGCTTGGGTTGATCATCGTGGATGAAGAACATGAGCCGAGTTTTAAACAATATGACCCCGCTCCCCGCTATCATGCAAGAAATGCAGCCATCGTACTGGCATCTTTGCACGGAGCCAAAACATTGCTGGGTAGTGCTACGCCTGCCATTGAAAGTTATCACAATGCTAAAATCGGCAAATACGGACTGGTGGAGTTGCGCGAGCGGTATGAAGAGATGCAATTGCCTGAAATATTGGTGGTTGATATGAAAGAAGCGTATCGAAAAAAGCAACACGAAGGTCATTTTTCTGATGTACTGCTTGAGAAGATCAATTTGGCATTACAACAGCAGGAGCAAGTTATTTTGTTCCAAAACCGAAGGGGATATGCGCCTTATGTGGAATGCAAAGTTTGTGCGTACATCCCTAAATGTAAAAATTGCGATGTAAGTCTGACCTTGCATGCCGCTACCAACACTTTAAACTGTCATTATTGTGGTTATATTGAACGCCTGCCGCAAGAATGCCCCTCCTGTAAAACACCCGGCTTACAAACACGCGGCTTCGGAACTGAAAAGATTGAAGAAGAGATCAAGAAGTTTTTTCCGGATGCGCGTGTGATGCGCATGGATTTAGATACAACCCGGTCTAAAAAGGGTTATGCACGGATTATTTCGGCCATGGAACGCCGGCAGGTTGATATTCTAATTGGCACCCAGATGGTTACCAAAGGACTTGATTTTGAAAAGGTGAGTTTGGTGGGTATTCTGAATGCAGATAATTTACTGAATTTTCCGGATTTCAGATCCCACGAAAGGGCTTTTCAGCTGATGGCACAAGTGAGCGGGCGCGCTGGAAGAAAACATAAAAAAGGCCTGGTCGTTATACAAACCTATTCTCCTGACCATCCCGTTATTCAACAAGTACTTCATCATGATTATCAGGCGATGTTTGATTTGCAAACGCAAGAAAGGGCATCGTTTAAATATCCACCTTTCTATAGGATGATACAGATTACCCTCAAACACAGAGACTTTAAAGTCGTTGACAGGGCAGCTGATAAATTAACGGCCACCTTGCGAATTGCTTTTGGAAATAGGGTATTGGGACCGGTCGTTCCTCTCATTGCACGGGTACAAAATCAATATATCAGGCAGATCTTGTTTAAGTTTGAAACGGCTGCATCGGTAAAAGCCGCCCGAACGACCTTGTTGAATATTTTATCGGAATTAAATGCTCAACCGGAATTTAAAAGTGTCAGGGTCAGTTGTGATGTGGACCCCTATTAGCTAAACTCAATGAATGAACATTATTTTTATATAGCCGAAACTACTTCAACTAATGTGTTGATGAAAGAGATGTTGCAGTCTGAAGCCTTACCGAATGGCTTTGTTGTACATGCCGGTTTCCAATCTGCCGGAAGGGGACAGGGTAGCAATACCTGGGAGTCGGCAAAAGATAAAAATTTATTATTTTCCCTGTTGCTGCGTCCTCAACAAATTGATGCTGCTGAGTTTTTTTTGGTATCTCAGATGGTTTCTTTAGGTATTTTGCACGTTTTACGTGTTCAAACTGATAACGAAAATTCAAAACATTTTAGTATCAAATGGCCTAATGATATTTACTGGAAAAATCAAAAGATAGGCGGTATCTTGATAGAAAATACCTTACAAGGAAGAAGTATCCAAACTTCTATTTGCGGCATTGGATTAAACATCAATCAAGATATATTCACTTCTGATGCTCCCAATCCGATTTCGCTCCTGCAAATAACAGGACAAACATTTGAAATAAAGCAACTGCTACAAGAAGTAAGGTCTTGTATTTTAAAAATTTGTCAGTTTACGCCGGACGATATCAGACAAAAATATATGTTACATCTTTATAGAAATACCGGATATCACCCATTCAAAACATCAAATTTTACCTTTTACGCACGTGTTATTCAAATTGAAAGCGATGGTAAATTGATGCTTGAAGATACTGAAAAACAACGTCTGACATTCTATTTTAAAGAAGTTGAATTTATACTGTAAAGAGGAATATTCGTTGATTTTAAATTTTAAAAGCAGGATTGATAAATATGTCAGTTAATGAATATTCCCAAAGAGGTTTATTCGATTTCTTCAAAATCAATATATTCTCCCTCGTCTTTTTGGATGATCTTTTTTGATTTTTGGCGTAATGGACTGGTATGATGAACGTTTTGTTCTCTTTGAGTATAGTCCCGGCGGCGTTTAAAAGGATTACTTTTCTTGCCAAATCTAAAAATTGAACGCAGGAATCCGACAGCGACTATCACAATAAAAATTGCAATAAAAAAAAGAAGCAAAAGGAATGATCCCAAAAGTCCCATTTATATATTTAATTTTCGAGGTTCGGAATAAATATTCAACTAAGCACAACAACAAGGTGTTTTAGAATCAGATTTTTTCAATTTTAATACTGACTATATAATCTTCAAGATCAAGTTCAACCGGAGCATCAATTGAATCAACCAATTGGATGGAAGATGCCAAGGTTTGAGAGGCGATATACTCGCCAAAATTTTCCACAGCTCCGTTTATTGCATCGTGTTTCACAATCTCAATTCTGATTTTGTCTGTAATTTCAAAACCAGATGATTTGCGCAAATTCTGGATACGATTGACCAATTCGCGGGCGATTCCTTCGCGCAACAAATCATCTGTAACGGTAATATCCAATGCAACGGTTAATCTGCCGTCGTTGGTAACCAGCCATCCGGGCATATCTTCTGTGAAAATCTCCACATCATCTGCCAATATTTCGACTTTTTCACCACCAATGACTAAGTCGAATTTTCCGGACTTTTCAATGGTGCTGATCTCTGTTTTTCCGAAATTATTTACAGCGGCGGCAATATCTTTCATCAGCTTTCCATACTTCTTCCCTAAGGTTCTGAAGTTGGGCTTAACTCTCTTTACCAAACCTTCCATGTCTGCATCGGCAGGTAATACTTCCAGTTTTTTGATATTGACTTCAGCTTTGATTAAATCGGCAATATAAACTATTTGGTTGTAAGTTATGTCATCGGGAGCCGGAACAACAGCTTTTGAGAGGGGTTGGCGGACTTTTTTCTCTGCCTTTTTACGAGCAGCCAAAATCATGGAGGAAATCTGCTGGGCCAGTTGCATGCAGGCTTCCAGATTGCTGTCAATGACTTGTTCGTTGAATACCGGGAATTTTGCTAAATGCACTGATTCGGATTTGTCTTTGCCACTGACTTTGTTTAAGTCCAGGAACAACCGATCAGCATAGAAAGGAGCAATAGGTGCCATCAATTTTGCAACCGTTTCCAAACAAGTGTATAGGGTTTGATAAGCAGCAATTTTATCTTGATTATATTCACCGCCCCAGTAGCGTTTGCGGTTTAGACGAACATACCAGTTGCTCAAATTTTCCCCTACAAAATCGGCGATAGCCCTGCCTGCTCTTGCCGGTTCGTAATTGTCATAAAATCCGGTTACGTCTTTTACCAAACTATTTAGTAAAGAAATAATCCAACGATCAATTTCCGGTCGGTCTGCCAGGGGAACTTCCTCTTCTGCAAAAGTAAACTTATCTACATTGGCATATAAAGCAAAGAATGAATAGGTGTTGTAGAGCGTTCCGAAGAATTTCCTTCTTACCTCTTCAATACCTTCTACATCGAATTTTAAATTATCCCAGGGAGATGCATTGGTCATCATATACCAACGCAAGGGGTCGGAACCGTACTCTTCAATAGTCGAGAACGGATCAACAGCATTGCCCAATCGCTTCGACATTTTATTACCGTTTTTATCCAACACCAAGCCATGAGAAATCACGCTTTTGAAGGCAACTGAATTTTTCACCATCGTGCTGATAGCGTGTAAAGTAAAAAACCAACCGCGTGTTTGGTCTACACCTTCAGAAATAAAATCAGCCGGAAAAAACTCTCCGGAATCTACGAGTTCCTTATTTTCAAAAGGATAATGCAGTTGAGCATAAGGCATGGCACCCGAGTCAAACCAAACATCTATCAAATCCAATTCTCGCATCATCGGCTTGCCGGACGGAGATACCAATATGATATGATCTACAAAGGGTCGGTGCAAGTCTATATTTTTAACCGAATAGTTCTCGGCGGTGTAAATGCCCGGTTTGAAATTTTTGAACGGATTTTCGGTCATAAACCCCGCCTGAACGGATTTTTCAATTTCTTGCATCAACTCTGCCATGGACCCAATACATATTTCTTCCAATCCATCTTCTGTACGCCAGATAGGCAGGGGGGTACCCCAATAGCGACTGCGGCTTAGATTCCAGTCTTGCAGGTTTTCCAGCCATTTACCAAAACGACCGGTACCGGTGGATTGTGGTTTCCAATTGATGGTATCGTTCAATGCCATCATTTCTTCACGACGGGCAGTTGTTTTGATAAACCAACTATCTAAAGGATAATACAATACAGGTTTATCGGTACGCCAGCAATGCGGATAATTATGTATGTACTTTTCTATTTTAAAGACAAGACCTTGTTGTTTGAGCATCACACAAATTTCAACATCCAGGGTTTCTTCTGATGAAGCCTCATCGTCATCATTCAAATATTCATTCTTCACATATTTCCCTGCAAAAGACTTGTATAAATCAACATTTACGCTGTTTTTGATGTAATCAGGTGATAAATCTTCCAGGCGATAAAATTTACCGGTACGATCTACCATGGGTTGGAGGTTCCCATCTTTGTCTTTCAAAAGCATGGGTGGAACACCATTTTGCTTGGCAACACGGTCGTCATCTGCTCCGAAAGTTGGTGCAATATGTACGATACCTGTACCATCTTCAGTGGTCACAAAATCGCCGCTGATCACTCTAAAAGCACCTTCACCCGGGTTTGTCCAGGGAATTAATTGTTCGTATTTAATGTTGATCAAGTCCTTACCTGAACATTCTCCTGCTACCTCAAAAGGTAAATTTTTACCTTTTACATAGTCGCTTAGTTGTAATTTAGCATCTTTCATATCGAAATGTGCAGACAACAGATCCTTCGCTAGTATCAATGAAACAGCTTCTTCTGTGTAAGGATTGAAAGTGTTGACTAAGACATATCGGATATTCGGACCAACACATAAGGCAGTGTTCGATGGTAAAGTCCACGGAGTAGTAGTCCATGCCAGGAAATAGCAATTCTCATTAGCAGGTGCAAAAGGTAAATTTTCAACATCAGCCACCTTAAATTGAGCTACACAACTTGTATCTTTTACATCGCGGTAGCAGCCCGGCTGATTCAGTTCGTGTGTACTTAATCCGGTACCTGCAGCCGGAGAATAAGGCTGGATGGTATAACCTTTATAAAGTAATCCCTGGTCATATAATTGTTTCAACAACCACCACAAAGTTTCAATATAGCGATTATCATAAGTGATGTATGGATTATCCATATCCACCCAATAACCCATTTTTTCAGTCAAATCTTCCCATTCTTTGGTGTATTTCATCACATCCTGGCGACAGGCAGCATTGTATTCCTCCACAGAAATCTTTTTGCCGATATCTTCTTTGGTGATGCCCAAAGACTTTTCAACGCCCAATTCAACCGGTAAACCATGCGTATCCCAACCGGCTTTTCTTTTCACCTGAAATCCCTGCATGGTTTTATAGCGACAAAAAATATCTTTGATGGAACGCGAAATTACGTGGTGGATGCCCGGCATGCCATTAGCAGAAGGCGGTCCTTCGTAAAACACAAAAGAGGGCTTGCCTTCGCGTGTTGAAATACTTTTATGAAAAATGTCGTTTTCTTTCCAAAAATCCAAAATTTCCTTATTGATATCAGAAAGATTGAATTGAGAATATTCGTTGAATTGCATATAAAAAATTACTAAACTGAATTTGAGCCGCAAAATTACAAAAAATATTGGAGAATCGGTCGACTGTTTAGTCGTTTAATCAGAACAAAGAGCAAAGACAAAAGAACAAAGACAACTAAAAACGAAGAGTGAAGAACGATGAACGATGAATAGAACAATGAACAAAGAGCAAAGACAAAAGACGAATTAGTGAATAGTGATTGGTGGATAGTGATTGGTGGATGGTGAATAGTGATTGGTGAAATTTCTTTTGTGCCTTTTGTGGTTTAAAATTCTAACTTCTTAACTTCTTAACTTCTTATAACTTCCTTAACTTCCAAAACTACTAACTACAAGCTACTATCTACCAACTACTAAAAATAACTTCCCTAACTTCCCTAACTTCTTTAACTACTAATTACTAACTACTAACTACTAACTACCAACTACTCCCTCCCTAAAACATTCAACAGTTCAACAATTAAATATTATCTTTGCGAAAGCAAATCATTATCAACGTAATTATGGCTTATCGAAAGAAATTAGTAGTTTTAACAGGTGCAGGCATGTCGGCCGAAAGTGGTATTTCAACTTTTAGAGATTCGGGTGGATTATGGGAGCAGCACAGAGTTGAAGATGTGGCAACTCCGGAGGCGTGGATGACAAATCCGGTCTTAGTGCAGCAATTTTACAACGAAAGGCGTAAACAATTGATAGAGGCTAAGCCCAATTTGGGACATTACGCCCTGGTGGAATTAGAACAAGATTTTGATGTGCGTATCATCACACAGAATGTAGATGATTTGCATGAAAGGGCCGGAAGCCTAAAGGTATTACACCTTCACGGAGAGTTGATGAAAATGCGTTCCACCGGTCCCGGCGAGGAGGTTTTTGACGTAGATCCTGCTAGTCCTGAATACGGCCTGGAGGATAAATGTCCGAAAGGATATCCATTGCGGCCGCATATTGTTTGGTTTGGTGAAATGGTTCCCGAGTATGAAAATGCTGCATCTATTGCATCCAAGGCTGATATATTACTGATCATCGGCACTTCCATGCAAGTTTATCCCGCAGCAGGTTTGTTGCATTATGTACAGCCGACTGTTCCGGTATATCTCATTGATCCGCAAGATGTAAAAATTGCCTATCGGGACGTATATCACATCAAAAAGGGAGCATCGGAAGGGATGGAAGAATTTAAGCGATTGATGAGAGAACAATAATCTAATGAACGCCACCAAACTTTCAAACTTCTCCGGTGATTTTTACACCGACAACATCCATTTAACCCTGTATGCGACAGATGCATCAGCTTATCGTGAGTATCCTTTGGCGGTGGCTTATCCTAAAACCAAGGAGGATATTATAGAGCTTGTACGATTTGCAGGTGCGCAAAAGGTAAATTTGATACCCAGGACTGCCGGAACTTCCTTAGCCGGGCAAGTGGTTGGAAAAGGCATTGTTGTGGATGTCTCCCGTTATATGACCGAGGTGTTGGAGCTGAATGTTGAAGAAAAATGGGTGCGTGTTCAGCCCGGAGTTATCCTGGATGAGCTGAATAAATTCTTAGCTGTACATGGTTTGTTTTTTGGTCCGGAAACATCTACTTCAAACCGCTGCATGATAGGCGGCATGGTAGGGAATAATGCCTGTGGTGCACATTCTTTGATTTATGGCAGTACACGCGACCATCTGTTAAGCGTAAAAACTATACTCAGCGATGGTAGTGAAGCTGAGTTTAAAGCCTTGTCCTTAGAGGCGTTTAATGAGAAATGTAAACTCAGTAGTTTAGAAGGTAAGATTTACCATCAACTGCAGGTAGCTTTATCCGACCCCTATAATCAACAAGAAATCAGGGCGCAATATCCTGATCCACAATTGCACAGGCGTAATACGGGTTATGCCATCGACATCTTATTGGAAACGGAACCTTTCACCCAACAAGCTCCTCCTTTGAATTTAGCCAAATTGATTGCAGGTTCAGAGGGAACCCTGGCTTTTATCACCGAAATCAAATTGAATCTGGTTGATTTACCGCCGGCTTACAAAGCAGTGATGGCGGTGCATCTTGAGTCTCTGGAGCAAGCTTTACAAGCCAACCTCATTGCTTTGCAGTTCAATCCCGGGGCAGTAGAATTGATGGATAAAAACATCCTTGATCTCACCAAAGATAATCTCACCCAGCAGAAAAACAGGTTTTTTATTTCCGGCGATCCCGAGGCTATTTTGATTGTTGAATTTGCACGGAACACAGAAGGTGAGATTCAAAAACTTTTTGAACAATTAGAAGCGGCGTTGCGTACCAGGAATTTGGGTTTCCATTATCCGGTCATACAGGGGAAGGATATCCATAAAATCTGGGCTTTGCGGAAGTCTGGTTTGGGTGTTTTATCCAATATGAAAGGCGATGCAAAACCTGTCAGTTTAATCGAGGACACCGCCGTCCCTGTTCAGCATCTTGCTGCTTACATAGCGGATTTCAAGCAACTCCTAAGCGAATACGATCTTTCTTGTGTATATCATGCCCATGTGGGATCGGGCGAATTGCATTTGCGTCCCATACTCAATCTCAAATTAAAAGAAGATGTGAGAATCTTTCGTGAATTGGGAGAGAAAGTAGCTTTGTTGGTGAAGAAGTATAGAGGTTCGTTAAGCGGCGAACATGGTGACGGTCGTTTGCGGGGTGAGTTTATTCCGCTGATGATAGGGGAGCATAATTATCAACTGCTTAAACAAATCAAACAAACCTGGGATCCACAGGGTATTTTTAATCCCGGAAAAATAACTGATACTCCTCCCATGGATACTGCACTGCGCTATGAGCCGGGGAAAACTACACGGGGAATTAAAACTATTTTCAACTTTGAGCATGATATGGGTTTGATGCGGGCAGTGGAAAGATGCAATGGTTCGGGTGATTGCCGCAAGACCGAAATCACCGGCGGTCTGATGTGTCCGAGCTATATGGCTTCGCGCGATGAAAAACAAACCACGCGAGCCCGTGCTAATATCCTGCGGGAATACCTGACCCATTCTACCCAAAAAAATCCCTTCAATCATCAGGAAATCTATGAAGTATTGGACTTATGTTTGTCTTGCAAGGGTTGCAAATCTGAATGCCCCTCCAATGTGGATATGGCTAAACTGAAAGCCGAATTTCTGCAACATTATTACGATGCCAATGGAATACCCTTGCGTACAAGATTGATTGCCAATATCAATAACATCAATGCGTTGGGAGCAAAGATGCCGGTGTTGACGAATTTTATCTTACAAAAAACACCTTTGTCTGCTGCCATGGGATTTACTAAAGAGCGTAAATTGCCGGCATTGGCACAGCAGACTTTCAACAGTTGGTATCAACAACATTATCCGAAGCTGTTGCAAAAAACTAATTTACGAACCGGGAGGAAAGTATATTTTTTCAACGACGAATTTACCAATCATTATGATGTAGAGATAGGCAAAGATGCCGTGCGATTGCTGACCTATTTGGGTTACGAAGTGATCATTCCCCGGCATGTTGAAAGTGGTAGGGTGTATGTTTCCAAAGGCCTGGTCAGAAAGGCTAAAAAGATTGCCGAAAAAAATGTGAGCTTGTTATCTAGTTTGATTGATGCCGATATACCTTTGATTGGTATTGAACCTTCATCAATATTGATGTTTAGGGACGAATACGTTGACCTGGTGGATGATTCATTGCGAGAACAAGCCAAACAATTGGCACAAAATACTTATTTGATAGATGAGTTTATTGTGAAAGAGTTTAAAGCAAATAATATCCAATCAACGTCTTTCCATACTGAAAAGAAGATTATTAAAATACAAAGTCATTGTCACCAGAAATCTTTGGCATCTGCACAATCCACTATTGACATGCTTTCTATTCCGGTTAATTATCAGGCAGAAGAAATTCCTTCCGGTTGTTGCGGTATGGCGGGTTCTTTCGGCTATGAAAAAGAACATTTTGATTTGTCTATGAAAATTGGAGAATTGGTTTTGTTCAAGGAAATCGCCAAAATGTCGGATGACACCGTCATCGTAGCTTCCGGGACCAGTTGTCGCACCCAAATCAAAGACGGCACAAAACGTACGGCTTTGCATCCGGTGCAGGTCTTGTGGAGGGCGGTTTTGCGGGATCCGAGTTCTGCGGTCGTGAAATCACGTGTCTAATATGGATTGGAGGCAAGTTGACAAAACTTGTTACGGCATCATAAATTGGAATGATGTTTTTTGCGGTTAAAAAGATTTTGATTGAATTTAATCGAGTCTTATTCCGTCGAAAATGAAATTGATGATGTGTTCTTTGTTTTTTTCAAAAGCTTTGGTGAGTTTTTGCCGGATATAGGGAACTTCCAGTCCTTTGATCAGATGAAAGATTATCACAGAAGATAAATCCAAATCCATGCGCCTGAAAATTTTCTGGTCAACACCTTCCTGCAAGATGTTCCGGATCATTTGTATCTCTTTTTCATTTATCTTCCGCCTTGCACGTTCAACTTCGTAAATATCCCTGAAAAAATCGGCACGCAGGGATCCATTACGATCGACAATTTGCTTGACTGTATCCAAATGCGTGATGGCTATTTTTTTGAGTTTTTCGTCAGGCTCACAATCACACGCAAAAGCTTTGGTGAGTTCTTCCGATAAATAATTGATTTCTTTATCAACTACAGCTTTGAAAATATCTTCTTTGTTGCTGAAGTAGGTGTACAAAGTTCTCCTGCCTTTACGTGAGGCTTCAGCAATGTCATTCATGGTAATATTGCGCTTACCGTGTTTCGCAAACAATTCACGGGATACCTCTATCAGCATTTTTTTTGTTTTGGAGACTTTATTCGACATTACGTTTATAGCTAAGCTGTTGCAAAGATAATATTTTTTGTTGAACTGTTGAATGTTTTAGGAAGGGAGTAGTTGGTAGTTAGTAGTTAAGGTAGTTAAGGAAGTTAATGAAGTTATGAGAAGTTAGGAAGTTAGAATTTTAAACCACAAAAGGCACAAAAGAAATTTCACCATTCACCATTCACTATCCACCAATCACTATTCACTAATTCGTCTTTTGTCTTTGCTCTTTGTTCTTTGTTCTTTATAAAAAAAGGCCGCCTAAAAATCATTAGACAGCCTCTCTTAAACTTACACTGAAAATTATATTATCAAAATTTATTTGGCTTTTTTCAATAACACCTCATCAATGGCCTGCTTGAATGCTTCTTTAGGTAATGCGCCCATAGCCATTTGTGGTTGCTCGTCCATTGGGCAAAATAAAAGTGACGGAATGCTGCGAATACCAAATGCAGCTGCCAGTTCTTGCTCTTGCTCCGTATCAACTTTATAAATATAGATTTGTCCATCGTATTCTTTGGCTAACTCTTCAAGAATTGGGGCTACTGCTTTACAGGGCCCGCACCAATCCGCATAAAAATCGATGATACACGGTTTGTCACCTAAGTATTTCCACTCGTTCGGGTTTGCCTCATAGTTTGCTACTTTTTTTAAAAAATCAGCCTTAGTTAAAAGAATTGTTCCCATTTTTTTTGTTTCGTTTGTTTTATTGTTGTTTTCTATTGTTAATTCAGGTTCTTTTGTGTCCTGTCCGGTACGGGTTGACCGGTTCGCACAAGCAGCAAAAGCAATGATAGTGAGCATGACAGAAGCTCCAAGAATTTTTCTCATAATGTTTCTTATTTACGTTGTTTTTTTACGTTTAAATAAATCAAAAAGTAAGTAACCCAGCACTGCTCCATAAAGGATGCTGATATACGGATTTGATGTGATTGGGCAGGTTCCCGATTTGCAACCAACGAAGTGGTAATATAAGTATCCGGATACCGTGCCTACCAAAACTCCGATTATTTTTAATATATTTTTTTTTATAAATTCCTTGACCATGACGCTTAATGTTTGGTGATGTAGCACCACAAACTGAATTTCAATTGTTATTTATTCGTCAGACTGACTTGACTCAACAATACAGTCTAATATTTTCGTGATTTTTTTGTTTTTCAGAGAATAAAAACAATTTTTTCCTTCCTTACGACAGCTCAAAACACCCCTTGCCCGCATATTTGTCAAATGATGCGATAGTAACGATTGCTCACATTGCAGTTTTGTACTAATTTCCGTAACGTTCAATTCATCATTTTTTGCTAAAAGTGATATGATACGCAAACGCGTACTGTGAGCAATCGCCTTCAACATGTAAGCTGCATCTTCCATACGAGAGAACTCTTCCATCTAATCTTAAAAAACTCATGCAAATGTATGAACATATTTTCATATGTTGGAGATGTGTAAGTAAATTTTAGCCTTTCATGGGGTAAATTTAACAGATTGTTTTAGGATTGATTTGTTTTTAGGGAATTTATACTTTCTATAATATTGAATTCACACTTTTAATAAAGAAAAAATGTATCTTTGCTCTTTTTATTTTAACAATATGAGTCGGCAGGTTGCAGTTATTTGCACTGACATTAAGGAAGCGGTTCTCAGAGCTGTTGGAGACTATCAATCATCCGATATTTTTATCCTGACGGACGATAATACCTTGAATCATTGTTATCCTCTGATAGAGGGTTTGTCTTGTCTGAAAGAGGCACACATAATTACAATCCCTTCAGGGGATGAGAATAAGAATATTGATTCAGCAATCGAAATTTGGCGGTACTTGAGTGAAAATGGTGCAAATCGTAAATCTTTGATGATTAATTTAGGCGGTGGCATGGTTACGGATATTGGTGGGTTTGTTGCTTCTACCTTTAAACGTGGGATTGCTTACATCAACATTTCAACTACATTGTTGGGTGCTGTGGATGCAGCCACCGGCGGAAAGACAGGCATCAATTTTTTGGGGTATAAAAATGAAATCGGAGTTTTTAATTTGCCTCGAACTGTCTTGATTTATACTGACTTCTTTAAAACGCTTGATCTTGAAAATATCCGTTCCGGCTTTGCCGAAATGATCAAGCATGCATTGATTTATTCGAAGGAAGAATGGCGAAAAGTGAGTACTTTTGATTTGGAAAAGGTAAATTTTGACGTTTTGCGCACCTTGGTCGAGTCTAATATTCGGGTTAAAGAATGGGTGGTGAAACAAGACCCAACGGAGCAAAATATACGCAAGGTGTTGAATTTAGGACATACTTTCGGACATGCTTTTGAAACTTTTTCACATCGTGTCAATCGCCCTGTATTGCACGGATATGCAGTTATGTGGGGGTTATTGTGCGAATTGTATCTGTCTCATGCGAAATTTGGTTTTCCTCAGGAGTATTTACTAAAACTGAAAAACATCACCAAAGCGTATTATGGTATGTTCGGTTTTGACTGTAAGGATTATGAGGTGCTTTATGAGTTGATGACACACGATAAAAAGAATGAATCAAAAGACATCAACTTTACATTGTTATCTGATATTGGAGAGGTTCAAATTAATCAAACCGCTTCAAAAGAAGAAATTTTTGAAGTGTTGGATTTTTATTTGTCACTGTAAATACAAGTTAAACTATAATCGTATGAAACGAACATTGATCATAGGAGCGAGCAGTAATCCTGAGCGATATGCTTATAAAGCTGCCGAGAGTTTGCTAAAACACGGACACGAAATTGAACTGCTTGGTCTGCGTCCGGATACTGTATTTAATCAGACCATCCATACGGAGCAGATACAATTTAGTGATATTGATACTGTAACATTGTATGTGGGACCGAAAAATCAGCCAATGTACTATGATCATGTGATTGCTGTCAAACCAAAACGGGTGATCTTTAATCCGGGAACGGAAAATCCGGAATTCCAGGATTTGTTGAGGAAGAACAATATTGCATTTGAAGAAAGTTGCACACTCGTTTTATTGAGTACAAATCAATATTGAAGAAAAATAAAGACCTGCTTCGAGGAAAGTGAGGAGTAGATTTTAGAATAACAACAAAAATATAAAAAATAAACAGATGAAAATAGCACTGATCGGATACGGGAAAATGGGGCAAACTATTGAACGCATTGCCACGGATCGCGGACATAAAATCACATGCATTATTGATGTGAATAATATCGCTGATTTTGAGTCGAATATGTTCAAAGAAGCGGATGTGGCTATTGAGTTTTCTACCCCGAATGCTGCTTTGGGGAATATTTTGCGTGCATTTGCTGTCGGACTCCCTGTCGTATGCGGAACTACCGGCTGGAACCAGCATTTGCCGGCATTGAAACAGGAAATTGAAGCCAATGGTCATGCACTTTTCTGGAGTTCTAATTACAGTATAGGTGTAAGTATTTTTAGGGCGGTAAATCAATATCTTGCAAAGTTGATGAATCAGTTTTCGTATTACAACGTAAATATCACGGAGGTTCATCACACTCAGAAATTGGATGCTCCCAGCGGTACCGCCATTACTTTGGCTGAAGAAATCATCGCAAACTTAGAAAGAAAAAAACAGTGGTCTAAAGTATCTGAAAGTGAACCGGGTGATTTGGCCATTAAGTCTATTCGTAAGGATGAAATTCCCGGAATACACACTGTTATGTATAGCTCTGAAATAGACAATATTACCATTGAACATAAAGCGAATAACCGACATGGATTTGCATTGGGTGCTGTGATGGCAGCTGAATTTTTGATGGGTAAAAAGGGTTTTTATACCATGCAGGACATGTTGAAATTGTAAGAAGAAACATATTTTCAACAGTCAATTTTATCTAAGGGAATAGGAAGCTAAAATGATAAGTCGTTATGATCGACACACTAAATTAAACGAACTATGAGCAAGCAGAAGGAAGCAAAAGAATTTGTGCAGAAAGAAAAGCAAAAATCCAATAGCCTGAAATCTCGTTTGAAAGCCGCTACCACTGGTCAGTGGATACGAGCCGGTATTTGGTGTTTGATATATATATTGTTTATTGTTTGGGTGGGCAACTTTTGGTGGTTGTTGCTGTTGCCCGTTATTTTCGACGCTTTTGTAACCAAATACATCCCCTGGACCTGGTGGAAGAAATCGAAGAATAAAACCGTTTTGGCAATTATGGGATGGGTGGACGCCATTGTCTTTGCTTTGGTAGCCGTTTATTTTATCAATATTTATCTGTTTCAAAATTATCAAATACCGACATCTTCTTTAGAAAAAACTTTGTTAGTAGGAGATTTTCTTTTTGTCAGCAAAGCGAGTTACGGACCGCGTGTTCCCAATACACCGCTTTCGTTTCCATTGGTTCAGCATACCTTTCCCATTATCAATACTAAATCCTTTTTAGAAAAGCCACAATGGGAATATAAAAGGTTGAAGGGATTCGACAGCATTGAAAGAGATGACATCGTGGTGTTTAACTTTCCTACGGGAGATACGGTTACTGTTAACAAACAGAATCCTGATTATTATGTCAGTTGTTATTATGAAGGATTGAACAGTTTGCGTTACCAGTTTTTGGATACACAACCTACTTATGAAGATATCATGGCTGCGGGAAGAAAAGCCATTCGTTCGAAAAAAGAAGAATATGGCAAAATTGTGTATCGTCCGGTTGACCGTCGTGAGAATTATGTAAAAAGATGCGTAGGTTTGCCAGGTGATATGTTTGAAATCCGGAATAATCAAATTTATGTTAACGGCGTTCCTCAAGAAGACCATCCGGGAATTCAGTTTAATTATTATGTGCAGACAGACGGCAGGTACCTTTCCTCTGATATGCAGACCAAAATGGGTATCAGCAAAGAAGACAGGCATATTTTAAATGCACAGTATGATTTTCATCTGATATCGTATTTGGGTATGGACCCGGCTAAACCCATTTATCATTTTCCACTTACCCGGGATATGTATCAAAAGATGCAGCGGTATCCGGGTGTGGAAAAAATAGCTATTGAGCCTTATGAGTTAGGTGGTGATGTGTTCCCTTTAGGTAGCGGCAAAGGATGGAATCGTGATAATATGGGACCGTTTTATATTCCGAAAAAGAATGAAACCCTGAAACTTGATAAAGATAATTTTGCACTGTACGAACGCATCATACGTGTGTATGAACGCAATACGTTAGAGCGAAAAGGAGAAGTGTTTGTCATCAATGGTGTTGAAACCGACAGCTATACCTTCAAAATGGACTATTATTGGATGATGGGCGATAATCGTCATAATTCTGCTGATTCGCGACTTTGGGGTTTTGTGCCCGAAGATCACGTAGTCGGACGCCCCGTAGTGGTCTGGTTATCCCTGGATAAAGACAGAGATTGGTTCTCCGGCAAGATAAGATTCAACCGCTTCTTTAAAAATGCCAAAAGATAGTTTTTTGCATCATTCTATTTATGGAAAATATTGTTTAAGTGTCGCTTATCTCGCACCGATAGCGTATTACAGGGTATTGGCAAATGCTGAGAAGGTGCTTTTAGAGCAACATGAATCTTATGTCAAGCAATCTTACAGGAACCGATGCACCATTGTAACTGCCAACGGTTTGATGAATTTGACCATCCCTGTCGAAAAGCCGGAAAAGGGGAAAGTTTATATTCGTGATGTGAAGATCGCAGACTTTAAAAATTGGCAGCAACAACATTGGCGTTCTATAGAATCGGCTTATAATTCCAGTCCGTTTTTCGAGTTTTATGCGGATGAGCTGGTGCCGTTTTACGATAAAAAATGGGATTATTTGTGGGATTTTAATACCGAGCTGCAGCATAAAATATTGGAACTGATTGATTTGGAGGTGGAGATCAATCTGACGGAAAACTATCAGCATGATTTTGCCGGCGGCATCAATGATTTACGGAGTGAAATTTCTCCTAAGAACAATCAGTCAACACAAGGTTTGAAGACTTATTATCAGGTCTTTGAACATAAATTGGGTTTTTTCCCCAATCTGAGTATTATTGATTTGTTGTTTAACATGGGAAATGAGTCAATTTTAATTTTGAAAGACAATTAACTGAGGTTTTTTTCTTACTTTTGCATAAATTTTTTAATATATATCACATGGAACAGATAGATTGGGGTAGTATTGGTTTTGGTTACAGAAAAACGGATTATAATGTCCGTTGTACTTTTTCAAATGGTGCCTGGGGTGAATTAGAAGTGCATGAAGATGAATACATCAATATGCATATGTCAGCAACTTGTTTGCATTACGGACAAGAAGCCTTTGAGGGTTTGAAGGCTTTTCGCGGTAAAGATGGTAAAATCAGGATTTTCCGTTTGGACGAGAACGCCAAACGTTTGCAAGAATCCTGCAAGGGCATTTTGATGCAGACCTTGCCACTCGAAAAGTTTCAGGAAGCTGTGATCAAAGCTGTAAAACTTAATGAGCGTTTTGTTCCTCCCTATGGTTCCGGAGCTTCTTTGTATATTCGTCCTCTCTTGATTGGTATCAGTCCGCTCCTGGGTGTAAATCCCTCCAAGGAATATTTGTTTATTGTTTTTGTGGCACCGGTCGGACCGTATTTCAAAGGCGGTTTTGCTACGACTCCTTTCGTGATCATGCGTCAATATGATCGTTCTGCTCCTTTGGGTACCGGTAAGTACAAAATAGGTGGTAACTACGCAGCTAGTTTAGTTGCTAACGATCACGCAAATAAGTTAGGCTATTCCAATATCTTTTATTTGGATGCCAGAGAAAAAAAATACATGGATGAGTGTGGGGCTGCTAATTTTTTCGGTATTAAAGACAATACTTACATTACACCAAAGTCTGAATCTATCCTGCCATCTATTACCAATAAAAGTTTGATGGCATTGGCTGAAGAAATAGGAATGAAGGTTGAGCGTCGCCAGATCCCGGTAGAAGAATTGGCTACTTTTGAAGAGGCCGGTGCTTGCGGAACGGCCGCGGTGATCAGTCCGATTGAACGCATAGACGATTATGATACAGGCATTTCCTATGTTTTTTCAAAAGATGGCAAGCCCGGAAAAGTGTGTGAAAAACTCTTCCATAAATTACAGAATATCCAGTACGGCGATGAGCCTGATTTACACAATTGGATTACGATAGTTGACTGAAATCTTTCCAAAAACCAGGATAGGACTTGCTGACCACTTCCGGATTGGCTATTTTAATTGGTTGAGTCAATGCAGCGGGTGCAAAAGCCATCGCCATGCGGTGATCATCATAGGTTAAGATGGTGGTGGTTTGATTGTTGTTTGCATTAGTGGTCAAACCTGTCCATGCTAATTCGCCTTCCTCCGGTTCTGTCAAAACATAGCCTATTTTATTCAATTCTTGTATCAAAGCAGCTACCCTGTCGGTTTCTTTGATCTTCAGACTTTGTACTCCCTTGAAATGAAATGGGATGTTTTTCAAACAACAAGTGACGGCTACGGTTTGCACTAAGTCGGGTTGTCCCACAAAGTCGTAGGTCAACATTTTACACGAATTACCGGTAGGAGTCAGTTTGACACCATCTGTCTGATATTCGGTTAAAACGCCTAATTCTTTGAATATCTCAGCGACCTGACTGTCGCCTTGCATGCTTTCTTGTTGCAAACCCTTGAGTATGATTTTCCCTTTGCCGGAAATAGCTAAAATTTCGTACCAATATGAGGCAGCCGACCAATCAGATTCAATTCGGTAAGGAATGGGTTGATAGCTTTGCGGACGGATATCTATTACCTGACCTTCAAAATCAACCTTTACTCCAAAATTCTGCATCATTTTTTGCGTCATCCTGATGTAGGGTAGGGAGATGATCTTTCCTTCTAATTTGATTTTCAGCCCTTTTTGCATATAAGGTGCAATCATCATCAGGGCAGAAACATACTGGCTGCTCACTCCGCCATCCATGTGAATTTCGCCACCTACTAAGGCACTTCCGTAAATTCGCAAGGGCGGATAACCTTCTTTTTCAATGTATTTGATTTTTCCACCCAATTGATTCAGTGCATCCACCAACAGTTTGATGGGACGTTCTTTCATGCGTTCATTACCTGTGATTACCCATTCTCCCACTGTTTTAGCCAAAAAGGCAGTCAGAAAGCGCATGGCAGTACCGGCAGCACCCACATTAAATAAGGTGTCGTTGGAATCCAATGCCTTGACCATCACATTTGTATCATCACAAACGGCGAGGTTTTCTATCTCATACGGACTGTAAGCCAGGGCATTTAAAATTAATGCACGATTGCTGATGCTTTTGGATGCAGGCAGGTCTATTACAGCCCGGATGGGCTGTAATATTTTTTGAAGCATTTTGAAGGTCATATACTTGAAGCAGTTCTTGAATTAAATCCGTTAACTTTCACCCTTGAAAACTATCAGAAATGAATGCAGCGACAAAGTTAATAAAAAACAAATTTGGTCTGCCAAATTACCTAAGCAAATAGCGTTTAAGTTGATAATTCCGGTAGATGGGATCCAGATTTTACCTTTACTTTACCTATACAGAATTAGTCTTTTTTATCTTTTTCTCTAATTGTAACCACTACATAAATAATATTAAAGCCTTGATAATAAGTAATAAGGAAAAAATAAATACACTACATTTTTTGCTCTGTTTTCATTGTGTCTTAAAAAAAGTATACGAATTATAAAAAGATGTTGTATTATTGCAATTGACTTTATTATACTCCATAAAAAGATATGCTATTTGCAAAAGCCAAAAAATCGATTGATCTGATCGACAAATTTTTGAATTGTGTTGATCAAAGTTTGCTTCTTTTCAAAGAAGGAGTAAAAAATTATCTCTACAATAACACGGAGAATTTCAACAATAACATCCTTGCTCTGGCTGACTGCGAGATAGAGTCGGATAAATTACGCAGGGAAATTGAAAAGACCTTGTATTTGCAATCGCTTATGCCTCAAATACGGGGCGACATCATGCGACTCCTTGAAGAAATGGATAACATCATTGATCACTCAAAGAAAAATCTTTTTCAGTTCGATGTTGAAATGCCACATATTCCGGCCAACTTGATCCCGGATTTTATCCAACTCACACAGATTTCGGTTTCGGCTGCCGAATCGGTCATTCCTGCGGCAAAATCATATTTCACTGAACCAGCGAATGTGAACGAGAAAATTCATCGTGTCTATTTTTATGAAAAAGAAGTGGATTTGCTTGCCGATATCATCCGCCGTAAAATTTTTCGTGAAATGCCTGATTTAAAATTGAGTGAAAAGTTTCATTTGCGCTACTTCACTTTACACATTGAAAATATTTCGGATACTGCTGAGAAAGTAGCGGATTTGCTTTCTATTATGGCTATAAAACGCATTGTATAAAAATTGACTTATGCTCCTTTTGTTTTTTCTTTCCGGCGGATTGTTTCTGGGTTGGTCATTGGGGGCTAATGATGCTGCCAACATATTCGGAACAGCAGTAGGCTCTGAAATGATCTCATTCAAGAAGGCTGCTGTTATCGCGTCGATATTCATTATCTTGGGAGCTGTATTGCAGGGTTCGGGAACTACACAAACTTTGTCTGAATTAGGTTCGATTGATGCTATTGGAGGGGCTTTTACAGCAGCACTTTGTTCAGCTTTAGTGGTAACACTCATGACTAAATATAAGTTACCCGTCTCTACCACTCAGGCAATTGTTGGAGCAATCATCGGGTGGTGTTATTTCACCGGAACGTCAGTAAATTATGATGTGTTGAAGAAAATTGTGGGTACCTGGGTTTTCGGGCCTGTATTGGGTGCTGTTTTTTCCGCGCTTTTATATTTATTATTGCGAAAATTTATTCGCAACTCCCGTCTCCATTTATTGAAAATGGAAAGTATAATTCGCATTTTGCTGATGATAGCAGGAGCTTTCGGTGCATATAGTCTGGGAGCGAATAATATTGCCAATGTAATGGGTGTTTTTGTAAATTCAATTTCGTTTTCATTCAGCATAGGTTCTTTTACAATCTCTTCAACACAGTTTTTATTCCTGCTTGGAGGGATTTCAATAGCATTGGGAGTATTCACATACAGCAAAAAAGTAATGGAAACCATTGGGGGGAACATTTTACCAATGACACCCGAATCTGCTATAGTAGTTGTCTTGTCGCAAGCCTTGGTCTTGTTTATCTTTTCATCAACAACTTTATCTCAGGCAGTGACCTCCATAGGTTTACCACCCATTCCTCTTGTACCGGTCTCAAGCACACAGGTCGTAGTGGGCGCCGTGCTGGGCATCGGTTTAGTGAAAGGCATACAAGAGATAAAAATGAAAATTGTTGGCAATATTGCATTGGGATGGGTTACAACTCCTGTTTTGACGGGTATTTTGACATTTTTCAGTTTGTTCTTTGTGCAAAGTGTTTTCGGCATTCCGGTAAGCAACCAAGAGACCTTGCCCTTGCAAACTCTTTCGACACAGAACCAAACTACAAATTACCACATTCCTTTCGAAGTCAATACCTTCCTAGTTGGCGTTTTATTCTTGCTGATGATGATTGTACTTTACTTATTTTTTATCCGATATAAAAACAAGCAGAAGTTGGAAGAAAATGAACGCCGCTGGACGAAACAGGTTCAGTTTTCAGAGTTTCAGGAAGCTCTGTCCAAGATAGAAGCCAATACGATTCAACTCGAAAACACGAATTTAATAAGTAAGTTGGAAGAAAGCAAGAATGAGTTGATCACTAACCTCCTCAATATCGGTGAGCAACGCGAGTACTTAGAGCTTATCTGCCAAGGTATTCAAGAGGCTATTGAAGTACAAGATGTGACAGAAAAAGACAGAATATTAAAAGAGGAACTACTGCGTATAAAACAAAAAATGAGCTTTAGTAACGAGGTAGATAAGATTTATCTAAAAGCGGAACAAGCGCAGGTTAACTTCATGGAACGCTTACAAGCACAGTACCCTCAACTTTCGGTACAAGAAAGAAGGCTGTTGCTGTTGTTGCGCATTGGATTATCTTCAAAAGAAATAGCCCCGTTGTTGAATATATCGCCCAAAAGCGTTGAGATTAGTCGTTACCGTTTACGCAAAAAGTTAAATTTAGAGAGAGATGTTAATTTAGTTCAATTTACACAAACAATGTAATTTTATGGATATGAGAAAAACAATTATTTTAACAGTGTTTGCTTGCTTGTTTACGTTGGCAAATGCACAAGAATCCGAGTTGCGTTTTAACCAATACGGGAAATTGGTGAACAGGACACCTTTGATTCTTGAAAACAGAGATGGTATCTTGGTTTTTGAATCAAAAAATCAAGATTATCGGCTATGGTTTGACATCAGGGTACAAACTGATGCACAATTCTTTTTCAATGATAAATTGAATGATATCGGTAATGGGACTTCTATTCGCCGTGCACGTTTTGCTACAAAAGCTCAGGTAACTGAAAATTGGTATGGTGAAATTGACCTTGATTTTGCAAATGGAATACTTGAACTGAAGGATGCAATTATCATGTACGATTTTCTGAACGGACTGACTACACGCGTGGGAAATTTTAAAGAACGTTTTTCGATGTCACAAACTGCTTCGTCGCGTTATTTAAACTTCATGGAACGGGCAATGGTAGTAACTGCTTTTGCACCTTCACGGCATATCGGTTGGGACGTGGCTTATAGCGCTCCCTGGTTTTTAGCGGTAGGCGGCATTCATTTTCAGGAAGTTGAAGACGCCGAAACGAGAATGTATGTAGAAGATAACAACAAAGATTTCGGGCGTGATGAAGGCTACTCACTCACAGGTAAATTGGTGGCAAGACCATTTGGACACAACAGGGATTATACGCTACACCTGGGTGGTGCATACTCATATCGAACTCAAAAAACGAGTATCGCTCCCGGCGATTACAGTTCTGCCCGCTATTCCACCCGTTCCCTCAGTAGTATTAATCGCAAAAAATACCTTGACACAGACCTTATTCCGGATTTTGATCATGAGCAACTTAACAATATAGAATTGGCCGGTTTCTACAAAGGACTCGCTTTGCAAAGTGAAATCATCAACAGTCGCACCTACCGTAAGAACGATAAAAAGCCCCTTGATTTTGGAGGTTTTTACGTGCAGGCATCTTATATATTGTTTGGAGGAAAACAAGTGTATAATGCTGATGAAGGTGAATTTACACAGCCGGATAAAGGCAAAAAATGGGGAGATATTGAATTGGCAGTGCGTTACGACTATGTAAATCTGAACGACAAAGATGTTTTCGGAGGCTCAGCTGAAGGATTTACAATAGGATTGAATTTTTATACCACCAGAAATGTAAAATTTCAATTGAACTACAGCTATTTGAATCATGATCGCTATGCCAATGGCAAAGGTAAACTCTTTGTAGGCCATGATGTGGAAGGCAACTTGACAAAAAATCCCAACCAAGTGGCTGATGCCGCCGGTAAAGCAGGAAACGATTATAGTTCGCTGGGGGTACGCTGCGAGATTGATTTTTAACCCTTACAACGTATTTGAAAATTATTGATTTAAAACTAATAAAATAACTATATTATGAATAGCAAATTAATAGGATGTATTTCATTCATTTTTTTATTGATTGCCACTTCCTGTGTGAAAGATGAAGTGAGCGTGGTCTCTGCCTCTATAGACAAAGTAACTTTAACACCTTCTGCGCCGCAATCTTCCGAAAAAGGAGTAGTAACTGCTAAAATTCTCGACTTAAAGGGCATTAAATCAGCTACTTTATACTATAAATCAAGTGCAGAAAGCGATTTTAGTCACACAGCAATGACCCTGACGGAGAACTTTATTTATTCTGCTGAGATACCTGAGTATCCGAAAGATACCAAAGTAGAATATTATATCCGGGTAGTGAATAGCGACGATCTGATTGCTCTTTATCCTAAAGATGCTCCGGACAAAACAGCAAGTTATACAGTGGGAGCTTCATCTGAAATAAAGCTCTACATAAACGAGGTGTTTTCTGATGGAACTAAAGATGAAACCGATCCCGACTGGGTGGAAATTTTCAACGGCTCTGAAATAGAGGTCAATTTGGAAGGCTATTTTTTCTACGATGAAGGTATAAAAACGAGTTTGGGTACTGAAGGTGAGAAAGCCAAACGGGTACTGGGGAATATTAGCATACAACCGAAAGGTTTCACCGTGATCACAACCAACTACAACGGTGAAACTGTTACATTCGGACTGAGTACCAGTGGCGATGCCATTTATCTGGAAGACCCAAATGGCGTATTAGTAGCTATGCTCGATTTTAATGAAATTCCTTTGTCAGGGAAAAAATCGTACGGGAGAAAGCCTGATGGTTCTGATAATTTGGTTGTTTTTGACAATCCAACCAAAGGAACTTCGAACAACGATGCAAACTAATCAATTCAGAACACAAATACAATGAGTAAAGAAGAATTAAAAATAGGAGAGATTTCAAAACCACGTTTTGAATTTCGCACTTTCGGTCAGTGCTTTAAAAATGCTGAAAAACGAATGGCTCGCTTATCGGTACCTGTACCCGAGAAAGTATGGGAACGCCAAAGCGAAGAGATTTACATTATGTCGCGCACCAATGATATAAACAACACCAAGATACGCGATGGAAAAATGGATATTAAAACTTATGTGCAAACCGTTTCAGGACTGGAACAATGGAATCCGCTCATGAAAGCTGAATTTCCAATCACGGCAGAAATACTTGAAAAAGAAGTTTTTCCGGCTTTTCAGGTTAAAATGCCGAAATTAACGCAAGTACAATACAGTTTTGATGAGTTTATGGCAATGGTAGATGAACATCCTGATTTACAAGCTGTTCGTGTGCACAAACAACGATTTGGCTATATGGTCAATAACACCATCTGTGAAGTCGGCAACGTACTCATCAATGGTGCTAAGGTTGTGACCATCAATTCCGAATCAACTGAAGTGGACGATATTTTGAAAACTATCCGGGACATTGGCTTAGAGGGTGTAGAAAATATTAATTATCTACAAGCCATCAAACGGGTTATCGGAATGATAAACAAGCCATTGGCAAATTAAGCAACAGACTGAAAAACAAAATTCTTTTTAATATTATGTCACAAGAAATAGAAAGAAAATTTTTGGTAAAATCCGATGCGTATAAGGCACAAGCTACCAGGCAAACCCGTATCACCCAAGGTTATTTGTCGTCGATACCCGAACGCACTGTACGTGTACGTATAAAAGGAAACAAGGGATTTATTACCATTAAGGGAATAGGTAATGCAGCTGGAGCATCCCGTTACGAATGGGAAAAAGAAATAGCTGTTGAAGAAGTGCAGGAATTACTGCAAATCTGTGAGCCGGGCGTTATCGATAAAACACGATACGAAGTAAAAATCGGAAAATATATTTTTGAAGTGGATGAATTTTACGGTGAAAATCAGGGATTAGTAGTTGCAGAAATAGAGCTTGCCGACGAAAACGAAAGTTTTGATAAACCTGAGTGGTTGGGACAAGAAGTGACCGGTGAAGTAAAGTACTACAACTCCATGCTTATGAAACAACCATATAGCAAATGGTAAATTTTTCTTTTGATTAAGATTATTTCCTTCCTTTGCCTGCATTGACAAAGGAAGGAAACGTATTACAGAATTGATTTTATGAACCAAACAAGACAAAGTGACAATTATCCCGGGGATTCCGGTCCAAAGGTACAACCGGCATTCGATGTGCTGGACATGAACAATTATCGGGTAGAAAAGCTAAGAAAAAGTAAAAAAGTAGGTTTTGAGCGCTGGATGGAAATACTTGGTGGTCCTCTCGCTGTAGTTGTGTTTATTGCTATTTACTTTTTTGCTGATATTTCGTTTTTAAACCAGATCAACCCTGACTTATTGGGTGAAAAAGCCCTAAAGCGTTATCAAGAATTGGGAAGTGAGCAATTCTCGCGCATTAATTACGCCATGTTGGCAATTTTTGCGGCTTCTATCGTGTTGTGGATCACTGAAGCCATCCCGAATTACCTTACATCGCTTCTGGTGATCATTACCATTGTGCTTACAGGTATTACTTCCGAAAAAACGGCCTATGCGCAACTCGGGCATCCCGTGATGTGGCTCAACATCTTATCTTTCGTACTGGCAAGTATGCTGGTGGCTACCCGTGTGGCAAAGCGTTTTGCGCTTTGGTTCGTCATTCGTTTCGGAAAAAATGCCACCTGGATATTTTTCAGTTTTATCGTGATCAATATTGTTTTGTCCATGTTCATATCGGCAACCACGGCTAAAGCAACTATTTTATTGCCTATTTTCATGGTTATTGCCGCCATTTACGGAGCAGGTCCCGATAAACGCAATAACTTCGGACGGAATATCGTTCTGCAAAACTTGTTTCAAATAAACATCGGGGCTAGTGGTTTTATTACCGGTTCGGGTGCCAATTTACTCGCGGGTTCACTGATTGCCGGCGCCATGGGTAAAAGTATTTTTGGTTATCAAGATTGGTTTATAGCAGCTTTTCCGCTCTGTATCATCATCATCATCATAGGCTGGGTAGTGGGAACAAAAATTATTTTCCCGATGAAGCCGGAAGAACAAAAACCTCAGATTGAAGGAGGTATGCAGCGCCTCAAAGATGAATATCACGCGCTTGGCAAAATGACTGTGAACGAATACAAAGCCATCGCTATCTTTGTGATTGTACTCTTGCTGTGGGCTACCGACAAACAACACGGTATATCGCAAACAGCTGTAGCGTTCATGGGGGCTGTGGTAGCACTTTTGCCGGGTATCGGCATCGTGAAATGGAACGATGTAGACATTCCCTGGCACCTGATGCTTTTCTCGGCGGGAGCTTATACGCTGGGCACCGGACTGGAAGTTACCGACTTGCCTGCCATCGCTGTCGATTCTGCTTTTAATCATTTTGGTATAAGCGAACAAACACCATTTTGGCTTCTTTATGTCGTGCTCACTTTTGTGATGATGTTCAGCGGACTGATATTCCAATCGAAGACCATGCGAACACTTATCTTTATTCCTATTGCCATTGGTGTAGCCCAGAAATTCGGTTATCCGGTCATGAGTTTGGCCTTCCCGCTTGCATTGTTGATTGAGCATGTTTACGTCTTGCCTTTCAACAGCAAACCTGCTGCATTACTCTATACAACAAACCATTACAGTATAAGCGATTCGTTTAAATTCGGTATTGTCATGATGACCATCAGTTGGCTGCTGGTCTTAGTGTGGGGTGAAACGGTACTGAAATGGTTGGGATATACGAATGGATTATTTTTTTAAAAACACGGTGTATGATTGATCTGTTGACAAAAATACATAACAAGCTGACATTAGAGTTTAAAATCAGTTATCGGGCCCGCCACAAAGTAAAAGTAAATGATTTTACTCTAAATACGTGGATATTTGTGCCTAACAGCTTGGGTATAAACAGCCAGACTTATCGTCGCGATGATTTTTACAAAGATGTGCGCACCAATCTGAGACTGATCACGCCTGTGTTTTTATTACGCGAAATCGTTTCGGACAATGCCGTACCGTTGAAAAACTTAGAAAATGCTATGCGGCAAATGGCGTCTTCACCTACCCGCACCAACGAAGCTGAATACGAGTATCAGATCAAAATGTTTGCAGCGATTTTTAAAAGTGCCATCCGCGATCAATCCTTATATATCATCAAACACAAAATTTTCTCTGAAAAAAAATTGTTGTTCGAAAACTTTATTGCTGATGTGAATGATATCTTGACTAAATATCGCAGCCTGGCAAATATCATTCAAACACCTACGGTTACAAACAAACAATATGATTATTATAATTTCGGCGATGAGTTCCTGTCTAATGTCACTGAAAAAACACTTTACCGCCTACTGTTGAAAATAGATAAGTTGCCTGATAGCGCACCCGAAAAAAACATCCGTATGCCCATAGCCCATTTACTGCAACAAGAGGCTTCGTATAGGGTAACAAAAGGTTTTCCTTCAGTATCTACAAGTAATGATAAAAAACATAGCAACTTGATTTTCCGTTTTGGAGCACTGAAAAAATACATAGAAAGTGACCTTTTTCTCAATGCCAACAAAAAGCGGGAAGGAGTATTTGTTGAACAAGTGTATTACAGTATAGCAGCCGGTTTATCAATGATATTTGCTACAGCCATAGCTTTTTCGTTTCAAAAAACCTACGGTAATTTTACCATGCCTCTCTTCGTAGCCCTGGTGGTGAGCTACATGCTTAAGGACAGAATAAAAGAGTTGATGCGTTATTATTTTGCCTACAAAATGGGCGGGAAATATTTCGACAACAAAACCACCCTCAGCTTAAAAGAGGATCAGATAGGCTGGAGTAAAGAAGGTTTCGACTTTATACCCGAGAAAAAAGTTCCCAAAGAAGTGTTAAAAACGCGCAACCGAATCCCGCTCGTTGAAGCAGATAACCGTTATGCGAAAGAGACCATTATCCTGTATCGAAAATCGGTGCGAATTGACAGGGAAATACTTGATAAAAACAGCAGTTACAACATTGCCGGCATAGTAGAAATTTTGAGATTGAACATGACTTCGTTTATGAAAAATGCCGACAATCCGGAATTTCCCGTTTATGCTCTGGAAGAGGATTTTTCATTGAAAAAAATTGTAGGAGAAAAAAACTATTATTTGAATTTTGTTTTTCACTTCAAATATGAAGCAGTTGAAAAATACAAGCGCTTCCGTGTAACCTTTAACCGCGACAAGGTAGTAGCAATCGAAGAGGTAAAGTAAACGTGAAATTATATCGAATGAGTTTTTAAGCTGAAAATAGAAGAAAAAGAGAGCTAAACATTTGGCTAATATTTAATTAATAAATACATTTGCGGTTTGTAGTACATCTAATTGTTTCTAAACTCACTTTGTTCAAAATGACATATTTATAAACTAAAATTTTACAAACAAATAAATGATTGAATTATGAAAAAAACTTTACGTATTAAACTTTTTGCTATCACAGCATTGGCAGCCTTCAGCTTTAGTTTTTTAAGTGCCCAAATTCGCATTGCCGAGGTAATGTCCAGTAGTGGCGATGGTGGCACTGAGGATTGGTTTGAACTTACCAATTTTGGTACAACCGGCATTGACATTACCGGTTGGAAAATGGATGATAACAGCTTTGATTACACCAAAGCAGTAGAACTCAACGGCATTACTACCATCGCATCCGGTGAAAGTGTTATTTTCTTCGAAATGACTGGTGATGATTTTACTCCAGCTGATAGTATAGCGAAATTTAAAACTTTTTGGGGATCATCGCTTGATGATATACAAGTTGGCTACTATGGCGGTAAGGGTGTCGGATTATCTTCAAAAGGAGATGGGGTCATTGTCTTCGATGCCGAGGGCACAGAAGTCACCAGAGTTTCATTCGGCGCAGCTACTACCGGTTCCTCTTTCTATTGGACTTATGATGCTTCATTGAATGTTGTTGATACTGCAGTAGTCAGTACTGTAGGGACCATCAACGGAACTGTCGCCAATCAGGTTACTGTAACATCAGATAATAGTTTGGGTAACATCGGTTCACCCGGGACTGCTGTTATAAATGGTTTTTTTAGCAGCCTTCAAAAAAACAGCGCATCATCTACCTGGAAGTTGAAGGGCAGGACGCTTGAGTTTGAAACATTGCCTTTCACTGCCGTTGAAATTTACTCACTTACCGGCAGTAAAGTTGCAACTCATGTTCCGGCATCTCTCATCGAACTGGATCTCAGCCAGGGAATTTATATTCTAAAGATCGATGGAAGAGCACATAAGGTAATTATTCGATAGGCAACTGTATCTTTCTGATTTTTTTGGGCAGAATTTGTCAGCCCAGAGCAACGTTCCGGGTCATAATAACCCAAACACAAAAACAAACGAAAACAACTTGCAGAGACGTCATATTGTGACGTCTCTGCAACTGACAAATTTATTACACCGCCAATTCGTAAATTTTACGGATATCTTCCCGGGTCAATTTTACAAAACTACCTAAAGTCCTGTCACCCAGATGTAGTTTGTCAATCAGTACAGGTATATCTTCAACCTTGGCGCCCAGGTCAGATAGTCGGGTGGGCATACCGATGGATTTCATAAATTGCTCGTAACGTTCGATGCCTTCTCTTGCCGTATTTTCCGGGTTTTGGAAGTCCATTTCGCAACCCCATACGCGGACTGCGAACTGTGCAAAACGTGCGATATCCTGTTTCATCACATATTTCATCCAGGCCGGAAAAATAACTGCCAAACCGGCTCCGTGGGTAACATCATATAAGCCGGAAAGTTCATGTTCTATTTTATGGGAAGCCCAATCTTCTTCGCGACCGGAACCACAGACATCGTTGTGAGCCAATGTTCCTGCCCACATGAGGTTGGCGCGTGCTTCGTAGTCTTTCGGATTTTTCAGCACTTTCGGAGCTTCGTTGATGATGGTCAGCATCACAGCTTCCCCAAGCCTGTCGGTCAGTTCAACATTTTTCGTATTGGTAAAGTAACGCTCCATCACATGAGCCATCATATCAGCAACTCCGGCAGCTGTTTGATAGGGTGGGAGGGTATAGGTCAGTTCAGGGTTCATAATTGAAAAAACAGGACGGATCAGGTCACTGTATCCTCCTCGCTTGAGCATGCCGTTTTCATGGGTGATGACCATGCTGGCAGATCCTTCGCTTCCGGCTGCTGTTAAGGTCAGTACGGTAGCTATGGGTAATGCTTTCTCAATGGTTTTTCCGGTGAAGAAATCCCAGAAGTCACCGTCATAAAGTGCACCTACGGCAATGGCTTTAGCTGAATCAATGGCGCTTCCCCCACCTACCGCTAATACAAAGTCTATATTTTGCGCTTTGCATAATTCAATGCCGGTATAAACCAAACCGCTGCGAGGATTGGGAACTGCTCCTCCCAATTCGATAAAACTTAAGTCAGAATCCTGCAGGGACTTTTTAATTCGGTCTAATAAACCGCTTTTTACGACAGAGCCGCCGCCATAGTGAATTAAAACCTTGGTTCCACCAAAGCGCTTCACTAACTTGCCGGTTTCCTTTTCGCGTTCTTTGCCAAAAGCAAAATAAGTTGGACTGTAAAAATTGAAATTAAGCATATTGTTGAGTTTTTAAAAGTTTATTGTTTGTTAGGGAAGTTAATGAAGTTAGAGAAGTTAGTAGTTTGACAGGAAGTTAAAGAAGTTATTTTTAGTAGTTAGTAGTTTTTGGAAGTTATGGAAGTTAAAGAAGTTAGAGAAGTTAAAGAAGTTCCGAGTTCTGAGTTCCGAAAGTCTTAGAAGTTAAGAAGTTAGAATTTTAAACCACAAAAGGCACAAAAGAAATTTCATCACTCACCATCCACCAATCACTAATTCGTCTTTTGTCTTTGTTCTTTGCTCTTTGCTCTTTGTTCATCGTTTATCGTTTATCGTTTTTAGTTTTCTCAAGCCTCTTAATCGTATTGTTTCCCAGCTCGGTTTTGACTTTGATGTGATCCAGGACCGCCAATACAAACGGGTTGCTCTCAAAGCTGCCTCTTACGGATTCAAAGTCCTGATGTTTTTGATCTTCATCGCCATCTACTCCAAATCCGGTTTTTGAGTTCAAGTCAAATTCTTTTTTCGCATCTTTATATATCAATTGATCCAATCCAACTACGGCTTCCCTCCACTGATGGATGGTGTTTACGATATCTTCGTATGTTACTTCTTCAATGCTTTTGCCCCAGCACTCTTCTAATTTTTCTTTTGCCCAGGTCCATTCATAACTGTAATACTCCCCATGAATTCTTTCAAATTCAGACTGAATTTTTTCTAAACAGCAGCTGTTTCCTTCGATTTTATACAGCAATTCTTCAATTTCACTTTTTGGAGCGATCAAACCTGATAAATCAATCCATTCACCTTTTCCTATAGACGTGTCGGGAATCAAACGTTCTCTCACTTCCTTCATGTTGGTGTATGTTTTATTACCAAGCCTGCTGATGAGAGAGTTACCCAAGAATTTGGCGATGCCGGTTTGATATAGTTCTATTCCGGTATGCAAAGCAGCATTTTTGATGTTACAGTTTTGATAAACATAAATGTCTGTTGTCTCCCCGGAAATTGACTTTAATCTTTCAAGCACTTCAATCCCTTTCATCATTTTTTGTATGGTGTAGGGACTCAATAAATTGAAGTTGATGGGATCAAGTTTACGACTGTCTTTCCTGTTGTCGCGCCTGGGCCACTTTTGAGCATCACGGATGGTTCCCACACTTCTTAAGTTGACTGCCGGCACCAAGTAACTATCGGTTGCTTTTTCAATTAAATATGAAAAAGGCAGATCTGATGTGTCAGAATGTTTGGTGTGTCTTCCTATGACTAATGTAAACGCCCCGATTTTGGCGGGCCATAACAAATAAGAATTACTGGTGGTTTTAGCGCCTCGTTCACATATTCCCTGGTGGATAGGTCCCAATTTATACATGTGGTTACTTTGGTTGGAACCACTGCCTGCATTCAGAAAAGAGAACATACCTGCAATTAACAAGGTGGATTTGTGGTGCGAAACCGTATAAGGTCCGGCAAAAATCGCTGTTGCTTCACCATGCATTCCCTGGCAATTGGAGAAAAACAAAGAGTCCAATGCAGAATAATGTTTGGAGAGAATACATCCTTGCCCGATAAAACAACGCGAAATTAAGGTTGAGTCTGTGATCTCCACACCCGAGCATAAGATAAAATCTTTACATTTCACACCCGATCCAATGATGACGGGTGCTTCCTCATTGCTGTTGATGGAGCCGTTTTCAAGGATGGATGCTCCTTCTATGATGGCAGTATCCCCGATACGCACATTCTTAATGGTTCCGCAATTGATCATACGCACATTTTTACCTATTACACCTCTGTCAGATTGCTGTTTTTTTGCGTAGTCATCAATCATTTGCTGAATGTTTTCTGTCACAGCTTTTCTATGTCTGTAAAGTGCTTGAATATATGCCAAGGGCGCTGAAAGATTATCAAAAATCGGGATTTCCCGACCGCCTCCTTCATTCATGACAGGAACCCTGACACCATTACCAAAGGAAGTTATACCTTCAACAACCATCAAATTGATATTGTCTATAAAAGAATTGTCTCCAATGTGATAATTCGCTATGTAATTGTGTATTTTATCTATATACACGTCATTTCCAATGGTGCAATTGTGTAAACGGCAATTGTAAAGTCCGGAATGTTGTTTTAATCCTCCCGGGAGTTCGAAAGTTCCATTGAAAGATCCTAATTGTATAGTTCCTGAAAATTGCACCCGGTTAATAAATTGCGTATTGAAGTTTTTGGCTACGCTGATGGTACTCCAATCTTCTGCTGAGCATCCCTGATTTATCAAGGTAGAAATTTCGTCGGGTGTAAGTGCACGATAACTGTTCATTATTTTTATTATTAAAGGTTGTAGTATTACGAAAGTGCAGTCAGATCATCAAATTTTTGAAACAAGAAATCATTATACGGATATCGTTCAATATGGATGGCTTTTACCTTTTCATACAACAACTTCCTTAGGTTTTCTATATTGATTTTTTTTGTTGCAGAGATAAATATGCAGTTGTCTTCCAATTTCGACATCCAGGTAGCTTTCAGTTCATTTAACCCGATATTTTCTTTCCTTGCAGGTGTTAGATCATCTTCATCTTTTGGGACAAAGGTAAAGGCGTCAATTTTATTGAACACAAGAACAACCGGTTTTTCCTGGGGATCAATTTCTTTGAGAGTTTGATTGACTATCTCCAATTGATCTTCAAAGCCGGGATGAGAAACATCCACAATATGTAGTAGTAGATCTGCTTCGCGCACCTCATCTAAAGTCGATTTGAAGGATTCTATCAAATGGTGTGGAAGTTTTCTGATGAAACCGACCGTATCAGTCATTAAAAATTGGAGATTGTCGATGGTTACTTTTCTGACAGTAGTGTCTAAAGTTGCAAAAAGCTTGTTTTCCGCAAAAACATCTGATTTGCTGAGCAGATTCATCAAAGTAGATTTGCCGACATTGGTATAGCCGACCAGGGCAACCCGCACCAATTTTCCACGATGTTTTCGCTGTGAGTGCATTTGCTTTTCAATGCTCTTCAAGTTCTTCTTTAAGACTGAAATTCTGTTTAGGATCAATCTGCGGTCAGTTTCTATCTGAGTTTCACCCGGACCACGCATGCCAATACCTCCTCGCTGTCGTTCCAGGTGTGTCCACAAACGGGTTAATCGAGGCAACAAATATTGCAATTGAGCTAATTCAACCTGGGTTTTAGCGTTGGCTGTTTTTGCTCTTTTGGCAAAAATATCCAGGATCAGATTGGTTCTATCCAACACCAGGATATTGAGTACCTTTTCGATATTCCTGAATTGTGTAGGACTCAACTCATCGTCAAAGATGACGATGCCTATTTCGTTATCATCAACGTAAGATTTTATTTCTTCTAATTTTCCTTGTCCCACAAATGTTCTGGGATTTGGATAATCTACCCTTTGAAAGAAATATTCTTCCACCTTAGCACCCGCAGTATCAGCAAGAAAAGCAAGCTCATCCATATACTCTTTAGCTTTTCCGGCATCTTGCTCAGGGGTGATCAGTCCAACAAGAACAGCTCTTTCCTGATATATTTCAGTTTTCATACGTTAATCAATTCTGTTATAGGCATGCGGACACGAGGACTTAAAAAAAGCCGTTTGGCAATTTGACCAAACGGCTTTTTAAATCTTATAAGTTGACCAGTTGACCGTTGGTGCAACCAATAATGTCAGTCCTATTGCAAGCGGAAATTTATTGGAAGTGTAAATTTAACACGTACGGCTTTTCCACGTTGTTTTCCAGGCATCCATTTAGGCATATTTTGAACCACACGTACCGCTTCCGCATCCAAGCTTCTGTCAACGCCCCTCACCACTTCAACGTCAACGATGGACCCGTCACGGTTTACAACAAACTGGCAGATCACACGTCCTTGTATTCCACTTTCTTGAGCAATAACAGGATACTTGATGTTGTCATGTAAGTATTTCAATAACGCGGCGTCACCACCGGGAAAGCCGGGCATATCTTCAACCACCATAAATACAACTTCAGCATCAGCTTCTTCTGAATAAACTCCGCTGGTATAAGTTGTTGTCGGCGGGCGGATAACAACCTCTTTGTCCCGGTCGTCTTCCGAATCAATAATAATTTCTGCAGTCTCAACATCGTCCTCTACAACATTCAACACCTCAATAACTTCCGGTATATCGGGTGGTGGTGGAGGAGGTAGCGCTTCAATTGTCTGTATGATTTCAATTTCTTCTTCGATTACAGGCTCCAAAGAAACACTTTCATAGACGGTTACTTCTACTTGTGTCCACTCAAAAGCTATATAAACGAAGGCTAAAACCGCGACAAAACCCATCAGCAAGAAGATAGATCTTCTATTTTCAAGTGAGGCTTTGGATGATTTTTTGATGTTCATAACGCAAGTAAATTTTTGTTTGTTTTTCCGTTCGGCAAATGTACGATTTTATTTTTAATATTCTATACGTTTCAACTGAAAATTCAATATTTTATTGCAATACTGCCGGCTAAATATTTATTTTTGCGACTTTAAAATTTTTCTTTGAATATTCGTTAATAATATTGTTGGATTTATTTTTCCGAAGTTTAACTCGTTAAAATGATATATCTTTGGGGGTTTTTAAATCAATTTTTGATTTTAAACTTGATGTTGAATGAGAAATAAGAGTTTTTACGTCATAGCACTCATCCTTTTTGTCTACATGCAGCAACTCCATGCGGCAGGTGGTGTTTTTCAGTTTCTTGACTTGCCTGTCTCTTCCAGGATGGCTGCTTTGGGCGGAAAAAATGTTTCCCTGTCAGATCATGATATTAATTTTGCCTTGCTGAACCCTGCACTGTTGACCGAAAAAGCTGATAACACAATCGGGTTGAATATGGCTAATTATCTCGCAGACGTTAAGTTTGGTACGGCAATCTATGGTCGTTCTTACGGAAAGAATCATTTTGCGGTTGGGGTGCAATATGTTGACTACGGCAAGTTCAAAGAAACAACTGAATATAATGAAATTATCGGAGAGTTTACAGCTAAAGATGTTGCGATGAGTCTGATTTACAGCCGGATGATTATTGATGGAGTGTATGCAGGAGCAGCATTAAAACCGGTTTTTTCGGCCTATGAGCGTTATCTGTCTTTCGGTGCGGCCATTGATTTGGGTGTGAGCTACCAGAACCCTTCACAGCTTTTTCAAGCGGGATTGGTGTTGAGAAATATAGGTACGCAATTTAAAGGATATTATGCAGATGTGGACGGACAACATTTTGAACCATTGCCTTTTGATATGCAGTTAGGTGCATCGTATAAATTAAAACATGCTCCTTTTCGATTTTCTTTAACGATGCATAATTTGCATGATTGGAATCTGAGGTATGTGGATAATAATCGTTCGCTTCAAGATTATGAAAGAGAAGATTTAATAGTGGATTTCCCTTTTGTTGATCATTTTTTCAGGCACACGGTGTTTGGAGTTGAATTTTTACCCGGTAAAAACTTTTATATAGCTGCTTCCTACGACCATCGCCGCCATCAAGAACTGAAGATGGATGGTTTTAAAAGTATAGCCGGATTTTCTTTCGGAGGCGGTATCAAAATCAGCTATTTTCAGATAGGTTTTGGAATAAGTCAATTCCAGGTAGGTAATTCAGCTTATCTGTTTTCCATCAGTACTTCTTTGAACGATTTTCGACTTTGATATTCAAATTATGACTAAAAAAATTATTGTTGCCATAGACGGATTCTCTTCTTGTGGGAAAAGCACCATGGCTAAACAATTGGCCCATGATGTTGGTTATATATACATTGATTCCGGAGCTATGTACCGCGCTGTTGCTTTGCATTGCATGCGTCAGGGATGGATTACAAATGATGATATGGATGTTGAAAGTATTGAAAGCCACATTCATACCGTACAGCTGAAGTTTGTGCTGAACGATACCGGATATGCCGAAATATATCTGAACGGTGAAAATGTTGAGTCAGCTATACGCAGTTTAGAGGTTTCCAATGGAGCGAGCCGTGTCAGTACACTTCCTGCGGTGCGCAAAGAATTGGTCAGGCAGCAACAGCAGATGGGTGTTGAAAAAGGTATCGTGATGGATGGAAGAGATATTGGTACTGTGGTGTTCCCGGACGCTGAATTGAAAGTTTTTCTAACGGCTTCACCGGAAATAAGGGCGCAGCGAAGGATGGATGAATTGCTTCAAAAGGGTGAACAAGTGTCGTTTAAGGATGTACTTGCCAATGTGAAAGAGCGTGATTACAGGGATCAAAACAGAAAGGTGAGTCCGTTAAGGAAGGCTGAAGATGCTGTGCTTATCGACAATAGTTTGATGACCCTCCGGGAGCAACAAAAAGTAATAATGGAATTGTTTGAGCAGCGGGTAGCAGCGCTCTGATATTGATGCAATCATGGAAATCAATATAGATAAAAATTCAGGTTTTTGTTTTGGGGTTGTCCGGGCTATCCAAAAGGCAGAGGAGGAATTGGGAAAAGGCGAAATATTGTATTGCCTGGGCGATATTGTCCACAACAATAAGGAAGTTGAGCGTTTGGAGAAAATGGGTCTGGTAACCATTGACCACGAGCAGTTTGCTCAATTGCGTGATGTGAAAGTTCTGTTGCGTGCGCATGGAGAGCCGCCTTCAACCTATGAAACAGCCAGGAAAAACAATATTACCCTGGTAGATGCGTCCTGTCCGGTTGTGTTACAGTTGCAATCCAGGATTAAAAACGCTTATGAAGAATCAAAAAACCAGGATACACAGATTGTTGTGTATGGTCAGACCGGTCATGCTGAAGTGAAAGGATTGGACGGTCAGACCGGTGGCAACGTGATCGTGATTGAAAATGAATCTGATTTATCAAAACTTGATCTGTCGAAAAACATTAAATTGTTTTCTCAAACGACAAAGTCGTTGGATGGTTTTAATAATTTGATAAAAAATATCTCAGCTTCTAAAGCTGAAAGTGCAGAATTTGAGTTTGCCGATACCATTTGCAGGCAGGTGTCCAACCGTGTTCCTAATTTAACTGCTTTTGCTCAAGAAAATGACATTGTTGTTTTTGTGAGCGGCAAAAAGAGTTCAAATGGAAAAGAGTTGTTCAAACACTGTAAAAGTGTCAATCCCAATTCATATAAAGTTTCCGGGCCGGAAGAAATACAAGGATTAAACCTGGATATCAATAAAAAAATTGGTATTTGCGGTGCTACATCCACTCCCAGATGGTTGATGGAACAAGTTGCGGAAGTCATACAAAAGCAAGTTTGAATTAAATATTAACATTGCTTTCTCTTTTTTCACGTTTAAATATGCAGATTCCATTAAAAATATTTTTTTAAAAAAAATTAAACAATTAATTTTGCTGATTGTAATTAAGACGATTCCCCTTGAAATAAATTATTGCTGATATATGAACACAAAACTGCAGGAATTAACCGATAAGATCTATTTGGAAGGAATAGAAAAAGGACAGGAAGAGGCTGCAAAAATCATCGCTCAAGCTGAACAACAGGCGGCGGATATTGTTGCCAGCGCTCAGAAGCAGGCCGATAAAACTTTGAAGTCTGCCGAAGAAAAAGCGAACGAATTGATGAAAAACACTCAGGTGGAGATCAAATTGTTCGCACAACAAGCCCTCAATGCGCTAAAAACTGAAATCACCGATATCGTTTGCGGAGAGGTCGTGTCTTCCAATGTTAAAGCTGCCACTACCAACAAGGAATTTATGATGAAAATATTGCTGGTATTGACAGAGAGTTTGGCAAAAAACCAGGAGGTAACGATAGAGACCCGACAGGCAAAAGAATTGACGGATTATTTCAAATCCAATGCAAAGCATTTGTTGGATAGAGGCGTGAAGATAGTGGCAGTCAACAATATTAAAACCGATTTTTCCATTGTTGCCGAAAAAGGTGGTTATAAAATCAATTTTGGCGAAGCGGAATTTATCGCTTATTTCAAGGAATTCTTAAGACCACAATTAGTAGAACTACTGTTTTGATGTCCAAACTCCTCAAATCAAAGTCCAATTATTACTACCTGGTGTCCGGATTGCCGGATTTACAAAAAGATGACACCAAGGGTTTTTTATCTCTGCAAGATTTAATGATCGAGATAATGCCGCAACTGAGCACAGAGGATGCTCAATTGTTGCGTCTGCTTTATGCTGTATACGACAATCGAAATTTCCTGATTCTCCTGCAAGATAAAGATGCTGTCATAGATGACAGGGGATTTTTGAAAAGTTCGGATTGGGAGGATTTGTTCCAATTGCTCAAAGAGGAGGATAACCCTTCGGACGAGCGCTTACTGCCTTATTTTGCTAAATTTTATAAGCAAATCAAATCAGAAGAGGATTTTCTAAAGGGATGGTCAGAAGAAGATTATTTATCCGGTTTGTATTATGATCATGCGATGCAGTCATCCAATCAGTTTGTAAGTGCCTGGTTTGAGTTTAATTTGAATTTAAATAATTTGCTGACCGCCATTTTCTGCCGTAAGCATCAATTGCCGCAAGAAAAACTGATAGTTGGAAGTACTGAAGTTGCTAAGATTTTAAGAAGTAGTCACGCCCGGGATTTCGGAGTGGCCAATCTTTTTGAATATACGGAAGAGGTAATTAAATTATCTGAAGATACGGATTTGTTGGAGCGTGAAAAGAAAATTGATGCTCTGAAGTGGGATTGGTTGGATGAACACACCTTCTTCAATTATTTTTCTATCGAAAGAATATTGGCTTATGTATTAAGAGTTGAGATGCTGCAGCGCTGGAGGATGCTGTCCGTGGAATCGGGTTCTCAAATTTTTAGAGAGTTGCTGCTATCTATGAAGGAAGGAATAAAAATTAACGCATAAAACGTATCAATATAATACCCTATAATACTATTAATAATGTCAACAAAAGGAATAGTAAAAGGAATCATTTCCAACTTAGTTACCGTTGAAGCAGATGGTCCCGTGATGCAAAACGAAATTGCATACATTCAGCTTGGCGATACCAAATTAATGTCGGAAGTGCTGAAAATTACCGGAAATCATGCTTTTGTTCAAGTCTTTGAAAGTACACGCGGACTGCAAGTGGGCGACAAGGTGGAATTTACCGGACATATGCTGGAGGTTACCTTAGGCCCCGGATTATTGTCCAAAAACTACGACGGTTTGCAAAATGATTTGAACAAACTGACAGGTATCTTTTTAAACCGTGGTGAATATAATTTCCCACTCGATAAGAAAACCCTATGGCATTTCGTGCCGCTGGCATCTCCGGGAGATGTTGTGGAAGCCGGTTCATGGTTGGGTCAGGTGGAAGAAAATCATCAGCCCCATAAAATTATGGTGCCTTTCGCTTTCGAAGGAACTTATACGGTGAAGAGTGTCGCCAAAGAAGGAGAATATACCATCATGGATACCATTGCCGTTGTAACGGATGCAGATGGCAAAGATATCAAGCTGAATATGATCCAAAAATGGCCTGTTAAGAAAGCCATTAATATACATTCGGAAAAACCGCGCCCTTTTAAATTATTGGAAACCGGTGTACGTATTATTGATACTGTTAATCCTATTGTGGAAGGTGGCACCGGCTTTATTCCCGGTCCTTTCGGTACGGGAAAAACGGTATTGCAACACGCCATTTCCAGACAAGCTGAGGCTGATATTGTAGTGATAGCTGCTTGCGGTGAAAGGGCCAATGAGGTAGTGGAGATTTTTGTGGAATTCCCCAGATTGGATGATCCGCATACCGGTCGCAAGTTGATGGAGCGTACCATCATCATTGCCAATACCTCGAATATGCCGGTGGCTTCACGTGAGGCTTCCGTATATACGGCCATGACGATTTCCGAATATTATCGTGCCATGGGTTTGAGGGTGCTGATGATGGCAGACTCGACTTCGCGTTGGGCGCAAGCACTGCGTGAAATGTCGAACCGTATGGAGGAATTGCCTGGTCAGGATGCTTTCCCCATGGACCTGTCAGCCATCATTGCGAACTTCTACTCCCGTGCCGGCTATGTCTATCTGAAAAATGGAGAAACGGGTTCGATTACATTTATTGGTACAGTGTCACCTGCCGGAGGAAACTTGAAAGAGCCGGTAACCGAGGGCACTAAAAAAGCTGCAAGGTGCTTTTATGCACTTGAACAGTCCAGGGCCGACCATAAACGCTATCCGGCTGTCAATCCAATCGATAGTTATTCTAAATACATTGAATATCCCGAATTTGAATCATATATATCTGAGGTAATTTCTCCGCAATGGACCAGCCTGGTGAACGATATGAAAACGATTCTTCAACGGGGAAAAGAGGTAAATGAGCAAATCAATATTCTCGGGGATGACGGTGTTCCTGTTGATTATCACGTGACTTTCTGGAAGTCGGAAGTCATTGACTTTACCATCTTGCAACAGGATGCTTTTGATAAAGTGGATGCTGTAACTTCCTTAGAAAGACAACATTATATGTTAAATTTAGTGATGGATATCTGTAATGCGGATTTTGAATTTGCAGGTTTTGTCGATGTGATGGATTATTTCAAACGGGTAATTAATGTGTTAAAGCAAATGAATTACTCGGCTTTCCAATCTCCGGAGTTTAACGCTTATGAGACTGATTTAAAAAACATCCTGGCAGAAAAGACTATATAAGAAAGAAAAAATAGAATATGGAAACAAAAGCTTTTCAGAAGATATACACGAAAATTACCCGTATTACGAAAGCGACCTGTTCATTACGTGCTACAGGGGTGGGCAATGAGGAATTGGCTACAGTTGACGGTAAGTTGGCACAGGTAGTAAAAATTCAGGGTGATGAAGTTACTTTGCAGGTATTCAGTGGTACTGAAGGTATTCCAACCAATGCAGAAGTGGTGTTTTTGAAGAAATCTCCCACTTTGAAAGTAGGTGAACAGCTGGCCGGACGCTTCTTCAATTCTTTTGGTGAACCCATTGATGGTGGACCTGTTGTTGAGGGTGAAGAACGTGAAATCGGTGGTCCTTCTGTGAATCCGGTTCGTCGTAAACAACCGTCAGAACTGATTGCAACAGGTATTGCCGGTATTGACCTGAACAATACTTTGGTGTCGGGACAAAAAATTCCTTTCTTCGCTGACCCTGACCAGCCCTTTAATCAAGTGATGGCAACCGTGGCGTTGCGTGCGCAGACTGATAAAATTATCCTGGGTGGCATGGGACTGACCAACGATGATTATTTGTATTTTAAGAATACATTCAGCAATGCCGGAGCACTTAATCGCATCATCAGCTTTGTGAATACGACCGAGGATCCGCCTGTGGAGCGTCTGTTGATCCCGGATATGGTGTTGACGGCCGCAGAGTATTTCGCCGTTGATAAGAATGAGCGGGTTTTGGTGTTGTTGACGGACATGACTTCCTACGCAGATGCCTTGTCTATTGTGTCGAACAGGATGGACCAGATTCCTTCCAAAGACTCCATGCCAGGCTCTTTGTATTCGGATTTGGCAAAAATATATGAGAAGGCGGTGCAATTTCCTGAAGGTGGCTCTATCACTATCATTGCAGTTACCACGCTTTCCGGTGGAGATATTACGCACTCTATTCCTGATAATACAGGTTATATTACTGAGGGACAGCTCTTCCTGAGACGCGATTCGGATATAGGGAAAGTGATAGTCGATCCTTTCCGTTCTTTGTCGCGCTTGAAGCAATTGGTGATTGGTAAGAAAACACGCGAGGATCATCCGCAGGTAATGAATGCTGCTGTGCGTTTGTATGCTGATGCAGCGAATGCTAAAACTAAGCTGGAGAATGGTTTCGACCTTACGGATTATGATGAAAGGGCGTTGGCATATGCCAAAGATTATGCGGAGCATTTGATGGCTATTGATGTGAACCTCAATACAGATCAAATGTTAGACGTTGCCTGGGATTTGTTCGGCAAGCATTTTACATCCACTGAAGTGAATATCAGACAGGATTTGGTTGATAAGTATTGGAGGAAGTGATCCAATTTGTTTCGTAAGGAATGATAAGTTTTGTTTCCGGGACTTACGACTGCAAAATAAAAAACAGCTTTTATGTCTATTAAATTTCAATATAATAAAACATCATTACAGGCTTTGGAGAAAAACCTGAACATGCGTGTGCGTGCACTTCCTACCATTAAAAATAAGGAAAGTGCTTTGCGTGTTGAGGTTAAGAAAGCAAAAGATGAGATTAAAAGCTTGGAGCAAGAATTGGAGAACCGCATCCTTTCATACGACAAGATGTTGGCCTTGTGGGGAGAATTTGATACATCTCTTCTGAAAGTGAAGGATGTGCGGATGAGTGTCAGAAAAATTGCTGCTGTGCGTGTTCCTGTACTGGATGAAGTTATATATGAAATGAAACCATACAGCTTATTCAATGCCCCTGTATGGTACGCAGACGGTTTGGCGCAATTGAAGGAGCTGGCTCAGATTGGTATCGAACAGGTTTTTGCGGAGCAAAAGGTACAATTGTTAGAGCATGCACGTAAAAAAACCACGCAAAAGGTAAATTTGTTTGAAAAAGTACAAATTCCCGGTTATGAAGACGCCATTTTGAAAATAAAGAGATTTATGGAAGATGAAGAAAATCTTTCCAAATCATCTCAGAAAATAGTAAAATCACGGCAAGAAAGAGAAAGAGAGGAGGAGTTGCTATGATAGTTAAGATGCGAAAATATTCCTTTCTAGTGTATCATAAGACATACCTGGATTTCTTGAATAAGATCAGGGAAATTGGTGTGTTACACATCATTGAGAAGTCTGAAGGGGTCCAGGAGGACGAGGAACTAACCCGTCAGATACAGCTCAAAACCGGATTAGGTGTTTTGTTGAAGAAATTGCAACCGGAATTGCCTAAGGGGGTAAAACCTAAAAAAACAAAGAAAGATAGTGATGGAAAAGCCCTGATGCAGGAGATTGAAGAAAAATACGATTTGTTGGAATCACAGTATCAGAAACTGCAATCAGCCGAGCGGGAGTGGGAAAGAATGGAAGTGTGGGGTAATTTTTCACACGAGAGGTTACAAGAATTGCAGGATGCCGGTTTTGAACTGCGCTTTTTCAGTTGTCATGAGCAAAAATTTGATCAGGAATGGGAAGTGTTGTATAATGCTTTTGAAATTGGTACAGTTGGGCTTTACAAGCATTTTGTAACTATCAACAGACCTGATGTCGTGGTAGATATTGATGCAGATCCCATTCAGTTGTCTGATAAAAATGCATCTGAAATCCAAAAAGAAATCGCATCTATCCAAAAAGAAATATCTGCTTCCAAAGAATTTATCAGGCAGTTTGCCATTGAGCATTACCACGATCTGCAAGCTTTCAGTACACAAGTGTCCGGTGAGATTGACTTTTCAAAAGTTGTGTTGAACACCACTGCACAAGTGGATGAGAAGGTGATGCTGTTAGAAGGATGGTGTCCTGAAGAAAACACAGCCGAATTGGAAGATTATTTGGAATCATCCGGTGTTTATTACGAATCGGCAGAACCTTTAGATACAGAAAAAGTACCCGTAAAGCTGAAAAACAACAAATTTACTAAGTTGTTTGAAATGATTGGGGAATTGTACGATTTGCCCAACTACCATGAGTTGGATTTAACTCCCTTTTTCGCACCTTTTTTCTTGTTGTTTTTTGGTTTATGTGTGGGTGATACAGCTTATGGTTTACTTATTTTTATAGCATCATTGATTTTGCGGAAGAAAGCCAAACCTTCCATGAAACCTGTGTTCTCTTTGGCGGCCTGGTTGGGGGCTTCTACCATCGTGCTGGGGTTGGTGACCGGTACCTTTTTCGGTTTTAGTTTGATTGACGCCGATATTCCCTGGTTGGAGAAATTCAAGGTTTTTATGCTGGATTCCAACAAATTATTCTATGCTTCTTTGATCATTGGCGTGGTGCAGATACTGTTCGGAATGATCATTCAGGCTGTGAGCAAAGTGATTCGTCACGGATGGGCCGCTTCTTTTGCCAATTGGGGTTGGCTGCTGATCATCATTGGTATGGGTGGAACTTTCCTGGCTTCTCAGGTGTATGACATAGATGAGCAAATCGTGAAATATTTATATTACGGATTTGGTGGAGTGGGAGCTATATTCGTCTTCATCTTGAACGATGTTAAACGGAATCCTTTAATCAATGTGGGAGCGGGACTTTGGGATGCCTATAATATGGCAACCGGACTGTTGGGCGATTTGCTGTCATACATACGTTTGTTCGCCCTGGGAATATCTTCAGGTGTAATGGGCTTTGTGTTCAACGACTTAGCATTTAAGTTGAGTGGTGATATACCCGTAGTGAGTACCTTGATTATGCTGCTAATTATGGTTTTCGGCCATGGTATGAATATCTTTATGGCAGGCTTGGGGGCATTTGTGCATCCCATGCGCCTGACCTTTGTAGAGTTTTATAAAAATGCAGGCTTTGAGGGGGGAGGCAGGAAGTACAATCCATTCAAACAACCGGAACCGGCAGAAGAGTGATAATGAAAGAGAAAAAATTATTTAAAAATAAAAATAAAAACAACTTTAATAAAAAATTATGGAACCTATTGTTTTAGCGTATATTGGTATTGGTTTAATGATCGGTTTGGCCGGTGTTGGTAGTGCGTATGGAGTTACTATTGCGGGAAATGCTTCTATTGGGGCAATGAAAAAAAATCCGGACGCCTTTGGTAACTACATGGTTTTAAGTGCTCTGCCGGGAACACAGGGTTTGTATGGTTTTCTCGGATACTTCTTGCTGCAATCACATTTGACTCCCGACATGGGTTGGGGAGTCGCTGCGGCAATCTTTGGCGCTAGTTTGACATTGGCATTGACCGGTTTGCTTTCAGCTATCCGTCAGGGTCAGCTATGTGCCAACGGTATTGCAGGCATTGGCTCAGGATACGATGTGTTTGGGAAAACCTTGATTTTGGCGGTATTCCCTGAATTGTACGCCATTGTGTCGTTAGCAGCCGTGTTTATGATTGGGAATGCACTGTAAAAAGAACTTATAGTCATAAAAAAGCTCAAACATATCAACTGTTTGAGCTTTTTGTATTTTCTGTTCAGCCAAAAAAAACTTACTTTTGCATGATTGAATTAAATACCACTGTCGCTGATTCTTGAAGAAACTTTAGATAATACAATCGTACATGGCGAAGAAAAAAGGAAAATGGAAAAAGTTCATGCAGAAGATACGCTTTCAATATCGTGTTTCGATACTGAATGAGAACACATTGGAAGAGTCCTGGTTTATTCGACTATCCAGGTTCACCGTATTTATCTATTTGTCCTTTTTTATCCTGCTTACATTTTTGATTTTAGCATCCATCATCATTTTTACACCCTTGAGGTATTACTTGCCGGGTTATGGCAGTCCGGACGACCGTATTCAAATTATCAATAAGTCGATCCAGGTTGATTCCTTGTTGAATCAGATGGAATTACAGGCAAAGTATTTAGAGGTGGTCAAAGGAATAATTTCCGGTGACGTTCGCTATGATTCCGTACAGATGAATGATACGATTACCTTTAAAGAAAGAGCTGAACTGTTGGTTGAAAAATCAAAAGCAGAAAAAGATTTTGTGGAGCGTTATGAAAGAGATGAAAAATATAACCTGTCATCCCTTGCTCCCGGCGATGCGGAGCGTGTTTTGGTATTCTTCAAACCTACCAAAGGTGTAATTACTTCTTCCTTTAACCCCGAGGAAAAATTCTATGGAATATCTATATTGACTTCTCCTCACGAGGCGGTTGTCAGTGTACTGAACGGTACTGTCATATATATTTCCTATTCATTCAGCCACGGAGGTATCATTCAAGTGCAACATGAAGATGATTACGTGTCTATCTACAAGCATAATTCTCAGTTACTTAAAAAAGTCGGCGACGTAGTCAAAGCCGGAGAAGTCATTGCATTTACCGGTGACGATAATGTGTTAAATATGCAAGAACATTTCTGTTTTGAGCTATGGAAACAAGGAAATCCTGTTAACCCGGAAGAAGTTATTGTGTTCTGAATGCATTCTAAATTCATATTTTGAACATCCAAAAGAAAAATATCGCCATACTCGGCTCAACAGGTTCTATAGGAACTCAGGCTTTGGAGGTGGTAGCGGCAAATCCGTCGCTTTTTGATGTTTATGCCCTTACTGCAGGCAATAATATTGAACTGTTGATCCAACAGGCACACCAATTTCTGCCTGAAATAGTGGTGATTGGCAATGAAAAACATTATCTGAATTTGAAGGAAGCTTTATCGGATATTCCGGTGAAAGTCTTTGCCGGATTGGATGCCATCGTGCAAGTAGCAGAGATGGAGCCAATTGATATTGTGTTGACTGCTATGGTAGGTTATGCCGGACTCGAGCCGACCATATCGGCGGCTAAAGCGGGGAAGCGCATTGCTTTGGCCAATAAAGAAACTTTGGTGGTTGCCGGAGATCTGATTAATGATCTATGCCGGGAATATGGCACTTCTATCATACCGGTTGACTCGGAACATTCGGCTATTTTTCAATGTTTGGCCGGAGAAAGTACCGACTCAATCGAAAAGTTGATATTGACGGCCTCGGGTGGTCCCTTTCGTACTTTTAATTTGAAAGCTTTGGAGGGAGTGACACCTGCACAGGCTTTGAAACATCCCAATTGGGATATGGGGGCAAAGATTACGGTTGATTCTGCAACGATGATGAACAAGGGCTTTGAAGTTATAGAAGCAAAATGGTTGTTCGGGGTTCAGCCGGAAAGGATTGAAGTTATTGTACATCCGCAATCCATCATCCATTCCATGGTTCAGTTTGTTGATGGGTCTATCAAAGCACAGATGGGCCTGCCGGATATGAAATTGCCGATTCAGTATGCTTTTACTTATCCTGAACGTGTACAGACAAATTTCCCGCGTATGGATTTTAATCTATATCCGTACTTTACATTTGAAAAGCCTGATTTGGAGAGATTTAGAAATCTTGGATTTGCATATAAGGCTATTGAAGAAGGCGGAAATATGCCCTGCATACTCAATGCAGCCAACGAGGTGGTGGTTGAGGCTTTTCTGAAATCACAAATAGGCTTTTTAGAAATGAGTGATGTGATTGAGTTTGTGATGAGTAATATGGTTTTCATCAGGAAACCAACTTACGAGGATTATGTGAAGACCGATGAAGAGGCGCGCTTAAAGGCGCAAGAGAAGGTGGCTGAGATAAGCCGATAAATAAATTTAGCATATATTGTTTTTTTGAAATAAATGGAGACTTTCTTAATCAAGACGTTACAGTTGATACTCAGCTTGTCAATTTTGGTTTTTTTGCATGAGTTCGGACACTTTTTTTTCGCCAGATTATTCAAAGTAAGGGTGGAAAAATTTTATATGTTTTTCAATCCCAAAATTTCAATTGTAAGGGCAAAAAAGATCAATGGAAAATGGAGTGTGAAATTTTTTGCACCCAATGTTCCGCCAGGCGAACGTCAGGCCATGAATTCACAGGGAGTTGGAATGGTTGATGACAAAGGTAAACCCATTATGGAACCTATTCCGTTGGATGAGTTGCCTGACGATGATTGGAGAAAGCATCCTGAAAGTACAGAGTGGGGCATTGGTTGGTTACCCTTGGGGGGATATTGCAAAATTGCAGGTATGATTGACGAATCGATGGATAAGACCCAGATGGCTGCTCCGCCTCAACCATGGGAATATCGTGCTCAGTCGGTGTGGAAACGCTTGCCCATCATCACAGGTGGAGTATTCGTTAATTTTATTTTAGCCCTGGTCATTTACGCAGCTGTACTTTTTACCTGGGGAAAAGAGTATCTGCCATTTGAAAATGCATATTATGGCTTCCAGTTTTCTCCTACGATGGTGAAGAATGGTTTTCAGCATGGAGATAAAATTATTGCCGTTGATAATCAGGCTATTGAGCAGTCATCTGATTTTATAGAAAAAATATTGATCGATGGAGGCAGGGAGGTTCAGGTGCTTCGTGATGATTCCCTGGTTACTATTGAAATGCCTGAAGATTTTGCACAGCAAATTCTCGCGTCCGGTGAATCAGGTCTGATTACCATTCGCTTTCCGTTCGTTGTTGAAGAAGTACAGGCAGGCACGCCTGCACACATTTCACAACTACAGAAAAATGACAGCATTGTGGCTATTAACGGGCAATCGTGCAGCATGTACCAGGATATAGCTGCTGCACTGGATGAGCACGCCGGAAATGAAATTTTATTGTCCTTCTACAGAGAGGGTGAATTACATCATGTTCCCATGTCCTTGACTGAAAGTGGTAAAATGGGGGTAATTTTACGCCCTCTGTATACATTCTTTGAGACCAAAAGAGTAGAGTACGGTTTACTTGAGTCCGTGCCTGCCGGCATCTCTTTAGGATGGAATACCCTGGTGAGTTATGTGAAACAATTCAAGTTGGTTTTCACCAAAGAAGGTTCTAAGCAGCTGGGAGGATTTGGAAGTATAGGTAAATTGTTCCCTGCAGTATGGGATTGGCAAGTTTTCTGGAATATGACTGCCTTTTTGTCCCTTATATTAGCCTTTATGAACTTTCTGCCTATTCCCGCATTGGATGGCGGTCATGTCATGTTCTTGCTGTATGAAATAATAACCGGTCGAAAACCCGGAGATAAATTTATGGAACGTGCGCAAATCATTGGTATGTTGTTATTGTTTGCATTGCTTATCTATGCAAATGGAAATGATATTTTTAAAGCATTTTTTAAATAGCCCGTTCAAATTCTAAATATTTCTTATTAAGGGTTTGATTATTACGATGAAATCAGTATCTTTGTCAGGATTTTTGAAATTTTAAAAACTTAATGAATAAAACTCAATAATAATCAATTCGGCTGGGGAGCACACAGGTTGAAAAATAAGCTTACAAACTGCTGCGTTTTTATCCGGATGTTCTTAAGCCATTAAAAAACAATTAATTACATATGAAGAAACAGTTATTATTTGCGCTTACAGTTTCGGTTGCAGTATTGTTTGGCTCTTGTAAGAATCTTTCCGATTTAGATCCAAACTTGTTCAATTGCACACCTAATCCTCTTGAAACCAAAGCAGGCAAGGTAGAAGCAACCGTTACCGGAACTTTCCCTGAAAAGTATTTTAAAAAGAATGCTGTTGTTACCGTTACCCCTGTTCTTAAAAATGCAGAAGGTTATGAAGTAAAAGGATCTCCAAGTGTTTTCCAAGGAGAGAAAGTAGTAGGAAATGATCAAACGATTGCTTACAAAGCCGGAGGAAATTATTCCCTCAACGTGTCTTTTGATTATGTACCCGAATTAGCGGTTAGTGAGTTGTATTTGGAATTTAACGTAGTAGACAAGAAGAAAGAATACGATTTAAAACCTGTTAAAGTAGCTGATGGTGTGAATGCCAGTTCAGAACTTGCTCAGAAAAGTTTCGGAGATGAGTTGGGTGCTGCCATCATTGCTGATCAATTCGTACGCGACATTATGGAAATGACGGAAGCTGAAATTCTGTTCTTGATCCATCAGTCTGTTGTTCGCAAGTCTGAAACTACCACCGATGACATCAAGGCGCTGACTCAAAAGATAGTTGAAGCTAAAGATGCGTTAAACAAAACAGTTGAAAACTTGAAAGTTTCTGCTTATGCATCACCAGATGGTCCGGTTGATTTAAACACCTCTTTGGCTGAAAGACGTCAGAAAGAAACCGCGAAGTTCTTAAATGCAGAATTAAAGAAAATTGATTCTCCTCTTACAATAGAAACCAGATTTACTCCCGAAGATTGGGAAGGTTTCCAAAAATTGATGGAAGAATCAAATATTCAAGACAAACAATTGATCTTGCGCGTACTCTCAATGTATACCGATCCGGAACAACGCGAGCGCGAAATTAAAAATCTTTCTGAAGCTTATAAACAGATTGCTGATGAGATTTTGCCACAACTTCGTCGTTCTCAATTGCAACTGATCGTTAAGGTAACCGGAAAATCTGATGAAGAGATAGCTAAGTACGCCAAAGAAGATATATCTAAATTAGATGTAGAAGAATTGTTGTATGCCGCTACGCTTACAAACGATTTGAACGAAAAGGCTGAAATTTATAAGAAAGCTATTGATGCTTATCCTTCTGATATCAGAACATACAACAATTTAGGAGTTGTAAGATATCAACAAGATCAAATAGATGAGGCTGCATCATTGTTTGCAAAAGCACTCGGAATGGATGCGAAAAACCCGGATGCCAATTACAATGCAGGCTTGTGTGCCCTGGCAAAAGGTGATAATGACAAGGCTATTGAATATTTTGGTAAGGCTGCCGGTACTACCGGAAACTTGAAGAACGCCACCGGAACTTATTATGTTGCTACCGGTGATTATGCCAAAGCAAAATCTTCTTTTGCAGGAGTTAACTCCAACAATGCTGCTTTGTCACAAATTATGAACAAGGAATACAATGCAGCGAAAAACACCCTGGCATCAGTAGAAAAGCCGGATGCAACTACAGCTTATCTGTCAGCTATTGTTGCTGCCCGCACCAATGATAAAGACGGTGTTTATTCAAATCTTAAAACTGCTGTTGGTAAAGATGCAGCATGTGGTCCTAAAGCATCCAAGGATATTGAGTTTTCTAAATTTTGGGATGATGCTACCTTCCAATCCATTGTGAAGTAAGGTAAATTTTTCGAATTGACATAAAGTATAAAGGGGTTGTCTAAAAACGAGACAGCCCCTTTTATTATAAATCAGTTCCGGAGACCTTGTGACCTTGTCATCCCTCTTCATTTTTTTGTCTTGATAAAGAAGATTTGAAGATTTAATATTAACTTTGCAATATGATTAGAGATTGTACAATAATAAAAGAATTACCACAAGGCGGACAGAAAATAGTTCACTTGGCTGAACACTCCAAAGTTGGTAAGGTGGTCATTAAAGAGGGGACAATAAAAAGTTTCACATCGCTTGAAAGAATTAAACGTGAGGTGGAGTTGCTTTCTGAATTAGAATCTGACTTTTATCCGAAACAACACCATTTTAACATTGATGTAAAAACTAAAAAATTTGAAATTGTAGAGGATTATATTGAAGGCAAGGTATTACGAGAAGTAATGACAGAATTTAAAACAACTAAAGAAATATTCACTCTTTTCAATTCATTGATAAAAGGACTTTCTGTTATTTGGGATAAAAATATTGTTCATAGAGATTTAAAACCTGAAAACATTATTATTCGCCCTAATGGTATGCCCTGCATTATTGATTTAGGCATTGCGCGTTTTTTAGATTTAGAATCACTGACTAAAACAATTTCACCGATGGGACCCTGTACTCCAATCTATGCAGCACCTGAACAACTAGCTAACAATAAAAATTTAATTGACCCACGAACTGATTTTTTTAGTCTAGGAATTATTGTACTGGAACTGTATTTAGGTGTCCATCCGTATGACCCTGCTTGTGTTGGAAATCAATTCTCAATTGTAGAAAATATAATGCAGAACAAATATGTTGTAGAAACTGATACAAAAAAACGTGATGGAGTAATTGTAGAACTTGCAAATAAAACCTTGCAAACGCAACCTTACGAAAGGTTCAGAAATTATAAGATGTTAAACGCTTTTATCGCAAAACAAATTTAGTATGAAAGTATATCATCAAACGGGATTTAGATATAAATGGAATATTGAAAGTTTCTTAAATGGAGTTGGAAATGGTTTGATTTATTCTCCCATAAACATTGATGCTGATAAACTATTAGCATTAGATGTTAAACTGAAACATTCAGGATTTCTTGACCCTCAACTTTATTTATTATATGAGGCAAAAGGAACTTTAGATACTTACCCTTATTTCCCTGGTAATATAAAACCAGACTTTGCAACACCCGATTTAGATAACAGTCACATTCAATTGGCTCAATTGTGTGTAGATTACCAAGTACAAAATAATTTTGAGTATTTAATAATCCCATCAAGATATTATACTGATAATCCGACCACTTTTTTTTCTCAAAGCACTGATTATTTTGTGACCCCGTTTTGCGATTATATTAGGAATAAAAATATTCAAAAAAAGATTCTCCTTTCAGTAATTGTAAAAACAATAATGCTTTCGGATGAAGAAAAACGAAATGAAGTTCTAAACTGGATTACAGGACATCAAAATATTGAAGGTGTTTATCTGATCCTTGAAAACAACTTTACAAGTAAACAAATTAAAGATTTCGATTACCTTTTAAATGCTTTAAAGTTTATTAAAGTTTTAAAAGATAATCAAATGGAAGTTCATTTGGGTTATAGTAACACCGAAGCTCTTTTATATAGTATTGCGATGCCCGATTCTGTTACAATTGGGTCTTATGAAAACTTGCGTTCATTTGGAATCAAACGCTTCCAAGATATGGAAAAAAGCCAAATGAGGGCACCCAATGCAAGATTATACAGTAGTTATCTTTTGCAATGGGTAGATTACGAATATATTCAAGCAATGAAAAAATTAATGCCCGATTATGCAAATTACTTTGACGATTCAGAATATAGACCACTGATGTTTACTCCTGAATTTAAGTGGCATTTTGCAAAGTCTGAACCATATAAGCATTATTTCTATGTGTTCGACAGACAAATAAAAAGTTTACCTTCTACACAAGAAGGCAGAATTGAAGAGCTGAAATGCAAAATAAAAAATGCTTTAACCTTGTTCAAGAAAATAGAAAATGAAGTCCTTTTGGATGAGAATAGCGATGGTTCCCATTTGCCCACTTGGTTCAATGTTATTAATGCTTTTCAAAAAGAATTAACCAAATAATAATGTTTCAAACGGAATTAGAAATGTCGTTAATGTTTGAGAAATATCTGAAAGCAAATTTCGGAAATGCCTATCTCAAAGAATGTCAAGGTTTATTTGGCATTCCTGACTTTGTATTTTATATCAAACAAAAACAAGAAATTTCCATAATTTCTTTTGAGTTGAAACTAAAAAATTGGAAGAAAGCAGCTAAACAAGCTTTCCGTTACAAAAGCTTTTCAAATATCTCTTATGTAGTACTTTCAAGTAAAAGTGCTAATGCCGCATTAAACAACTTAGAATTATTTAAAAAATACAATATTGGCTTAGCTAAATTTAATACCGACAGTTACTTTGAAATTTTGTATAAGCCCGAATTTGGGACACCATATTCACACAACTTAAATCAAAAATTAGTTGAAAGTATAAGCTCAAGTAAAAAAAAATCAAAAAATATAGAAATTCTTATTAACCATAAGGACAAGAACACCAGTTGCCAACAAAATGTAAATGCCGTAAGGGTTTCTCCAGGGACAAGCATTGTGGCCCGCTCAAGTTTTTGTCTCGATTGACAGAAAACTATTCCGCAATCCCTTACTGCTGCTACACTCAACTGTTATAAGTAATGGTAAAAAGACACTTCAACCCTGATAAACAGACTTTAAAAAATGAAAATATAATAACATTACCGACAGATATAGAACGAGAAAAGGCGACACACAATCCTAATCTTACGCAAAGCCATAAGAGCCAATTTTCAATTGATCTACGATTAAGAACAATAACATTTTGAACTCAACAGATATGAATGTAGTAATAAATAATCCCTACAGAACGCTTGGACTTTTTGGAAACTCATCTGAAAGGGAACTTCAAAGGCAAATTGCAACCATAAAGAGATTTGCAGAAGTTGGAAAAACGAAGGCGTTTGACTATGATTTTTCGTTTTTTGGAGAAGTTGTTCGCAACGCAGAAAAGGTACAAGAAGCGGCAAGTAAAATAGAACAAGCAAAAAACAAAGTTCATTATGCTCTTTTTTGGTTTTTAAACAGCGGACATATTGACGAAGCTGCATTGGATAATCTTAAGGAAGGGCATATTGAAAAGGCTGCCGAGATTTGGGAAAAAACTTTAAAAGATTCAGCGGTAACGGCTAAAAACTTCGCTGCAATAAGCAACCTTTCGACACTTCAACTTGGAATTGCTACTTATAATGGCTCGTTTGACCCTGAAAAGTTTTCAGCTTCTATTGATTTAAAAGGAAAACTAATTTTGTCGGATGTGTTCAATAATTTTGTTACTACAGTAATAGGAGAAGGTATTTCGTTAAATCGTGATATTATATTGAAAGAGTTTGCTGAAGAGATTCTGCAAATAGTTAAACCATACCTGAATAAACCCAATGGCATAAAATCAAGTCAATTAATTAATGCATTTAGCTCTTTCCCTAATGAAATAAAACAATATGTTTCGGGCAAGTTTACTGACAGACCTCTAAACAATATTGAAAACCAAATTGAAATTACTAAACAAAAAAGAAACGATAACCCAAACGATGCAGAGGAATATGGCGAAGAACTTTATAAAAACACAAAAGAAGATTTGGTCTTTCTAAAAAACGTTTGGGGTTCAAATAATGTACAATATCAAATGATTGCCAATAAATTGGCAAATGAAATTCTGCAATGTGCTATTGAATATTTTAATGTACATCAAAAAAAGAATGATATAGACCCAGGTGATACAGCATATAAAGTTGTAAAATTAGCTAAAGATATTTCCACCAATGGACAAGTTCGTAATAGAATTGATGAAAATCTTAAAATTATTGAAGAATGGATAGCCGATAAACCCTACAGGGATAAACAGAATATCGTACGAGATGATTTGAAATTTATTACTGACAAACTTGAAGAATTTCAATCACTTGATGATACAATTTCCAATGCTACAAATTTTGCAAATTCATGCAAACCTCGTCTTGATAATATGAAATTAAAATTGGGAGCACATGATGAATTGTATTCTAAAATTAGTACTGCTGTGGCTAGTAATGCATTAGGGATGATAGTTACTACTGTAAACGATGCGATGGAAAAACGAAATAACTATGTCAAGTATCTTAATTATATAAATGGCCCATTTAGTGGACTATCAATGTCAGGTTGGAGCTGTGGCTTTTTGAGAGAGAATATACCCTATGCTCCTGAATATTCTCTAGAAAAGCTTAAAAATGTTATTTCAGATGCATGGAGAGCAACGGTAAGTTTAGGAGTTTTTGATATGTCAAACAAGCAGAGAGAACATTATAACAAAAATAAAAATACGCTGAAAGATTTATTTAAGCAACTAAATACTGGCATTGTATTTTTTGGAGATACTCCAGTTCAAAAGTGGATTCTATGGGTAATTGGTATTGGCTTATTTATTTTGATTGTTTCAATTTGTGAATAATGTGAATAAAAATAATAATATGAGAAAAATACTTTTAACAATAACTGCTATTGGAATTTTTAGCGTTGCTTTATTTGCACAAGCTAAAACTGATACTATTCAACAGTTACAAAACAGTATCGAAAAACTTGAAGCCTCGAATAAAAGTCTGGCAAATCAGTTAAATACGGCAAATGTCATTATTCAAAAAATTGATAAAAGGCTATCAGCCACCACTGATAGTCTCAATATTTTGAAAGATAATTTGGCAAACACAAATAGCAATTTACAGACAATCGCAGATAATCTTGGTGTTAAAATTCAAGAAACAAGCGATAAAGCAAGTGCAGACCTTTCGACATTAAGTAAAACTGTAAGTAAAAACACCTTGTATTGGATAATTGCGGTATTATTTATCGCTTTGTTGTCAGTCCTTCTTTTTGGTTGGCTTAAGAAACAACTTGGCAAAGAGAAAACTGGGCTTTCAGATCAAATTAAAAAAACCTCTGATTCTTTACGAGAAGAACAATTAAAACTCGATGGTCAGTTAATAAAATTACTTGATACTCAAATGCAACTCATGAATGAGGAAAAGCAAACATCTTTGGTCAAAGTCGAAGATGTTGACCATTCATTAGCTTTAAAAGTTGCTGACGAGATAATCCGTATTCAACAAAACATCAATAACATGGATGCCGAAACAAGAGGTTTAAAGCAATTAGCAGCATCAGTAAAACGTATTCAAGCAAATTTTGAGGGTAATGGTTATGAGATAGTTGATATGCTAAATAAACCTTATGATGCTGGTATGAAAGTTACAGCTAATTTTAAACCTGATGAAAACTTAAAACCAGATGAGCAAATTATAACAAGAATAATAAAGCCACAAGTAAACTTTAAAGGTGTTATGATACAATCAGCACAAATTGAAGTTAGTCAAGGCGAGTAAAAACTAAAAAATCAAAATATTATGGCAAGAACAAAAATTGATTACGGAATAGATTTAGGAACTACAAATTCTGCCATTGCCCGAATGGAAAATGGAGAACCGGTAATAAAGAAAACTGATACATTGAAAGATACAATGTCTTCATGTGTTAATTTTAACAAAAAACAATCAATTATTGCTGGTGATGCAGCTGCAAATCAGTTTCGTTCAGATAGATTACGCACCTTAAAAACCATGAAATCAGATGCAAATACTTTCATAGAGTTTAAGCGTACGATGGGAACTGACAAAATGTATAGTAGTTCTAATATGAATAAAGATTATACTTCAGAAGAATTATCTTCCGAAGTATTAAAAAAGCTAAAATCATTTATTACAGACGAAGAAATAAAATCAGTTGTTATTACTGTTCCTGCAAAATTTACTATAAATCAAAAAGATGCAACTTCAAGAGCCGCAAAACTTGCAGGTTTTGAGCACTGCGAATTATTGCAAGAACCTATTGCAGCTTCAATGGCATACGGTTTAGATTCAACAAGTAAAAACGGTCTTTGGTTGGTTTTTGACTTTGGTGGTGGTACTTTTGACGCAGCATTGCTAAAAGTTGAAGACGGTATAATGAAAGTAATAGATACTGAAGGAGACAACTATTTAGGAGGAAAAAATATTGATTACGCAATAGTTGATGAGATCCTAATTCCGGATCTAAAAAGTAAGTTTAAAATAGACACTTTTTTATCAGGTAGTGAATTAGAATATTTTAGGAATGCTCTGAAAGATTTTGCAGAAGATGCCAAAATTGCTCTGTCTTTTGCTCCTTCAACCGATATCTTATCAAATCTTGGCGATTTTCCCGAAGATGATGAAGGAACAGAAATTGAATTGGATTTAGAACTAACTGAATCAATTTTTGCTCCCGTTGTTAAGCCAATTTTTCAAAAGGCAATTGATATTTGCAACGCATTACTTAAAAGGAATAAATTAAACGGCAATAATTTAGACACATTAATTTTAGTTGGAGGTCCCACTCATTCTCCCATCTTGAGAAAAATGTTAAAGGAACAAGTAACCGAAAAAGTTGACACAAGTTACGACCCAATGACAGTAGTTGCAAAAGGTGCGGCATTATACGCTTCAACTGTTAATGTTTCTGATGAAATAATTGAAAAAAACCGAGATAAAACCAAAATTCAACTTGGTTTAGGATACGAACCAACAACAGTTGAAAATGAGGAATTTGTAACAATTAAAATTCTTAAAGACAAAACGGAGGGAAAAATTCCTGAAAAATGTTTTGTCGAAGTTGTAAGAACTGACAAGGCTTGGTCAAGTGGTAAAATTCAAATTGACGATGTTGGAGAAGTTGTAGAAGTGAAATTAAATGAAGGCAAAGCAAATGCCTTTAATGTTTTTGTTTATAATGAGCAAGGCGATTTAATTCCAAGCGAACCAAACGATTTTACAATTATTCAAGGTTCAAAAGTTGGTAGTGCACCCTTACCATATAATATTGGGATTGAAATAAAGAGCAAAGCAAGTGGAAAAATCGTATTTCGACCAATCAAAGGACTTGAGAAAAATCAATCAACACCTGCAACTGGCATAGCCAATGGTTTGAAGACACAAAAACAAATTAACCCGGGTTCATCTTCTGACTTTATTAAAATTCCTGTTTATCAAGGTGATTATGGTGCAGAAGAGTCAAGGGCAATTTACAATGAACGCGTTTATGATGTAATAATTACAGGTGAGGATTTACCCGAACTTTTACCAGAAGGTAGTGATGTTGATTTGACTGTTAAAGTTGATAAATCTGAACGTATAACACTTTCTGCTTTTTTCCCATATTTAAATTTCGCTCAAGATGTTGAAGTGCCAAATAATTCAACACAAAAAGAAATTGATGCAAATTGGCTTGAAACAGAAATATCAAAAGCCAAACAAACCTTGAACATCATTAAACAAGAAAGCGACTTTATAGATAAAGATACTTTGAATAAACTATCAAACGAGATTTTTGAACTTGAAAAATTATTGGAACAAGGTCGAAGTGATTACGACCGTAAAAAACAAGTATTGGACAACCTTAGAAGAAATTTACGAAAACTTGACGATATACAAGATTCAATTGAGTGGCCAAAAACAGAGGAGGAGTTAAAAGATGCCTTTTACAAATTAGAAAAGACTTTTAAAGAATTTGAAGGTAAAGTTGATGGCTTGAATGAAGAAAGAGTTAAAGAGGCTATTGCACAATTTAAAGAACAAATTCCGCAAGTAATTAAAGATAAAAATGTAAAAGTTGCTAAAGAGTTAATTGATTCAATGCGAGGTATGGCTTTTACAATCGTAGATGCTGGTTTGGGTGCGAGCTTAGAGATTTCTCTCTTACATCAGTTTAATGAAGAATTTGATATGCATGACTGGAGCGACAGGAATAAAGCGAGAATGCTTATTAATGAAGGACTTGCTAAAGCTCAAAATAGACCAAGTAAACAAGTTTTAAGACCAATTGTGATTGAATTATATAAACTATTACCTGGCGTTGACAAACCAATACTTACAGGTGATGATAGCCTTTTAACAGACTAATGCAAGAAAAAGAAAACTTATTGCAGAAGGGTTTTTCTGTAGCCGGTCGATTTGAAATTCAATTTCCAATCGGCAATAATTCTTTTGCCCAATCGTATCGGGCAAAAGATACTTCGGGCAATATTGTAAGGCTTGATTTAATTAATCTTGCTTCACTTCCTTCGTCTTATTTTGACGAAAACGGTAAGTTATTACAACTTAATTTGCTAAATCAAATTAATCACAACAATATACCAAAACTCTTGGAAGAAGGCGAAACCATTATTGAGAAACAAAAGTTTGCTTTTCTGTCTTATGAGTTTGTAAGTGGCGAAACCCTTACAGAAAGGTTAAAAAGAGAAGGAACACTTTCACCCTATACTGCAATTCCTATCATTATTGAGCTACTCGAAGCAATTGACTACTTGCATAATCTGTCAGACCCAATAATTCATAACGGAATAAATCCTAATACAATAAAACTGGATTATTCGTCAAAAAGAGACAAACCTATTTTAACAGGGTTTGAACAAGCGAGGACTATTCATGAAAACGGACAAAGCGTTTCAATTAAGTATTTGTCGGTATTTCATGCTGCGCCTGAATTACTAAATGGGATTTTTATTCCGCAAAGTGATTTATTCTCAATTGGAGCTTTGTTGTATCATTTGCTATTCGGTATTCCTCCTTTCTTTAATGAGAACATCCTAAATCAACCGATTAACAAGTGGAAAGGATTATTGGAAGCAGCAAGAAGTAAACCTTTAAATTTTTCCCTTGCGAATGATGATTTAATTGATGAACACATAAAAAACACATTAACAAAGGCTTTATCTATTGATATTGAAGACCGTTTTCAAACCGCAGAAGAGTTTTCCAAAGCGTTAAAGCGTGAAATGATTATAGAAACAAATGACATTCAAAAAACCTTTGTAAAAGCCGGAGGAAAACAGGAGAAAAAGCAAGGGACGGGTTTTGATCAAATTGCAGGTATGGAAAGCCTTAAACAACAACTCAAAGAAGATGTAATAGATTTTTTAAACGATCCTGAATTATACAAAGAATACGGTATTCCAATGTTAAACGGAATGTTATTATATGGGCCGCCGGGTTGTGGAAAAACTTTTATTGCTCAAAAATTTGCTGAAGAGGTTGGGTATAATTTTGTAATGATAAAGCCTTCCGATTTGCAGAGTAAATATATTAATGCAACACAAGAGAATATTGGAAGACTTTTCAAAGAAGCAGAAGAAAAAGCGCCAACAATAATTTTTATTGATGAATTAGATGCAATTGCACCATCAAGAGAAGGAGATCTTCATCAAATGCATGCTTCGGCAGTAAATGAGATTTTGGCTCAGATGACAAATTGTGGAGAAAAAGGAATTTTTGTAATTGGTGCAACAAATCGTCCTGAAAAAATTGACCCTGCAATTTTACGAACCGGACGTTTGGATAAATCAGTTTATTTGTCGCCACCTGACAAGAATGCAAGGTCAGCAATGTTTAAACTTTACTTGAAAGACAGACCGATAGACCTAGGGCTTGACTATGACAAATTAGCCTCATTGACAGAGAACTACGTGTCAAGTGATTTAAAATTTTTAATAGACGAAGCTTCCCGAAAAGCTCTGAAGGTAAGAGGTAGGATTACAATGTCCATTTTTTTGGAAGTAATAAGCGATAATAAACCTACAGTTTCGCTTACAGAAATTAGAAAATATGAGGCCTTAAAAAGGAAATGGGATAATGAAAAACAAGATTTACAAATGAAGGAAGAACGCCCACGTATTGGTTTTCGTCCTACAAATAATGAATAAATATGACACTAGAAAAACAACAATTTCAACATTTGTTATTTAAAGTTGCCTTTTGCACGATAGCCTGTGATGGGTGTATCGATGAGATGGAAATTAAGGAAATGAAAGCGCTGAATAAGGCTTCTATCTATTTTAAAGATATTGATTTATCTGATGAATTAGATGATTTGCTTGTTGCTCTTAAAGAAAAAGGAAAACACATAATTGAAGACCTTTATGCATATTTAAAAGCCACGAAATTAAGCCCTGTTCAGGAGCTTTTAATTCTTGAGGTTGCGTTACGTCTTGCAATGGCAAATAAAAAAATGGATGAAAACGAGATTAAATTTATTCGTTTTCTTCGTTCACATCTTGAGTTGCACGATGAAATTATTCGAGACCGCTTTGGTGCAGTTGAGTACCTTTTTGATAGAGACTACTCACAGGACGTTGTTAAAAATGAAACCCTCAGTGATTTGCTTTCAACTATTTCTATCCCCGAATTGAAAGAAATTAAGACAATTGATTTTTCAAGCTTTAAAGATGAAAAATAATTTGTCTACAATAACAAAAGTTGTTCTTGCAGGTCTTTTCTTTCTGTGCTTGTTGGATATGCCATACGGTTTTTATCAGTTTGTAAGATTTGCAGGTCTTGTTGGTTTTGCAATTCTTGCTTATCAAGCTTACAAAAAAGGGAAACAAGTAGAGATGATTATATATGGAGGTTTGGCTATACTGTTTCAACCTTTTTTAAAAATAGCGCTTGGTAGAGAGATTTGGAATATTGTTGATGTGATTGTAGGTATTGGTTTATTATTATCAATATGGATAAGTCCAAATAAACCCAAACGCTAAAGCAAGTACATCAGCAAGCCCACGCTCAAACCAAAACTTAGCGAAAAAGCTTGCTTTGCCAATGCAGAGAAAAAAACAAAAAAATCTACCCATGCTTCGCAAAAATCAAATCTGCCGACACACAATCTGACATTAAATTCAATTGATAATCAGACTAAAAAAACGAAGCAAAAAAAAATCAAGACTGCGCCCGCTTTGCTCGAAAAATTAGCGTTCAAGCAGCTAAATCGCCCAAACTCAGCGGTGTTTCATAAGTGCCCAACTGCTGCACTTCGACTTCGCTCAGCAACCACGTTACTTTCGATGGTTGCTGAGCCTGTCGAAGCACGGGCTCAGTCACATACTTCAGTATGCTCCTTTGCCCTCAATCTCAGTGCCTTGCATTTGGACACTTCTAAAACACCTTACTATTTACTAGTTGAATATTTGTTTATGAGATACCGTCTTTTTATTTAAGAATTTAAAGTGTGGAACCCTTCACGATTCCGAAGTGTAAAAATATCTAAGAGATTTTATTACTCAGCATTTTAAGACTATATTTGTGGCATTATTTAAATATTGAATGATATTGTGGCAAAGAAAGTTAAAGTTATTGAAAACGAGCAAATTATCGATAAAATTGTAGAAGGAATACGAGAGAAAAAAGGCAAAAATATTGTCGTGGTGAATATGCAAAAACTGAAAGAAGCTCCTTGTAGTTATTTTGTAATCAGTGAAGGAGATTCCAATGTACATGTTAGTGCAATTGCCAGTTCTATTAAAGATTATGTTGCTGAACATATCGATATTAAGCCAATTGCTTCTATGGGATTCGAGAATAGTGAGTGGATTGCAATGGATTACGGACAAATCATTGTGCACGTGTTTCAGCGTCCGGCACGTGAATTTTACGATATTGAGCACTTGTGGGAAGATGCAGAATTGATTTGGATGGACTAATTGAATTGAAGACACCGGTATGGAAAAAAAGAATATAAAGACAACACCACCTAAAGGCAGCACCGGAAAAACCCCTCCGGGAAAGAAACCAAGAATTAATGTGTTTTGGGTGTACGGAATTATTATTTTGATTTTGATAGGGTTTAATTTTTTGGGGAACAGGTCCGCAGTCAAAGAAATAGAATCATACCCCGTTTTTAAACAATATGTTGCAGATGGATATATTGAAAGCATAGAAGTTTTTTCACAGAAAAATCAGGTTGAGGCTGTTGTGAAGGACAGCATTCCTTATTTAAAGGAAATATTTGGAGAACAATATAAAACTTATCAGCCTGACAGAAAGGTGTCGGTAAGAATTTCAAGTGTTGAAAAATTTGATGAATTCATTTCTGAAATACAATTTCAGCATGTATCGTACAAAGAAAGTAAGAATTATTTGGAGCTTTTCTTGTACAGCGTTTTACCTTTTTTGTTGTTGATCCTTTTCTTTGTTTTTATAACGCGAAGGATGTCCGGACAGATGGGTGGAAGCGGTGGACCCGGAGGCATATTCAATGTGGGTAAATCAAGGGCACAGTTATTTGACAAGGGCAGCGCTGCTGATAGGGTCACTTTTAAAGATGTGGCAGGACTGGCAGGAGCCAAGCAGGAAATAGAGGAGATTGTATCTTTCTTAAAAAATCCGGGAAAATACACTGATTTGGGTGGTAAAATACCTAAGGGGGTTTTGTTGGTTGGACCTCCGGGAACCGGTAAGACCCTATTGGCCAAAGCAGTTGCCGGGGAGGCAGACGTTCCTTTCTTTTCCATGTCCGGTTCGGATTTCGTTGAGATGTTTGTAGGAGTTGGTGCATCGCGTGTTCGTGATTTGTTTCGTCAGGCAAAAGAAAAAGCACCCTGTATCATTTTTATTGATGAAATTGATGCGGTAGGTCGTTCTCGTGGAAGGAATCCTAATATGGGAAGTAATGATGAAAGAGAAAATACCCTGAACCAATTGCTGACGGAAATGGATGGGTTTGGCTCGAACAGTGGGGTGATCATCCTGGCTGCTACCAACCGTGCCGATATATTAGATAAAGCTTTGTTACGTGCTGGTCGATTTGACAGACAAATTCATGTTGATTTACCTGATGTTCACGAACGCAAAGAAATATTCAATGTGCATTTGCGTCCGGTAAAAATCGATGAAACGGTGGATGTTAATTTTTTAGCCAAGCAAACTCCGGGTTTTTCAGGAGCAGATATAGCCAATGTTTGTAATGAAGCGGCTTTGACGGCTGCCAGAAAAAGCAAGACTTCTGTGAGTAAAGAGGACTTTTTGGATGCCGTTGACCGAATAGTCGGAGGTTTAGAAAAGAAAAATAAGATCATCACCCAATCTGAGAAAAAATCGATTGCTTATCATGAAGCAGGGCATGCTACAATTAGTTGGATGCTTGAGCACGCCAACCCATTGGTGAAAGTGACTATTGTTCCGAGGGGAGAGGCATTGGGTGCAGCCTGGTATTTGCCGGAGGAACGTCAGCTGACTGAGCGCGACCATTTGTTGGATGAGATGTGTTCAACTTTGGGTGGAAGGGCAGCTGAGGAGATTTTTCTCAATCAAATATCAACAGGAGCCATCAACGATTTGGAGCGGGTTACAAAAAGAGCCTATGCCATGGTTGCATACTTTGGAATGAGTGATAAACTGCCTAATCTGAGTTATTATGATTCTACCGGAGCACATGAGTATAGTTTCACCAAACCTTATAGTGAAAAAACTGCTGAGTTGATCGATGCCGAAGCTAAGAGAATTGTTGCCGAGCAGTACGAGCGCGCTAAAGAAATTTTGAGAAAACATGCTGATGGCCATCGTAAATTAGCAGATTTGTTGTTGGTGAGGGAAGTGATTTTTGCCGAAGATCTGGAAGAAGTTTTTGGGCCACGTCCCTGGGCATCGCGACATGATGAGTTGATGCTGCAAAATGAAAGTGACGATCAGAAAGATCAAAAGCAAATTCAGGAACAAACTGCTGAACAAACCACCGAGCAAACTCAGGAGAAAGTTCAGACTCAAGAGCAGGAGGATCAAACCACAAAAAAATCTGAAAACGAATCAGATAACACCGAAGAAGCGTAAAACGGATATGAATGAAGCAACCATCTTCACGTCAGATAATTCTTGAAAGAATGGAGCGTGCTTATGCAAGCCGGACCATTACAGATGATCCCAAAGACGGTCAAGCCGAATGTTTGGAAGAGGACCTTTCTCAAAATAAGTTTTTTCAGGATGATATCCTTTCTCTCTCTGAGATGGATAAGATGGCTTATTTTTGTCATATGCTTGAGTCTTTAAAAGGCGAGTGTATCCTTTGTGAGGATGAACAAGATATGTATGAAAAAATGTCAAATCTGATGCAAAAAAAAGGTTTGTCGGGTCTGTTTACCAGGGATGCATCCATTGCAGAAAAATTACATCAACACAAGATTCCTGTTGATACTGATGAAGAAAATCTGAAGGATTTGGTGGCGGCAGTCACAAGATGTGAGTATCTGATAGTACGAACGGGAAGTGTTTTGGTTAGTTCTGCTTCAAAAGCAGGAAGGCAGCTTCACGTATATCCATCCATTCACATCGTCATTGCACATAAAAATCAGTTGGTTGATGAGTTACATGCGGCACTGGAAGGTGTTCGGCAAAAGTATAAAAAATCTTCTTTTCCTTCCGTAGTCTCAGTAATTACCGGTCCTAGCAGGACAGCAGATATAGAAAAAACTTTGGTGCTGGGAGCACATGGTCCGAAAGAATTAATTATCTTTGTTCAGCAAAAATAAAAGAACCCGTAAGATTCCATGAATAATTTCTTGCAACGCACACTGAGCGGATTATCTTTTGTTGTGATTGTTGTAGGCTCAATACTCATCAGTCCGTATACCTTTGCGTTTGTATTTGTCATTATCACTGCCTGGACAGTTCATGAGTTTCATAAATTAACCAATGTCCAAAGCCAAATTGAAGTAAGCCCAATACTTGCCGTTACGGGAAGTGTAATTTTGTTTCTCACCTCTTTTTTCTTTGCCTCTGGTTTGTTGCGGTATTTTATTTATTTTGTTTATGCACTTTACGTGGTGATGATACTTATTCTTGAGTTGTATCGCAAGAAAGAAAATCCCTTGCATAATTGGGCTTATTTTCTCCTGGGACAGGTCTGCATTGCTTTGCCATTTTCCTTGCTGAACTATATTTTATATATAGATAAGACTTACCATCCATGGTTGTTGATTGCCATGTTTGCCACTATTTGGCTTTACGACACAGGTGCTTACCTCGTTGGGATGGCGATAGGGAAACATAAAATGTTTGAAAGAATATCGCCTAAAAAAACATGGGAAGGATTTGCAGGAGGTGCCTTAGTAGCAATATTAGTTGGATATGTGTGCTCTATCTTCATTACTGATATTAGTTTAGTTTCATGGCTGTTTTTTGCCGTAATTGTTGTGGTTTTCGGTACTTTCGGAGACTTGATGGAGTCGCTGATGAAGAGAACGGTTCATGTGAAAGACTCCGGAAATGTCATACCCGGACATGGAGGATTACTTGATCGGTTTGATAGCATGCTGATGGTTGCACCGGCAATCTTTATCTATTTGAATTTTCTTTTTAGGTGATATGACTGTTATGAATTTCGACTCCATACGGTGTTATAATACAGAAGAAATGCCTGTCGCGCTCGAACGTTTGAGTAACGAGCCCCAGTTCATGAATCTTTTCAAGATGTTGTCACCTCAATCTTCTACCGATGAACTGAAGAAACTTCTCATTAACTATGACAATATCTACGATTTTCAGAAGTTTATTGTCAATCGTTTTGTGAAGATGATTGAAAAAAATACTACTGAGGGTGTTGAATTGACCGGACTTGAAAATATCGATAAGAATCGTGCTGTTTTATATATCTCCAATCATCGGGATATCGTGTTGGATGCTGCCTTTTTATGTAGTCAACTTGTTGATAATGGTGTGGATACGGTAGAAATTGGCATAGGTGATAATCTTTTGATATATCCATGGATAGAGGATTTTGTAAGGGTAAATAAAAGTTTTATTGTCAGGCGCAGTCCAGGTGCAAAGCAAATGCTTGAAACCTTGCAGTTACTTTCTGCTTATATTGCACATACTATTCGTGATAAAAATCAATCCGTCTGGATTGCTCAACGGGAGGGTAGGGCAAAAGATGCCGATGATAGAACGCAGGAGAGTTTGCTGAAAATGTTCAATATGGGAGGTTCTTCAGGTGGTGTTGTGGAAAATTTAGCAGCATTGCATATTTGTCCCCTGACTATTTCGTACGAATACGATCCTTGCGATTATCTGAAAGCGAAAGAATTTCAACAAAAAAGGGATAATCCGGGACATCTTAAAAGTCCTGAAGATGATTTGCTCAACATGAAAACCGGCTTGATGGGTTATAAAGGGAGAGTGGTTTATAAGATCAGTCCGGAAATTAGTTCTGAATTATTTGATTTACAAGAAAAGTATCCTGCTCGCAATGAGTTGTTTAAGGCAATTGCTCAGTTGATTGACCGGAAAATACACGGCAATTACACCATTTATAAGGTGAATATGATTGCTTATGATATGTTGCATACCACTGAAAGGTTCCATCAGTCTTATTCTCTCCGGGAAAAAATAGATTTTGAAAAATACATGGATAAACAAATCGAGAAAATCGATTTAGAAGAAAAAGATATGGATTTTCTAAAAACCAAAATTCTTGAGATGTATGCCAATCCCCTGAAAAACAAGATAAATGCCGGTGTTTCATAAGTGCTAAAGAGGAAAGTAGCCTAACCCTTGTTCAATGAGACTCGACCTTACCTGGTGAGCCAAAAGACAAGTGAGGTTGACGTAAAGAATCGTTTATGTTTGAGCTGCGCGGCAGCGAGTTTGAACGATTGGGTAGACTTTACCCCCTTTATCAATAGCCTAAAATCTTTAGCATCGATTTGTAGCTTTGCTCTTTAGCAAAGAGTTTGGTGTAATATTCCCCGTCTTCATCTTTATCAATGATAACCATTTTGGGTGCCGGGATCAGGCAGTGCTGAATTCCGCCATATCCGCTTAATGATTCCTGATAAGCTCCGGTATGGAAAAAACCTATATATTGTTCCCTATCTTGCTGTATTTTTGGCAGGAAGATGGCATTGGAATGAACTTCAGCATTGTAGAAGTCTTCACTGTCGCACGTTAATCCTCCCAAATTGACACGTTCGTACTCAGAATCCCAATTGTTAATGGCTAAAAAGACGAAGCGTTGATTAATTGCCCAGGTATCAGGAAGTGTAGTCATAAACGATGAGTCAATCATGTTCCACAGCTCCCGGTCGTTTTGTTTCTTTTGATTGACAATGGAATAAAGCATAGCACCACTTTCTCCCACCGTAAAAGATCCGAATTCGGTAAATATATCCGGATCGGGTACCTCATGTTTTTCACAAATTGACTTAATTTGTGCTACTATTTCTTCAGCTAAATATTCGTAGTCATACACCATGTCAAGATGGGTTTGTATGGGAAATCCGCCGCCAATATTGAGGCTGTTGAGGTCGGGACATATTTTTTTTAATTCACAATACAGATTGATGGCTTTATTCAGTTCGTTCCAGTAGTATGCTGTATCTTTTATGCCTGTATTGATGAAGAAATGCAGCATCTTTAATTTTACCTGTTTGTTATTGGCAATGTGATTTTTATAATAAGGTATAATATCTTTATACCGAATACCTAAACGTGAAGTATAAAAGTCAAATTTGGGTTCTTCTTCAGATGCAATCCGAATACCGACATTAAATTCGTGATCAAAATTTTTCAAAAGCAAGTCTAATTCAAACTTATTATCCAATATAGGGGTTACATTTTTAAAGCCTTGATGAATTAGTTTTTGAATATTTTCAACATATTGAGGGCGTTTGAATCCGTTGCAAATGATAAATGTATCTTGATTAAGTTGTCCCTGTTCATACAAAGATTCAATGATATTTATATCAAAAGCAGAGGAGGTCTCGAGATGAACTCCGTGTTTAAGTACCTCTTCCATGACAAATGAAAAGTGAGAACTCTTGCTGCAATAGCAATAATGATATTCGCCATTATAATCCACTTTTGCCATGGCAACGTTGAACATGCGCCTCGCTCTCTGTATGTTATCTCCTATTTTAGGAAGATATGAGATTCTCAGTGGGGTTCCATATTGTTTAATGATGTCCATCAAAGGAACACCAAACCATTCAAGTTCATTGTCAACCAAAGTGAATTCTTCATTGGGAAACTCGAAAGTTTGTTCAATTAAATCAATATACTTATTTTTCATACGACATTAAAAAATGAAATCCGAAAGAGATGGATTCGTAATAAAACAATAAAGTAACTAAGATGGATTGCTTCTTTTTTAGAAAAGCATGCAAAGGTAATGATTTATTTCTAATTGTGTCTATTAAACGCATTATATTTACCTTTTGCCTTTAAATTTATAAATTTGCAAAAAGTAAATGGTAAAAATTTTTGACCTAAAGTCAACTTTTTTACTTTTTACATACTATCTTTGTTTTTCTATAGCTATTTTTGCGGAGCTTTTTAATCCTCTTGACCTGATCTGTCATGAATGTGCTGTTGATATAATCAGATTGTGTTCATTTAACAGGATTAAAACGCACTTAACCCGAAGCCGGCTTTACAATGAAAATATTATTAATTATCTAAAGTTTACTGTTTATGAATAAAATTATTTTTTTTAAAAAAATATTGCTATCGTTACTTTTGACTCTGTCTGTTCATTTAGTGAACGGTCAGACTGCAAGTCAATCATTTGGCTACGATGTCGGAGAATATACCGGCCAAACAGCTTCTACAGATTTTTTACCTGGGCCTGTCGGTTCCGGGACTTCTTTTGTAAGAGCCGGTGCAGTTGCTCCGAATGCTCCAATCGTTTTAACTGCTACCCCGAATGTCTTAATGACTGAAGGTGCACTGGTCAGGGGAGTGGCTTCTTCTACTACTTCTGTAACGAAAATTTCCCCTATTGTTGAATACGCAGCCGGCAAAGAGTTTTATACATCATTTAAAGTCTTGTTCGGTGATGCTGAAGGCAATGCGACGGCAAGTTCGGGGGCATGGGTGTTCTCACAGGGTGCGGGAACCATGTATGCCAACAGCGGTGATTTTACCGGATTTCAATCTTTTGTTGCTTTGAATTTTACTTTTAAAGAAGATGGGATTATTGAATTACAGTTCAGAGAATCCGGAAAATGGTCCGTTGCCGGCTTGACAAAAAATCAGATTAGTCAAGGAGTAGTGCATAGTATCGAGATTATAGGTAATAATCAGAATTCCGGTACTGTCAATTATACCTATAATGGTTCAACTTGTTCCGTTTCACCCCTTAAATTCGATTTGTATATAAATGGGGAACTTATTGGCGATGAGTTGTCCAAGTCACAGTTAGCAGACAATGCGAATATTGAAAGTCTTACTTTCATAGGCAAGAGCAGCACGGATAACGTTGCCAATATTTTTATAGATGATGTGGTGGTTTATAATTCAGTTCCTTCACAAATAAACTCAACTAATCCGACCATTGTTGTTACGGAACATACAATTCCTGTTATGTCTGCAATTGTGCTTGAACAAGACGAACAGACCATCACGGTATCAGGAGTTAATCTGACCGAAGATATTTCCTTGACGGTTACCGGTGAAGATTCGGATCTGTTTACTTTGTCTGCTTATTCCATTGCTCATACCCAAGGAGTTGTTGATAATGAAGTTTTAACTGTTACTTACAAGCCGGTAGAAGTTGGAATACACAGTGCTTTACTTAACTTAAAAAGTGCCGGAGCTAATGATATTACCAAAGTCCTAAGCGGAAAAGCCATTGATGCATCAGCAGTTGTTGATCTCCCCGATGTAATTATTACCGAGGTTTTTGGCGGTGGAGGTAATTCCGGCGCACCTTATAGCAATGATTATATAGAGTTGTACAACACCACTGATAATCCGGTTGACATTGGTGGTTGGAGTGTACAGTATTATACCAAAGCCGGGGATGGAGAGTCGTCCAATATCATCGAAATACCTGCAGATATGTCCATTCCGGCACGCTCTCACTTCTTAATACAAGGTGCCAGTGGTGGTGAATATGGTGATCAGTTGTTTACTCCTGACGTCGAGTCTACTGTAAATTTTGCTGCTGATGGCGGTAAAGTGATTTTGTATACCGTGAACACTCCTCAAACAATTGATAAGTCGATGATCAGTAGTATAATTGAAAATCAATATTTCAAAGATTATCTGCCTTTCGGGAAAGAACCGCTGCCTATTTGGGGTAGTGCCATGACTGCAAATCCTTCTAAGACCAGATCGGCCGGCAGAAAGAAGGAAAACAATGTATATGTTTACACACAAAATATCGGAGACGATTTTGAGACACAGGTGCCTTCTCCACAAGGCACTGAGTTAACTACAGTGGATGGTATTGAATTTAAAACTGAAGTTGTTGTGGAAAATGGTACTGTAAGCTTCAATGCTGTTGCCGGTTTGTCTGTTGAAATATACAATCTGTTTGGACAAAAAATATACAGCACCATAACTCAAGAAGGGAATAATAGCTTAACGCTTCAGAAACAAGGAGTTGTGATATTGATGATTGGAAATCAAGTTACGAAGTTGATGCTGTAAGATAGAAATCACTTGGTCGAGTAGAGAAATAGTGCTATAAACCTGTTTTTCTACTCGATTTCAAGTCAAGCTTCTTTGGTCAAGTTGGAAAACTTATTCATGGCACAACCATCTCAATTGCTCCTGGTAAGATGCTTACTTCCACCGGTGGTGTGTAATAGACAGTAATGCCATCGGCTTCGAAATATCGCCCATTTTGTGTGCGAAGGGAAATTTTCTGTGAACGGAAAGATTCAATCACCGGATGCTCTAAAAGTTTTCCGTTAAAAATCAGTGGCAGGCCGGTGATGATGTCTTTGAAAGAAGGTTTTCTTGCCATCATCAAATCCAACAGACCGTCATACGGTACTGCATGAGGGTTTTGTTTCATACCACCGCCGCTGTAGCAACCATTGGCGATATTCATAGTGAAAAGTGAACCCTCCATTGTTCGCTCTTTAGCAGATAATTTGAAAGGCTTGGATTTAAACCTGAAAACGGCTGCCAGTAAGGCGAGAAGATATAAAAAAGAATGACTGCCGACATAACGTTTCAATCGGTTGGTATGGTGAACAACAGCTGCATCCAGTCCAAATCCTACAGAATTGATAAAAAAGCGACTTTTGCGTTCTCCTTCCATTATAAAATCAACCTTTCCAATGTCAATTTTACGAGATTTTCCTCGTAGGAATATTTGTATGGAATCCTTGTAGTCACGTGTCATATCCCAAAATCTTGCCCAATCGTTACCCGTTCCCCGGGGAATTTGAGCTATTTTCAACTGATTTTTTTCCTGAATGCCCGTACTGAAAATTCCGTTGATAACTTCACTCATGGTGCCGTCGCCACCAACCACCAAAAAATTCAGAAATCCTTGTCGCGCATAATTTCTGGCGATAAGTATTGCATGGCCCGCAAACTCCGTAATTCTGTGCTGATAGGGGATACCCGCTTCATCTAATTTCTTGAGAAGATAGTTCATCTGAACTCTAAAATGTTTTTTACCGGATTTTAGATTGATGATAACTATCCACTTACTTGTTTTACCCATACCGTCGCTTTTGAAATCAGTAATAAATCAACCAAGGTCAATGCAGTCATCGCTTCAACAATAGGTACTGCTCTTGGTAGTACACAAGGGTCATGTCGCCCTTCGGCTTGTAATTCAACAGCTTGTTTGCTCGTGTTGAGAGTCTCTTGTTTTTTGAAAATGGTCGCAACAGGTTTGAACAATACCCGAAAATAAATGTCTGAACCATTGCTGATCCCCCCTTGTATTCCTCCTGAATGATTGGTGCGAGTCTTCACATTTTCATCCTCCAAAATAAAGGCGTCATTCGCATCAGATCCTTTCATGGCAACACCTTCAAAGCCACTACCATAATCAAAACCGTGGGCAGCATTGATGCTCAGCATGGCAGCTCCCAGGCGGGCGTGCAACTTGTCAAACACAGGTTCACCCAGTCCAACGGGTACACCTTTCGCAACACAGGTGATGATACCGCCTGTTGAGTCACCTTCTTTTTTCATTTGGGTGATATACTCCATCATTTTTGAGGCTGTTTCCGGCTGGGGACAACGAACAGCATTGCTTTCAATCAAGGAAAGATCAAGCTGATCGTAAGTCTTTGTCACTGCAATAGGTCCAACCTGCGAAGTATAGGCCCGGATACAAACACCCATCTTTTTCAGCACTAATTTGGCTATAGCTCCTGCCACAACACGAGCTGCCGTTTCACGTGCAGAGCTACGTCCACCACCCCTGTAATCACGAATGCCATATTTTTGTTGATAGGTATAATCCGCATGAGAAGGTCGGTAAATGTTTTTTAGGTGATCGTAATCCCGGCTCTTTTGGTTTTGATTCCGGATGATGAAAGCGATGGGAGCTCCGGTGGTTTTGCCTTCAAAAGTTCCGGATAAAAATTCTACCTTATCATCTTCTTTTCTCGGTGAAGCAATGGATGACTGTCCCGGTTTGCGGCGATTAAGTTCTTGTTGGATAAAAGTTTCATCCAGCTCAATACCCGGCGGACAACCATCCACTATTCCACCGATACCCTTCCCGTGCGATTCGCCAAAGGAGGTAAAAGTGAATAGTTTGCCTATGGTGTTTGACATAATTGATTGTTGACGAGAAAATGGTTTTATTTGCATCCGCAATTGTGTGAATGATGCTCTGAATTGCAATCATCCCCACAATCACTACATCCACTACAACCTAGAAATTTATTCAAATCTTGTTCTGTTGAATCACGGACTTCAAGGATTTTTCCCTTGAAATGCAAGGTTTCACCAGCTAAAGGATGATTCAAATCTACTTTTACATATTCATTGTTTACATCTAAAATTTGCGCATTCAGTCTGTTACCTTCAGAATCCATCAAAGGTACAATATTCCCCGCAAATATTACTTCATCATCCAGTTTTCCATTGATTTCGAAAACAGAACGATCCAGATCAATGATGTTTTCTTCCAAATATTCTCCATAGGCATCATCAACATCTATGGTGAATTCATACTTGCTGCCGGCTTCCAAACCAATAAGATTTTCTTCGAATTTTTGCAGCATCATGCCAATGCCAAATACAAAACACATGGGCTGTTCTTTAGTCGCCCTTTCCATGAGTTCTAATTCACCCTCGTTTTGTCCGTCAACGAATAACTCATATTCAGTGGATACAAATTTGTTTGTTGAAATTTTCATTTTTTTGAATAAAATTGTTTATAAATGTATGTACTTTAAATTCATAATAGACCCCGCTACCTCGGAACTCACTAATACCAGGTTATCTTGTTCACTCCGTATTCACTTCTTTTATCATATTTCAAATCAGACAGCATACTTGCATTTACGCCGATGTGAAAGTTGTATGACTTATAAACCCCGAAAGGTACGATATTGGCCGACATATTCCAACAGTGCAAGTCTCTTCTGACGGAAATACTGGTGTAGGTAAATTGTTTTGCTTTAAAATCATAAGAAGAATTGCCGCTTATCTGCCAATGAGGAGTCAGCGAAATACTTCCATTCAGACTAAAATTGTGCATAAAATCCATTTCGTATTCCATCTTCTCCTTGTTAAAAACATTTGTATTTCCGAAACGAACCGAATAGTTGATGGACAAACTCCACGGGATGGATATTTTTGTGTAACCATCTTCACTAGCTAATCCGGTTTGTTTGGATGTTTGTTTGCCACCTGGTTGAACATCCGGATTTTCCACATCATCCGGTGATTGTTCGTTTTCCGTGTCAGGTGGTGTTTCTTGCTTCTTTTTTCTGTTAAACAGTTTATTAAAAGTTTCATTATTGAAAGTGTAGCTATAAGAAGTGCTCGTACCCTGAAACCTGGGGAATTTCCCGTGATTCCACCTTAGTTGATTGACCCTGACGGGATTGCCGGCGCTGTTGAGAGCAAACATATACGGGTCAAAACTGGCACTCAAACTCAAGGAGTAGTTGTTGGGTAATTTCAGGCGTATGCTTGAAGAAAACATAGACCATCGCATGGAGTCGGCGGCTAAATTGTAGCTTCCCGATGCGCTTAAATTGTCTATGATACTGATTTTCTTGAAAGGTACTTTTCCGGTGGTGTCTTTGTCGTTACGCAGTTTCATTTCTATGTTGTTGCCCAAAGAGAAGTTGATGCTGCCAGATGTGCCTCTGCTTGGAGTGCCGTGAAGCGAACCTGCAAATTTAGAGTATATTACTGCATTGTCGCCCTTCATGTAAGTGTCATAATATCCCCACCTCGGATCTCCGAAATCGGGTTTGTAACTAAACCCGATGCTAGGCGTGAGTACGTGGCGGATTCTGTCCACTTTATCACCGAAAATTGAGCGGATGGGTATAAAAAATCCATACAATTTTGTTGAAGCCGAAATGCCCGTATTAAAATCAAATACACGATAGAACCCATCGGTGGTATCATTTAATACACGATTTGCATCCTCATCCCAGGATTGCTTGACGGAGCGGAGATACCATCTTTCCGTATAGTTGAAAGATGGAGAAATGTTGATGTGTTTGAGTATATTAAAACTTGCTGATATGGGAATGGTGTGCTTCATGCCATTTCTCCAGTCTCTCGTAAAAGACGAGCTTAGTAATTGATTCTCCTTGGTTTGAATACTGTTGGCAAAAGCTCCGGAATATGACATCGAAATTTTTTCATACCAACGTTCTTTGCCAACCGGATTTTTTCTTTTTAAAGGGTAAAAACGACTGTACGAAATATTTAAGTTAGGTAAACTCATATTGATGGTTGAGTCTTTGGTGCGCTGACTCACATTGATGCCTCCCGAAAGGCTGAAAGAGGGGAGCCTGGCAAAACGTTTGGTAAAGGTGATGCTTGAACTTTTGGTGTTCTCTGAATTTAACTCCGGACGATAATAAGCGTTTACATTGCTCTTGTTATAGCCACTGGTGGCAAAATTGACACTGGAAGAAAAAGTGAAGTTGGGATTTGCTTTCTGGTCTTGCGAATGGGACCATCTGATACTCATGTTGTTAGCCTTATTGTAATCTGGCAGACCCTTTTCACCGGTCACGTCCTCTCGATAACTGATACCCAAACTACCCCTAAATTTGTACTTTTTTACGTAATTAGTGGTGCCTGACAAAGCCCAGGTACCTTTTGTGTAAATATCGCCCTTCATTTCCAGGTCCATATAATCACTGATGGCAAAATAATAGCCTCCATTTGTTAAGCCAAACCCCCGTGTCATTTCATCTGTATAGCTCGGCATCAATACTCCGGAAGAATACTTGTCGGTGAACGGGAAAAAGCCGAAGGGTAAGGCGATGGGCAAGGGTACGTCTTCTACAACCAGATGGGCAGGTCCGGTTACAATATATGCTCCCGGCTTAATTTTACCTTTTGAGATGCTTAAGTAAAAGTGCGGGTTTTCGTGACTGTCACAGGTGGTGTATTTACCTCCCTTGATGCTGAAGATATTATCCGGCGATTTTTTGGTGTCCTCGCTGATGATATATCCTTCGCCTTCTTGAGTGACCACATGACGAATGTATCCTTTTTTTGTCCGGAGATTATATCGTAATTCTTTGGAGTTGTAGGAATCTTCTCCTTCGCTAAAGACAGGTTCGCCAATCATTTCTCCGCTTTCACTTTCGGTTCCGAGCGCGTGTATCAGACTACTGTCAATTTTTACTTTTACAAAGTCAGCTTTTAAATTGATGGATTGGTAATTGATTTCCGTGTCTCCGTACAGAAAAGCGGTACCATTGCCCAATAATATAATTGAATCGTTGGCGCGATATTGTATGATATCTTCAATTTTATCTGATTTGCCGGTAGAGGAGGTTTTGGCAGTGTCTTTTGGTTGTGCTGCTGCAGTAGGCGTTTCCATGGTGGGCAGGCGTGTGCCCTCACTGGCTTGTACCCTCCTTTGAGCTTGTGCTGAAAAAAGAAACGCCATCATACAGAAAAGTACAATGCTCGTCCTGATAAAAGTAGAAATCAGCACTTTACAATTAACCATTCGACACAAACCGATATATGAATTTAACTGCAAAATTAGTAAAATAATAGCGTGATACGATTAAATAACGTTTTTTTATCATAAATTGGAAAATTTACTGCTATTTATACAGCTTAAACGGGATTAAATTGTAATTTTGCAACATTCAACTGAAAATGTTTCATTTTAAGCATATGGGATTCAATCGTCCGATGAAGTATTTTGTTTGCTTGTTGCACGTTCTTCTTCTGTTTTTTCCAATTTTAACGTATTCGCAAGACAAAGATTTTGTGTTGGTTTTAGATGCCGGACATGGTGGAAAAGACCCGGGTGCGGTGGGCAGGATATCTAAAGAAAAAGATATTACACTTTCAGTAACCAGGATGTTGGGCGAACTTGTTCAAAAAAACATGAAAAACGTTAAAGTTGTTTATACCCGTAAAACGGATGTTTTTGTACCTCTTGAGCAACGGGCTGTTATTGCCAATAATAACCACGCTGACTTGTTTATTTCGATACATGTGAATGCCGCTAAAAACAAAACAGCATATGGGGCTGAGACTTATACCTTAGGGTTGGCTAAAACGCAGGCCAACCTGGACGTGGCAATGGCTGAAAACGCGGTTATCCTCTTGGAGGATGATTATCAGACGAAGTATTTAGGGTTTGATCCTAACTCCATAGATTCGTACATCATGTTTGAATTTATGATGGATGCTTATTTAGACAACAGCATTACCTTTGCAACGCATGTGCAAAACCAACTTGTCGGATCCGCTAAAAGGTTCGACAGAGGAGTGAGGCAAGCAGGATTCTGGGTACTGCACCGTTCTGCCTGTTCCAGTGTATTGATCGAATTGGGTTTTATTTCAAACTACAATGAAGAACTTTACTTGGCGAGTACTAACGGACAGCGTGAAATGGCACAGGCAATCTATTCAGCTTTTGTGAAGTACAAAAACAGCCACGATAAAAAATTGGGTTATGTAAATAATGACGCCATACATGACGCTACACAGCAGTCAGGCTCTTCTTCGGCTTCTGTTGACCAGCCCGTCGTTGTTGAAGCGACTACTACGCTTGTTCTGGAAGAAGATGATGACATTATTACTGTTGAACAAAAGCCTGTGTTTAAGTTACAGATTACGGCCTCAACAAAAGAATTGAGTCCGACAAATGTAAATTTTAAAGGATTAAAAGAACTGAGTTGTTACAGGGAAGGCGGATACTATAAATATACAGTTGGTGCTTCTTCAAAGTACGAAGATATTGACAAACTTCGGGTTGAGTTGAAAAAAAGATTTCCGGATGCATTTATTGTTGCTTTTCTGGGAGATAAAAAGATTTCGGTCAATGAGGCTCGAAAGATTGCGAAATAAAAAAATGAAAAGTATGAAAAAATTTAAATTGTCTAGAGAGGTACGTGTCGGAATACTCGCCGTTGTGGCGATATTTGTTCTGTATTTCGGACTGAATTTTCTCAAGGGTGTCGATATTTTCAAACCTGTTCACTACTATCATACTAATTTTTCAAAATTGGATGGTCTGGTACCCTCTTCACCGGTTTTTATAAAAGGATATAAAGTTGGACAAGTGGAAAGTATCAATTATGATTTTCTGCAAGAAAATTCATTTATGGTAAAGATTTCAGTTGACAAAAACATTCGTATTCCTAAAAATTCTGTCATTGAACTTTATGATGATGGTTTGATGGGTGGAAAAGCCATTCAACTATTATTTACACAGAATACGGAATCGTTCCATCTTTCAGGAGACACACTTCCATCACAGATTGCAGTCGGGCTTTTCGATCAACTTTCGACAGATTTATTGCCGAGAATTCAGGATATTGCGGCACAGGCGGATTCTTTGCTGTTGTCGGTTCGCACACTCGTTGAGGATGAAAGTGTACAGAATAGTTTAAAATCTATTGAAAGAACAACAGCTGACTTGGTTGAAAGTTCCTCTTCACTCAAAAAAATTGTGCAAAATGACATTCCGAAGGTGATTCATAATGTACATGTGTTAACGGATGATTTTACGGCTATTAGTGGAAATTTAAAACAAATTGATTTTGCGGCCACCATGGATCAGGTTGATGTGACCATCAAAGATTTGAATCAAATCACGTGCAAAGTAAATGATTCGGAGGGAAGCTTGGGACTGCTTCTAAATGACAAAAATTTATATATGAATTTGGTGAATGTGTCGAACAGTGCAGATGAGTTGTTGATTGACCTGAGGCAAAGTCCGAAAAGATATGTCCATTTTTCACTGTTTGGCTCCAAAAACAAATAGAAAGATACAGTAATTCCCTTGGCAAAAACTTCCTGCAATCTTGTTTTTTTACGTTGTTGATGGAATGTTCGCAGACATGAAAGTTCAATCATCAGAAAATTGTCAAGTGAGATTTAAAAACATATCAAAATTCATAAAGCTAATTTATAATTATTCTAAATAACCTTGACTTTTGTTTTAATTTCTGTTTACAGTTTTTTCCTTTATGAATGATTGATAAATCAGTACTTATGCATCAAATCAAATAGCAAATCATAAAAAAAACATCAAATTGTTAATTTGCTTATAGTCAATTATTTTTAATGTTATTTGTGTGTAAGTGCTTGATTTCCAGTGTTGCTTTTTAAGCACTTGATAATTAAGGCGGTGCAAAAAGTAAAAAAAACCTAAATAAATTTCCGTTTTGTTTTTTGAAAAATCTTTCTGAAATTTGTATCCCTTCTTTCCAAAAAGAAGAAGTCACATGCATCCAAAATGCACACGTTTTTTTAAAATTTTAATACTCATTTTATTTTTTCTATTGCGTACTTGTACTAATGTCTATTTTACCTGAAAAATTGTGGAATCGGTGTCTTGAGATTATTAAGGATAATATCAGCGAAACGTCGTACAATACTTGGTTTGCTCCTATTATACCTTTACAATACGAAAATCAGGTATTTGTACTTCAGGTACCCAGTCAGTTTTTTGTTGAATACATTGAGGAGAAGTACATTGACTTATTACGCATGACCCTGTACAGAGTGGTTGGGAACGGAACCCGTTTGGAATACAGGGTTTTGATAGATCAGGCATCCGGAACGGGCACCCGTATTCCCAGTGAAGGCGGGATGGAAAAGTCAAAACCGTCAGTCAACACTTCCAATTATATCAGTCCATACCACAGGCCCAAGCTTCCGGAAATAGACCCCCAGCTGAATCCATCTTACAATTTTAATAATTTGATAGAAGGAAAGAGCAATAAATTGGCTCGCACTGCCGGAATCAGCATTGCCAACGAGCCCGGGAAGACCGTTTTTAATCCTTTATTTGTGTATGGACAGTCGGGTGTTGGTAAAACGCACTTGGCAAACGCAATTGGGGTAATGACCAAACAGCTTTATCCCGAAAAGCGTGTGTTATATGTATCTTCGAATACTTTCCAAATTCAATATACCGATGCTGTAAGAAGCAATTCCGTTAATGACTTCCTGAATTTTTATCAAACCATTGATGTGTTGATTGTAGATGATATTCAGGAGTTTGCAGGAAAAACGGCTACTCAGAATACATTCTTTCATTTGTTCAATCATTTGCATCAAACGGGTAAACAACTCGTATTAACCTCTGATCGTTCACCTTTGGTGCTGGTTGGCTTAGAGCAGAGATTACTCACCCGCTTTAAATGGGGCCTTTCTGCTGAAATTGAAAAGCCTGATTTTGAATTAAGAAAGGCTATCCTCGAAGATAAAATTTATCGGGACGGGCTTGAAATCTCAGAAGAGGTAATAGATTATATCGCACGTTACGTGACAGATAATGTCAGAGATTTGGAAGGCACATTGGTTTCTTTGCTGGCACATTCAACATTGGCAAATCAACCCATTGATTTGGAACTGACCGAAAAGGTGGTGAGCAGAATTGTTGACATCACTCCAAAAGTTCAAACCGTTGAAAGAATTCGCGATACCGTATGTGAGTATTTTTCGTTAACAGTTGACGCCATATCAACCAGAAGTAGAAAACGTGAGTTGGTACAGGCACGGCAAATTGCTATGTATCTCTCTAAGCAAATGACTAATAATTCATTGGCATCCATCGGCAACCTGATAGGACAAAGAGACCACGCAACGGTTTTGCATGCATGTAAAATTGTAAGTGATTTGATGGAATTTGACAAAAGCTTCAGAGAGAATGTCAAGGAAATCGAAGAAAGATTGAAAGAGTAGACAGTTTCAGTTGTTTGTAAATGTGATAGATGGGGTTGCTGTGAAAATAGACAACCTCATTTTTTTAATATTTTATTGGGGTTTATGATGAGTTTCTTACAGGAAATGACTATTTTTACGTCCAAATTAAATTTATGAAAATACTATGGTTTTTAAATTTACTATTTTATCTGATGAGGTAGATAACTTTGTTCGCGTAATTTCCATTGACTCTGAAGCTACATTTTTGGACCTGCATCATGCAATACTTGATTCAATGAAGTATGAAAAGAATTTATTGACCAGTTTCTTTTTATGTGGTGATGATTGGGGAAAAGAGCAAGAAATTACTTTGATAGAAATGTACACCGATTCCGAATATGATAATTTCGTCATGGAAGATACCAAATTGGAGGATTTAATTTCCGACGAGAAACAAAAATTGATTTATGTGTTTGATTTACTGAATGAGAGAGCATTTTATATGGAACTTTCAGAAATTCTTCCGGGTATTAGGATGGATAAGCCGGAATGCATTTTATCGAAAGGAGAAGCACCTGCTCAAACGATTGTTGACGAAGAATTAATTGCAGGTGTGAATGTCAATGTTGACGAAAATTTTTACGGTGACGAACATTTTGATTTAACCGAGTTGGAAGATGAAGGTTTCGACAATATGAGTTTCGATGACAGCGGCATGTTTGATGATTAATATAATCCGTTTCTATTTCTAAACATATCATTCCATATCCTACTTTAGTAGTTTTACTAGGTCCGACGGGGGTCGGTAAAACAAGTATCAGTATAAACCTGGCGCATCATTTTAATGCTCCTATTGTTTCTTCTGATTCGCGTCAGTTGTACAAGGAACTGAAAATAGGAACGGCTGCTCCTACTCCGGAGGTGTTGTCGCAAGTTCAGCATTATTTTATTGGAACTCATTCTATTTTTGATCATTATAGTGCAGGACAATATGAGCTGGATGCTATTGCTTTATTAGATAGGCTTTTTGTGAAACATCCGGTAGTACTGCTCGTTGGAGGTTCCATGATGTATATTGATGCGGTATGTAAAGGATTCGACGATATCCCTTCTGTTGATGCACAAACGCGAAAAAAATGGCAGCAAATCTATGCCGAAAAGGGACTGGAATATATTCAGCAGGAACTCACGCGTTTAGATCCCGAACATGCACAAGTAGTGGATATGCAAAACCACAAACGGATTCTTCGTGCCCTGGAAGTTTGCAGCACAACAGGAAAAACTTACTCTGAACTCAGGATAGGCAAGCAAAAAGATAGAAATTTCAACATCATCAAAATCGGATTGAATCGACCGCGAGCGGAATTGTACGAACGCATCAATCAACGGGTAGATATGATGATGCAGGATGGTTTGCTTGAAGAAGCTAAGTTGTACTATCCTTACAAACATTTAAATTCCTTAAACACTGTAGGTTATAAAGAACTGTATGAGTATATGGATGGGAAATGCAGTTTGGAGGAAGCGGTGCAAAAGGTAAAACAGGACTCGCGTAGGTATGCAAAACGTCAATTAACGTGGTTTAATAGCGATAAAGACATTCGGTGGTTTCATCCGGATGATGAGGAAGAGATCATTAATTTTGTAAATTTGCAACTCAATATTCCGGGTGAATCCTGTTCTTCTTCCTGACAGTGAAGATCTAAAATTTTAAATCGATAGCTAAGAATTTATACAATGTCTGCAAAATTGACCATATTGGGTGCGGGATCGGCTTTGCCCACCCGTTATAATTTTCCCAGTGCCCAAATCCTGGAGTTACGTAACAAGCAATACATGATAGATTGCGGAGAAGGAGCCCAGATACGCATGCGACAAATGGGATTGAAAAATACGAGGTTGAATCATATTTTTATTTCTCATTTGCATGGAGATCACTGCTTCGGTTTGATGGGATTGATTTCTTCTTTTGCTTTACTCAACAGGACTGCTGAATTACAAGTGCATGGTCCGCTCGGTATCACAAAACTTTTTGAACAGCAAATGAATTTTTTTTGTGACGGCATCCCTTTCAAGGCCAGCTTTCAAGAATTCGACACTTCACAACATAAGCTGATTTATGCCGATCGTTCTGTGGAAGTATATTCTATTCCTTTGAAACACCGGGTTCCCTGCAGCGGCTTTTTGTTTAAAGAAAAGCCTAAGGACAGACATCTCATCCGCGATATGATTGACTTTTATCAAATTCCCATATCCCAACGGAATCTCATTAAGAAAGGAGCTGATTTTATATCGGAAGAGGGAAAAACCATACCCAATCATTTGCTCACCACCGATCCGGACGAAACAATCAGCTATGCATATTGTTCAGATACAGCATATTCTGAAGAGATTGTACCCATCATCTCCAAGGTTGATTTACTATATCACGAAGCTACTTTTGCCGGTTCAGAAACTTTGAGGGCGCAAAAAACCATGCATTCAACTGCGGAGCAGGCAGCAACCATCGCTCGGTTGGCCGAAGTGAAACAATTGGTGATCGGGCATTTGTCAGCGCGCTATAACAATCAGCATGTTGTATTAAAAGAAGCCCAAGCCGTATTCAAGAACACAATTTTGGCGGAAGACGGGAAGGTCATTGAGTTCTAAATCAACTTCTATTCTTTTTCCAATTCTGTGATTGCCCTTTTTACAGTCGGATCATCCTGAAACAAAATAGGGTAGAACCCTGCATCACTGAGAATATTTCGCGAGATATAGGCTTTGAGATATCTCTTGATGAAACTCCCTGATTTTTTAATCTCCGATTGAACCGGTTTAACTCCATTTTTTTCAGCATACACAACAAACTCACGCAATAAATTCTGAGTATTGAGGTATTCTTCTAAGGTCTGCCAATTCTTGTAAAGAATTAATTTTTGTCTGTTTTTGTCCGTGTACTTAAAGGCAAACTGATACAAATGGTTGTAATTGATCACCTGATTCAGATAAGGAGTATATTCAGTTGTGTCGCGCGGAATGAAAATGTCCGGCATAATACCTCCACCGCCATAAACCGTACGTCCTTTCAAGGTTTTATACGCTATAGTGTCAGTTGGTTGTATGCTGTCTTGCGTATAGAACTCCCCATGCAAAAAACGGTTGTATATATCCATATTATAATTTTCATCATCTCCGGTTTGATAAGGCTTTTGAATGCTTCTTCCGGATGGAGTGTAATATTTTGCCACTGTCAACCGGATAGCCGATCCGTCCGACAATTCCTTTTGCTGTTGTACCAAACCCTTTCCGAAGGATCTTCTGCCGATGACGGTTCCCCTGTCGTTGTCCTGAATGGCGCCGGCGAAAATTTCGCTTGCTGAAGCTGAAAACTCATCAATCAGGACAACCACCGGATTGTTGATGCAACTTCCTGTTCCATTGGACAGTGCATCGTAGCGAGGATATGACCTTCCTTCGGTATAAACGATCAATTGATTGGCGGGAAGAAATTCATTGATCATGGAGATGGCGCGATCGAGATATCCGCCGCTGTTTTCCCTTAAATCAATGATGAATTTTGACGCACCTTCATTTTTCAATTTGGCGATGGCAACTAAAAATTCAGAATAAGTAGTTTCGCCGAATTTATTCACCTTGATGAGTCCGATTTGGGGTGTAACCATATAACTGATGTCGATGGAGCTAACAGGTATTTGTCCACGTGTAACGGTATATTCAAGCATTTCCGGTGTACCATAGCGTTTGATACCCAATTTGACTTTGGTGTTGATGGGACCCCGGAGGTGACGCATGACTTTTTCGTTGTTGATGTGTTTTCCTACAAATACCGAATCATCTACCATGACGATTCGATCGCCTGCCAATAAACCTACTTTTTCCGAAGGACCACCACTGATCACCGACACAATGGTGATGGTGTCGTTTTGTATATTAAACTGCACGCCAATTCCTGAAAAACTTCCTTCTAATTCGTTGTTTACCAACTCCAGTTCATCTGCCGGAATATAAACCGAATGAGGATCTAATTGCGCAATCAGCTCAATAGCCATTTCTTCCGTCAAATTGTCGATGTCAACCGTATCTACATAGTAAGTATCGATAAGGCGCAATATCTCGGAAATCTTATTATCCGTTTTGAGAATGCTCTTAAAGATATTGCCGAAATTGTCATTAAATTTCCGTTTTTCCCTTGATGCGAGCAGGTTTCCTAAAATCAGACCGGCTATTAATGCCAACAAGACGATGGCAACCAACGAATAATTCTTTTTTCTCATTCTTTTCTTTATTTTGACTGATGTAATTCTTCGAGCAGCAGCAATTCGACTTCAATACCGGCTCTTTCAAGTAGTTCAACGCCATCCATAATTCTATATTCTTCTCCATACACTACCCGTTTGATCCCCGATTGGATGATCAGTTTAGCGCATTCCATACAGGGAGAGGCAGTTACGTATAATGTTGCTCCTTCACTGCTGTTGTGTGAACGGGCGACTTTGGTGATTGCATTGGCTTCAGCATGTAAAACATAAGGTTTCGACATATTGTTTTCATCTTCACATTTGTTTTCGAATCCTGAGGGCGTGCCATTGTACCCATCGGAAATAATCATTTTATTCTTTACCAATAAAGCACCCACTTTGCGCCTTTCACAATATGAGTTTTCCGCCCAAATACGCGCCATGCGCATGTAACGCTGATCTAATAATTTTTGCTTGCTGTTCATCTCAAAATTATAAACTTCATTAATTGTTCATCTTAACCAATGCTGATATTTTTTCAAAACTCTAATTGCAGCCTAACAGTTCCCTGGCAAATTCAATCAAATTCACTCCCGAAAAATTGCCGGAAGTCATGAGTAGCAGAGCCGTGTTGTCATAATTCAAACCTCTGAGTTTACTTTGTAAAGCCGCAGAATCCGTATAAACTTCCAGATTGTTACCGCCAAAAGCTTCTTTTACATCTTGTGGGTCGATAGGCTGTAATCTCTTGTGCTCTATCACCTTGGGACTGAAATATACAAAAGCTTCATCTGCTTTCAACATACTACCTTTGTATTCCTTTAAAAATGCATGCGTCAAACTGCTGAAGGTGTGTAACTCCATACAAGCAACGAGTTTTTTGTTTGGGTATTGCGCTTTGACAGCCTGTACGGTTGCTTTTAATTTGGATGGTGAGTGTGCAAAGTCTTTGTAAGCAACAGCAGTAGAAGTTTGCACAATTTTTTGCAAACGATTGGATGCTCCATTGAAATCGGCAATTGCTTCATAAAATTCATTTTCTCCGACACCTATTTGTTCGCAAGCCAATCGTGCAGCCTGCAAATTTTGTAGGTTATGCTCCCCGAAAATCTGCAAAGATTTTAAGCCCTGCTTGGTTTTTATATAGGTAGTGCCATTTATAATTTCATATTCAGGAGTCGAATAGGGCAGAGGTACCAAATCACTTCTTAAAGTGGAGGTGATTTTCTTCAACTCTTCATCACCGGAAAAATAAATCAAACACCCATTAGGTTCGATGATTTCCACAAACTTGCTGAATTGTTCCACATAATTTTCAAAGGTAGGAAACACATTGATGTGATCCCAGGCGATGCCGGTCAGGATGGCGATATGTGGCTTGTACAAATGAAATTTGGGACGCAAATCGATGGGAGAGGTTAAATATTCATCTCCTTCAAACACAGCAATTTTTGTGTTGGCAGAGAGTTTAACCATATTGTCAAAGCCTTCGATTTGTGCGCCTACCATATAATCAACCTCGATATTCAGCTTGTTCAGCACGTATAAAATCATGGCGGTAGTGGTAGTTTTACCATGACTGCCGCCTATCACTATGCGGGTTTTATCCTTGGTCTGTTCGTATAAATATTCAGGAAAAGAATAAATTTTCAGATTTAATGTTTTGGCGCGCAATAATTCGGGATTATCCGCTTTAGCATGCATGCCCAGGATCACTGCTTCCAGTCCCGGATGAATTTTCTCAGGAAACCATCCTGTCTTTTCGGGTAACAATCCGTGAACTTTCAACCTGCTGTAGGAAGGTTCAAAAATTTCATCATCAGAGCCGGTCACGCGATAATTTTCTTTTTGACTGATGGCAATAGCCAGATTATGCATGGCTGCTCCACCTATGGCTATGAAATGAACATGATGCATTTGAATTGGTCGGGATATAGTTTTTACTTAATTTTGCGTACTAAAAATTGAAGAAGCAAAAGTAGTAAAAAAATGGCAATAAAAGAGATATACACCATAGATGCCGGACATTTTCACGCGGATGGCGGCGCCTGCTTTGGTGTGGCACCCAAAAGGGCGTGGAGCAAGCGTTATTCCTGTGATGAGGACAATTTCTGTAAACTGACCATGCGCTGTATGCTTATCAAAACAACGGATAAGAATATTTTGGTTGAAACGGGAGCCGGGCATAAACAGAAGGATTATTTCAAGTATTATGGCATCAAAGATATTATAGAATTTGAGGAAGTGCTGCCGACTTACGGCTTGACATGCCATGATATAACCGATGTGATACTCACGCATTTACATTTTGATCACTGTGGCGATTGTACCCATTACGATGAAAATAAAAACCTGCAATTGACCTTTCCCAATGCCATCTATTGGGTAGGAAAACCGCAATGGGAAAATTTCCTGAACCCCAATGTCAGGGAGGCGGATTCTTATTTTCCGGAGAATATGTTACCAGTATTGGAAGCCGGTCGTTTGAAATTAGTCGCTGAAGAGACTGCTATCTGCGAAGGCGTATCCGTCAAATTATTTGGTGGACACACGCCCGGTCAGTTGGTGGTTTACGCCCAACATCCTCAAAATACTTTTGTGTTTGTCGGAGACCTTATTCCCGTTACAGCCAATGTTCCCTTAGCCTGGGTTTCGGCCTACGACACCTTTCCCATTACCGCCATGGAAGCCAAAAAAACAGTGATGGATGAAGCCATTGCCAATAACCATGTTTTGGTGTTGGTGCACGATGCATTTCATGAATGTTGCACGGTAGCGGAAAACAAGGGAAAGTATAAGGTTGAGAGGCAGGGAATGTTGGGGGAGTTTTTGTAGGACACGAATGAAAACGTGGTTGTGTTTTGGATGTTTTGTTCCCACACAAAGTTATAAAGCCAACTTCAACTGAAAAGGCTATGAAAAACAGTTATACTTGCGACTACACATCACCGTGAAATCTTAAAATTGTCAACAAACATCTAATAGAAATAATAAAACCAATCAAAAGAAAATATCTGGACAGCTACACCAAATCAATTAGAAAAAGATAGTACCTTTATCAAAACCTCCAAAAATCTAAAGTTTTAACAAACCACAATTGTATTTTCGAGAATACAAAATCAACAATAATTTGTATTTTCTAAAATACATTTTGTATCTTTGCAAAAAATAATACGAGGACATGAAACAGTTGTTTTCAGCTTTTTATCGTAAGTTAGAAGAAACAGATATGCGTTTTGAACGTTATCTGAAAAGTCAAATTGATTGGAATAACCGTTTAATAGGTATTACAGGTGCACGGGGAACGGGGAAAACAACCATGCTTTTGCAACACATAAAAGAGCAATACGGTACTAATCCCGAAAATGTACTTTTTGTAAGTCTGGATAATATCTATTTCACAACCCATAAGCTGTATGCTCTCGCCGATGATTTTCATTCACTTGGCGGACAAGAGTTGTATCTTGATGAAGTGCATAAATATCCCACTTGGGCACAGGAAATCAAAAATATATACGATGATTATCCTAAACTAAAAATTGTTTTTACAGGTTCTTCTATGTTGCAGATATTTAAGGCTGATGCAGATTTGAGCCGTCGTGTAAGACATTATCAACTGTTTGGATTATCGTTTCGGGAATTTCTTATTTATGAAGGATTACTTAAAAACTCACAGCAATCGTTTTCGCTGGAAGATATTCTTGAAAATCATGTTTCTATCACACAGCGACTCAACAAAGAAATAAATGCTCTACCTGCCTTTCAAAAATACCTTAAATACGGATATTATCCATATTATCAGGAAGATATTGCAGGTTATGGCGAACGTGTGTTGCAGACGTTCAATACAGTGATAGAGAGTGATTTGCCAAATGTAGAAAGTATTGACTTTTACTCAATCAACCGAATAAAAAAGCTGTTTTACATACTTTCGGAAATGGTTCCCTTCACGCCCAATATTTCACAATTGAGCCAAATGGTGGATGTTACTCGTGTAAGTTTGATGAACTATCTGCAACTGCTCGAAAAATCGCATTGTGTTTTGTTGCTCAAACAAAAAGCGACCGGTATGCGGCAAATGGTTAAACCTGAAAAAATTTATCTGCAAAACACCAATTACAGTTATGCACTATCGGCAGAAAATCCTGAAATCGGCAATTTACGAGAAACTTTTTTCTTCAATCAGTTACAACAAAAACACAAAGTAACTTATACGGAACACACAGATTTTTACGTTGATGGAAAATATTATTTTGAAATAGGCGGTAAAAGCAAATCAACAAAGCAAATCAAGGATTTAAATAATGCTTTTTTAGTGCTTGATGGAATAACTGTTGGTTTTCGTAACGAGATACCACTCTGGTTATTTGGTTTTCTATATTGAAAAAATATGTCAAAATGACCTGTATTTAACAGGCTTTTCTAATAAGCGAACAAACAAAAATGAGAATAACTGAAAGAAAATATTTAGACAACTATACTGATTCAATTGGGAAAGATATTTCTGAATTGATCAAAAATTTTGACTTTTCGGAAAACCGTGGAGGTTTTGAATATTTAACTAAATCTTCTGCGGTTTATTCTTCCAATATTGAAGGGAACAGTGTTGATTTGAATTCCTACATGAATTATGAAATGAATAAGAAACAATTCAAAGTGGGAAAAGAAATTAAAGAAATAAAAGACTTAATTGCGGCATATGAATTTGCACAAAGCCATACACTCAATGAAGAAAACCTGTTGAATTGTCATAAAATATTTTCGAGTACCTTCTTGATAAGGAGTAAAAGAGGGAAATATCGAGTTGAACAGGTTGGTGTTTTTGGAAGAGCCGGTTTAACCTACCTGGCAGTCGAGCCTGAGTTTGTAGAGAGAGAAATGAAATTGTTCTTTCAGGATTTAAACGAATTACTTTCATCAGATCTTAATGAAATTGAAGTTTTTTATTTTGCTTCCTTGATTCATTTACGATTTGTACATATACATCCGTTCAGTGATGGAAATGGAAGAGCAGCCAGATTGATTGAAAAATGGTTTATTGCAGAAAAATTAGGTCATGACTTTTGGAAAATACCTTCGGAAGAGTATTACAAAAATAATCAAGCAAAATACTATGAGACGATTCATTTGGGGGTAAATTATTACGAACTGAATTATGATAAATGTATGGAGTTTTTGGAAATTCTTCCAAATTGTTTGAAATAAAATATGAAAGCTTTACTTACTATCGGATTGCTTATTTGTTCCAATATTTTTATGACTTTTGCGTGGTACGGACATTTAAAACTCGCGGAATATTCGTGGTTTAACAAACTGTCGTTGTTTGGAATTATTGTTTTTAGTTGGGGCATTGCTTTTTTCGAGTATTGCTTTCAGGTTCCGGCAAACAGAATAGGGTTTATCAATAACGGAGGACCGTTTTCGTTGGTGCAGCTCAAAGTTTTGCAAGAAGTTATTACGCTTGTGGTTTTTATGGTTTTTTCATACGTGGCTTTTCAGTCACAGATAAAACCTAATCATATCATCGGATTTGTGCTGTTGGTCCTGGCGGTGTATTTTATTT